>JABJQI010000101.1 GCA_018663485.1 Opitutia bacterium
ATCGTCTTTTTGAGTTTTTATTTGCTCTACTTGGGGCAGGCTCTGTTGTTGCCCCTCGTGATTGCTGGAGCGGTCGCTTATCTGATCAATATTTTGGCACATACAATTTGTCGGCTGCGTATTGGTCGTGTGTCGTTGCCTCGACCGATAGCCATGATTGTGGCGATTGCAGTGATCTTAGCTTCGTTGAGTTTAGTGATTCAATTGATCACAGTAAATATCGCCAGTGTGATCAAAGTTGCGCCCCTGTATCAGCAGAATTTGGAGGGTTTAATTTATAAAGGCTATGAACTATTCGGGGTTCAGGAGGCACCTAATATTAAGGAGATCTTTGCTCAGATCAATTTGAGTAGTTATTTACAGAATATTGGGGGCACTGTGCGCTCGTTGGTCAGTCGAACTGGAATCATTATTTTGTATTTGATCTTCCTGTTGTTAGAGCAGCGCACATTTACTGCAAAAATGCATGGATTGGTTCGAGATCCGGATCGTCTCGAAGAGGTCTTAGGACTGATGGAAAAAATTCGTTCTGATATCCGCTCCTATATCGGGATTAAAGTCCTTACCAGTGCGGCGACTGCGTTGTTAAGCTATGCGGTGTTAAGCTTCGTCGGAGTCGATTTTGCGAGCTTCTGGGCGGTTCTTATCTTCTTTCTTAATTTCATCCCGACGATTGGTTCGATCGTCGCGACCGCGTTTCCGTCGGTCTTGGCTTTGGTGCAGTTTGATACACTTGGCCCCTTTGTGATCACTGCCTCAGTATTAACTGGCTTGCAGTTTTGTATTGGTAGCCTGTTGGAACCGCGGTTGATGGGTAACCGTTTGAATCTAAGTCCGATTGTTATTCTGCTGTCACTTGGTCTGTGGGGCTCGATCTGGGGGATTCCAGGCATGTTCTTGTGCGTGCCAATCACTGTGATTATGGTGATTATCTTCTCTTACTTTCCAGAGACACGGGCTGCGGCCATTTTGCTGTCAGGCACTGGGGAGTTGAGTGTTGGTCCGCGGCGTGGCGATACTGCTGCCAAGAAACAAGCGACGTTGGATTAGCGGCATTGCGAAGGCGCACATCTGATCAATGAATTCCAAGTCTGCATCTAACCTGCCGCGCACTGCGGTCCTAGTTGGGGGCTTGGGGCTATTGGCCTGAATTGTTGCAGGAACTGCCGGCTTCAGGGCGCTACGGTCGGATTCTTTGTGTGGTACCTCGCTTAGCATAGCTGGTAAGCAGGTGGTCATCGAAGATTGCGTCGATTTCGAGCAGTGGCCGCGTTCCAGCGTGTGGACTTTGAGTATGTATTAAAAGTCGGAGCATTGGCGCAGCGCCTCGGCGCACTCGGTTATTTACGGACAAGGGGGCGATGGGGCGGAGTTGATCGCATTGGAACTGCCTCTGTGGCATCTTGGTCGGCCAGCTCGCTGCTGGCGGGCAGTTTAAAATGCAACGGTTTTAGGTTTACAGCAGTGCTGGCAACGGCGCAGTTGCTGCTGCTTGGACCACTGGTTTTGCACTGTCGATTACGAAAATATCGCGGTATCGCACCGGCTTCGGTGGCTCGAGCGGTATTTGATGGTAAAAAAGGCACAATTATTGATGAGAAAGGTGCGAACCTTGATCGGTCGATGTTGCCGTCTAAGTCGCCCAGTTAAAAGGATTAGTCGGGTGTGTGCGTGACTCAGGTTGATGTTCGGCAGATCAACTAAGCTTTCTTAATTCTTTTGTGTAATAATGTTCGCACGATTTAAATTGAACTGTAACCTTCATGAATTACTTTTTCATATGACTCGTGCATGAGTCGATTAATGACTAATAAACTTATTATATATGTTTCTTCCAAAAATCATTCAAGGTGGCATGGGTGCCGGAGTTTCTGACTGGAGACTCGCAAATTCGGTGTCTTCTGTTGGGCAGCTCGGGGTGATCTCCGGGACAGCGTTGGACACAGTGCTAGTTCGTCGTTTACAACATGGAGATGTGGGCGGCCACATGCGGCGTGGATTGGCTGCGTTTCCAGTGCCAGCCGTCGCAGAGCGCATTTTAGCGCGTTATTTCAAGGCTGAAGCCGATCAAGACGAGAAGCCATCCAGGCTAATTGCGGGCTTCCGTATCGATCCCACTGCGAATGTCGTCGATTTGACGATAGCGGCCAACTTTGTCGAGGTCTTCCTCGCCAAGGAAGGGCACCAAGGCCACGTCGGCGTGAACTTCCTTGAAAAGATTCAGATGCCGAATCTAACCTCTATGTTTGGCGCCATGCTTGCCGGCGTCGACAACGTCCTGATGGGCGCGGGTATCCCACGCACGATTCCAGGTATCTTGGATGCCTTGTCTGAGTGGAAACCAGTCGAGATGCGTATTAATGTTGAAGATGCCGATAAGGAAGATGCGTATTTCAGTCGCTTTGATCCGCTCGAATGGATCCGTTCGCACCTACCTGATGTCGACTTACCGAAGCTGAAACGCCCCGACTTCTTTCCGATCATCTCCTCCAATGTCTTGGCGCTGACTTTAGCGAAGAAATCGACTGGTAAAGTCAATGGTTTTATCGTCGAGCGTCATGTTGCGGGTGGTCATAATGCACCGCCACGCGGAGGGATGAAGCTGGATGAGAAGAACGAGCCAATTTACGGTGTAAAAGACGAAACAAATTTGGCGCAACTTAGCAAGATGGGCATTCCTTTCTGGCTCGCAGGTGGTGGTTCTTCGGAGACCGGCCTCAAGGACGCCTTGGCAGCTGGTGCTGCTGGTATTCAAGTCGGCACTGCCTTTGCTTACAGTGATGAGTCGGGCTTCGCCCCCTCAATTAAGAAACGCGTGCTGGAGAAAGTTAAAACGGGTGCAGCCAAGATCTTTACTGATGCCCGTGGCTCGCCAACTGGCTTCCCATTTAAGGTTGTAAATCTCGAAGGCACAATCTTCGAAGAGGAGGTATATGAATCTCGTAAACGTATCTGTGATCTCTGCTATTTGCGTCATCCTTACAAGAAGGCAGACGCAACGATCGGCTACCGTTGCCCATCCGAGCCTGTGAAGGATTACCTGAAGAAGGGTGGTAAGGAAGAAGACACTGTCGGTCGTAAATGTCTCTGTAATGGTTTGATTGCTGCGATCGGTATGCCGCAGAAGTACAAAGATGGAGGTGTTGAGCCAGCGATTGTAACCAGTGGTGACGATGTCACTAAGTTGGGTCGGTTTGTCAATTGGGACACGGTGAGCTATTCATCACATGATGTGATCAACGAGTTATTGAGTCAGATTGCACCGGCTTAATAACGCCGGAGATCACCACAAAAACTTTAAAGAGGGGGTATTGTATGCCTCCTCTTTTTTTGTACGCGGGAGGGACGACCTCCGCGTCGTCCGCGAATGCTTGGCGTACTATACCTGCTCTAAACCGTCAAAGTCGATTAGCTGTAATGAAAGCTGAGGAGGTTATTAACAGAATAAAGTCCTGTTGAGTGGTGAAGCGGAGTCCTCGAACAGCCCTTGTTCAATCAGGTGTGGCTAGTTGCCAATCGCTGTTATTCGTGGTTTCGCCAAGATGTACCAATGAATCTGCCTAACGCGGTCCTCGCGGAGCTGGACCCTCGCATCACGATTTCCGCACCTAGTAATTATCATTGTCGCTCGCTTTGAAGCGCACGCCGTTGAGCTCTGCGAGTAGCTCACGGGCGGCCGAGACGCCGAGGCGCTCGGCACCCGCTTCGATCAGCGCGAGTGCATCGCTGAGTGCACGGATACCGCCACTGGCTTTAATTTTGATCGAGCCCTTACGGTTGTCGGCGAAGAGTTTGATATCTTCAATAGTTGCTCCGCCCGAGCCAAAGCCGGTCGAGGTCTTAATGAAATCGGCACCAGCCTTTTCACAGATTGCTAGCGCGGTTAATTTCTGTGCCTCATTTAAATAGCAGGTCTCAACGATAACCTTGGTTAGTAGCTCAGATTCGCGGGCGACGATGCACAGGCGGACGATTTCTTCGGTTACGATCGTTTTATCGTCAGCCCGCAGCGCGGCATAGTTCATTACGATATCGACCTCGTTGGCACCATTGGCCTTGGCGCGTATGATCTCCTCGCGCTTTGACTCCAAGCTTGAGCGCCCATGCGGAAAGCCGATTACGGTGCAAACTTTTGCCTTGGAGTTATATAAGATGTCGGAGCAAATTGAGACACTGCTGGGATAGACGCAAACGGATGCATATCCAGCGTGTGCGGCTTCATCACTGAGGGCGCAAATTTCACCATCACTGGCGTCAAGTTTTAGATTTGTAGCATCAAGTGTGGCGGCGAAGTCTGAAGCATTCATGAGTGGTGTTGAATAAGGCGGTTATTGGTGAGCATCTGCATGGATGTATGAATTCCAAGTTATATCTGCGTTGAACTCATTCGAATTGGATGTATGCTGTAATTTTCTATATGCAGATCCCTCAAGAAATCATTGCAATGAAACGAGCCGCCCGCCCGGTGAGTCATGCTAAGATTGAGCGATTGCTGACAGGAGTGGTGTCTGGTGGATTTCGGGACTATCAAGTCAGCGCGTTAGCCGTTGGCGCTGCGGTGCATTTATCAGCGGTGGGGCGTGGTGCGATCACTTATTCGGCTCAACTTGTGCCTGTACGAATGTAATTATCGATCGGATTTCCGAGTCTCAACCAGTTAACTTTATGAAGCTACCTAAACTACCGACTGAACTCACTGATTTTAAACCAGAAATCGGCTTGATCCTAGGCTCGGGGCTTGGGTTTTTTGCCGATGATCGGATCGAAATCGTAGGGCACCTACCGTATGCTGAAATCGAAGGCTTCCCGGTCTCAACTGTGCTCGGTCACGCGGGACAATTTGTTTTCGGACATGTGGATGGCCGTCGCGTAATCTGCATGCAAGGACGCTTTCATTTTTATGAGGGCTATCGGATGGATCAGTTAACTTTACCGGTTCGAATGATGTACGAACTCGGCGTACAGACCTTGTTTGTGACGAATGCCGCAGGCGGGATCAATCCCAGCTATGTGCCGGGCGATCTCATGTTGATTCATGATCATATCAATTTCCTGGGCACCAATCCGCTGATTGGTGCGGTTGTTGATGTGGGTGTACGCTTTCCAGATATGACGGAGGTATATGACAAAGCCTTACGCCAAAAAATCCTAGAATGGGCGCAAAGCCAGAACAGACATTTACAGGAAGGCATCTATCTCGCCACCACCGGGCCAAGCTTTGAAACACCAGCAGAGATTCGTGCTTTCGCAACTTTAGGGGCTGATGCGGTTGGCATGTCGACTGTGCCAGAGGCGATCGTTGCACGCCAATTAGGAATTCGAGTGATCGGAATTTCCTGTATTACCAACGCGGCTGCTGGAATATCCTCGGGTCCGCTCTCCCATGAGGAGGTGGCTGAGACGGCAGATGGTGTGCGCCTAGAATTTACTGCCTTACTCACTGCTGCGATTGCTCTATCGTAATTCACTTTAAGGTATTTATCTTATAATGACTGAATTAAGTGACCATCCTCTCAGCAAGATTACCTGATAATCTTGTGCGATCAAGGGCCACCGATGGCGGATTTTGGCGGTCGTTTGATTCGGCACCTCAAGTGTTAACTAGAAGCGACATCTGCCGCGTATCGTTACTTTTCGTAATACCCGGTCAACTGCGCGAGTAGATCTGCAACAACCTGCAGCTTGTGTGGGTTGATGATTACTTGGGCCGCACTATGACGGCCTTCTGGGCAGGCGAACGGTAGTATGATTGCAGGCAGGAAGGCTAGGCTGGCTGGTGCGATTAGCTGCAAAATCTGCTGTTCCAATTGATCGTTCCAAACTGATTTTTCAGGAGTGCTGATAGGACTGATTGGCAAGATGAGGTAATCGTAATCATCGAAGAATTCTGTGAATGCACTGCGAATGCACTCTTGGATGTGTGCAGATGCATCGGCTGTTTGTGGCGTGCAGTCGATCCCTGCTTGAATGCGTTTGATTAGGGCAGGATCGTATTGATCGCGATACTCTTCGACCCAATATTGATGAATCGAATGCAATTCCCGAGCTTCTAAGGTCTGAAAAGCGCTGCTGCCTTGTGACAGTGTTTGCCGAAGGCGAGTGCCGATAGCCGGATCTTCGTCGATGTTCAGCTCACGAGTGAGGCCGAGTAGCCCTGACTTGATGTCGGCCGAAACTGCGCTCGAAAGTTCGCTGATTAAGTAACCGCGGGGTGCATCAGCGGCATAGGATCTGGGGACGCGATGAAAGGCTCGAAAAGTCGTGGCTAAGTCGGCAATGCAGTTATTCACCCAACCGACCGATTCGATGGATGGGCTTATTGGAAATACGCCGTCGCGTGCATAGGCATTGTTGCCCATGCGGAATCCGAACAGGCCATGGAATGCTGCGGGGATGCGAATGCCTCCTCCAGTATCGAGGCCGAAGGCCAGTGGAACTAGGCCTTCGCTGACTGTACGGATTGCTGCGCCGGCACCGCCACCGCAAACGTATTGTTCGCCGTCGCTGTGTTTACAGTCGCCATTGGTGAGGTTGCACCCTTGTGGATCGACGCCGAATTCTGCTGGCATAGTTTTGCCGAAAAAACAGGCACCGAGTGTATTCAGCTTCTGATACAATAGACTGGATTCTTCTAATGGTACCTCGAATTGCGATAGAAATGGAGCACCGCATCCGGTTGGCATGTCTTTGACGTCGAACATATCTTGCAATACATAGGGCACGCAGGCGAGTGGGCAGTCATCATCGGCTACGGCGCTGTTCAGTGCTTGCAGTAGTTGTTGTTTAAATGGCGTCGCCGCAAACCATGTTTGACGCTCGATCTTAGAGAGAGTCTGCAGATGAATGAGGAATTGATCCGCCACACGTCCGGGGGATTGTTGCACCAGTGTGCGCCATTGTTCGAAGTTGAGCCGTGTCGCTGCCATCGCAAAGTTAATCGCTGCCGAAGCGGCGTTCCCATTCGTTCCAGCTGACTTCACTGAAGGTCGGCCTGCCGAACGGAGAGGTGTGTGGGGTGTCGCAGCTTAGTAGGTCTTTGGCGAGTTGCTCGACGGCTTGATCGGTCAACGAATCGCTGCGTCGGTAGCTGCCTTCGACGGCGAGGCGTGCGATGGCATCCGAGTCGAGTGCGTTTGGTTTGCGCATGCCGCCACGTTGGCGAATCAGATCCACGAGATCGCGGATGAAGGACTCGGCCTGCTCGGGAGAGAGCCATGTCGGCACTGCTTCGATACGGTAAAAATTGCGTCCGAATTCTTCGACTTGAAAGCCTTGCGCGTTCAACTGCTTTAGTTGTGATTTAAGTGCTGCAGAAGCCAGTGGTTCGAATTCGATCGGATGCGGGATCAGTAAGCGTTGGCTCGTGCCTTTGTCGTTTTTGAATTCTTTGCTGATGCGTTCAAAGCGCACGCGTTGGTCGGCGTGGCGTAGGTGCAACATAACTAGTCCGCGGGGGGTATCGAATAGCGCATAGCGCTTCTTTAATACATTAATCAAACGCCAGCCGGGAGTTGTCTTGTCTGTGGCAGGCGCTGGAGATACATCGGGAGTCGAGGCAACTGCTTGTGGTGCAGTGCGAATCGCTACTGTGGGAGTCGCTGTGGGAGTTGCTGCTGAGGGAGTTGCTGCTGTGGGAGTTGCTGTTGTGACTGCTGGGCAGATCGGTGCGCTTGGGCTTGGCAGAATCGTGATGTCCGGTTTTTCTCTCACTATCACTTTGGCTGCGGGGGAGCCTGGCGTCTCGACCTTCGCCTCAGTCGCGAGCGCAATTGGCGTCACTGCCTGCGCGATATCATCGGCCCGACTAGCGGCCAGAGTCTCAGTTACTGCATTCAGCACGAAGCGGCGGATAGCGCCGTCGTCGCGGAAGCGCACCTCACGCTTGGCAGGATGGACATTGACATCCACTTCTTGCGGTTGAATTTCGAGAAATAGAAATGCGGGCGGATAACGGCCTTTTTGAATGCGGCCATGATAGGCGTCGAGCACGGCTAGACTCAGCGTACGACTATCTACTGGGCGGCGATTGACCAGTGTCACAAGTTCGCGACGGGTTGAGCGTCCCACCCCTGGCTTTGCTGTGAGTCCTCTCAAGCGGAAGCCGGTCTTCGGATCACTGACATCGACAGGGATCAAATCATCCGCAAGGTTGCGGCCCCAGATTTCGGCGATGCGGTCGCGCAGGTTTTCGCAGGCGGGTGACTGAAATACTGTGCGTCCATTTTCCAGCACACGAAACGCGACATTCGGATGCGCCACTGCGAACAGGCGACAATTATATGTGATGTGAGCAGTTTCGGTGGGATCGGTCTTTAGGAACTTACGCCTAGCGGGCACAGAATTAAACAGATGTGCGACTTCGATCACGGTACCAACCGGCATGCCGCAGTCTTTCTTCTCAATCATTTTGCCGCCGTTGATCAATATCTCGGTGCCATGCTCCCAGTCTTTCGAACGGGTGCGCAGGGTGAATTTGGAGACCGATGCGATGGAGGGCAGCGCTTCGCCGCGAAAGCCGAAGCTACACACTTCGTTGAGGTCGGCAGCTTCGCGGATCTTGCTGGTCGCGTGGCGCTCTAGGCAAAGCAATGACTCGTCTGGTGACATTCCCTTACCGTTGTCTTCAATGCGGATATAGGACTTCCCGCCGTTGCGGAACTCGACCTCGATCCGAGTTGCGCCAGCATCGAGACTATTTTCGACTAGTTCTTTGACCACTGCGACTGGGCGCTCAATCACTTCGCCTGCGGCGATTTGATTGGCGACTCGATCGGAGAGTATGTGGATTGAAGACATGTTGAATGCAATAGCCTGTATTCTGTGAAGCAGGACCGCCACGCTGCAAAACAATTTATTTATAAACGAGTTTACTTAAGTCGCGTCTCGCATAATTTGCGAGACGCAATCCAATACGTGGGTGACCCGCTCAATTTTTTAAACAATTTATAATAAGCCAGATGCAAAACCGTCTCTCTAAGGAGAATAGTCTCTATCTCAAGCAACATGCCGAAAATCCAGTCGATTGGTATCCCTGGGGCGAAGAGGCCTTCGCCGCCGCGGAAGCGTCGGGCAAGCCGTTGTTGGTCTCGATCGGCTACTCTGCCTGCCACTGGTGCCATGTGATGGCACATGAAAGTTTCGAGAGTGACTATATCGCGAAGTTGATGAATCAGCACTTCATTTGCGTTAAAGTAGACCGCGAGGAGCGCCCCGACGTCGATCAAGTTTACATGGAAGCGGTGCAGATGATACAGCAATCCGGCGGCTGGCCCTTAAATGTTTTTTGCCTGCCGGATGGTCGCCCGTTTTTTGGTGGCACGTATTTCCCACCCGAAGATCGCGGGCAGGGCTTGATTCCATGGCCGCAGGTGTTGATGCGTATCTCTGATCACTACAAGCGCTCCCGAGCCGAGCTAGAAGAGAATGCGGATGCGATTCAAAAAAATATTATGGCTTCGACCTTGGCGGCCAGCACTGGCGGCGCACAGGGCTCGTGGGATAATGCATTCTTGATTGAGGCAGCCAATGGGATCTGCGGCACGCACGACGATCAATATGGCGGGTTCGGTGGCGCACCTAAATTCCCACCTTCGATGACTTTAAATTTCCTACGCGCGCTCCGCCGTAGCGCGGCAGTCGCTGCAGAGCCCGAGCTCGGCGAACGTATCGATTCGGTCTGTCACACGACGCTGCGTGCGATGGCGCATGGTGGATTATTTGATCAGTTCGGTGGCGGATTTGCTCGTTATAGCGTCGATCCGCATTGGTTGATTCCGCATTTCGAGAAGATGCTTTATGATAATGCATTGCTGATCGATGCCTACACCCGCGGCTGGTTGGATAATCAAGATCCGCTTTACGCTGCAGTCGTCGAAGAGACGATTGGCTGGTTGGAGCGCGAGATGAGTGCGGATGCCGGGGGCTTCTATGCCGCGCTCGATGCCGATAGCGAAGGCGAAGAAGGGCGCTATTATGTGTGGACACCCGAACAAATCGATTCGGTGCTAGGGCCGACTGAAGAGGCTCGCGAAATCCGTTTGGCTTATAACATCACCGCCGAGGGTAACTTTGAGCATGGCAGTTCGAACCCCGCGTTAGTGGATGCTGATATCGGTGTGCGTGACAAACTCGCAGCTGCTCGTACGAAATTGTTGGCGTATCGCGAAGCCAATCGTGTGCGCCCCGGCAAAGATACCAAGATCAACACCGCGTGGAATTGTATGTTGATCCGTTCGATGGCAGATGCCGGATTTTATTTCAAACGTCCGGAGTGGCTGCAGCGTGCGCGCAAAGCTGCTGATTTTATTTGGGACGAACTCACCGAACAGCAAGACGGCGCCCTGCGCTTGAAGGCTGTTTATTACCAAGGTTCTGGTGCACAGGTCGATGGCTTTTTACATGATTATGCGCTCGCGGCAGAGGCCTTCTTGGCGATTGCGTCGAAGGTTGATATTCTAGAAGCGGGAGCATCTGCTAGGTATCAGGCGCGTGCACAAGCCTGTATCGATAGTGCGCTGCGCTATTTTGAGGACCCGCATGCGATCGGTTGTTTTTTTACTGCGGAAGACACCGAGACACCAGTTGCGCGTCGCAAGGAGTGGTTCGATAATGCCACCCCTTCGGGTAACGCTGCCTTGTTGCACGCGCTATCTGGGCTCTACGCACTCACAGGGGAAGGCCGTTACGACAGCGCACTGCGCGCTACGCTGCCTGCCTTTGCTGATTATGCACAGAAAGTCGCCGCCGGCGTCGCTCATGCACTGGAAGCGGTGACTACGCACGCCATCGGCATCGCCGTCATTAAAGTGCGTGCAGGTGTCTCGCTTGAAGACTTGCAAGTCGCACTCGCAGCCGCGCCCTGGCGCCGAGTTTTCATTCAGACCACGACTGACGAGCAATCCGCGGACTATCAGGTCTGTATCGGCACGCAATGCCTGCCGCCCACCAACGAGCTGTCAGAAGTGGTGGAGGTGTTGTAGGGCTAGGGGTAACTCCCTCCTTCGTCTGGCGAGGGGGAGATGCCGTCGTTGTGGTGTCTTCGCATCGAATTTCTTTACTGCACCATTGTTCTCGACTAATTTGTCTCGGTCGAATGGCTGCTGTGTAGCTCGATCATCGGTAATTCCCACAGGGGTTCGGTTTGATCGGTCATGGCAAAGATAGTGGCCCATTCACGCGTGAGACTGCCGAGTGTTTTGAGGGCTGCGTCGCTCCAGCCCTGCTCAGTGATTTCGCGCACTAAGTAGCTGGCGCCCCCTTGCGGAGGCCGTGTGACAAAATAGTATTTTGTGGTTTTCCCATTGGGGCTGGCGGGGATGAGCACGGCAGGGTTACGCCGAAAGGCCAGCTCAAGTATCTTACGGCCATCGCGGCGCGCAGTATCGACCGCAAAGTGTTTGTCATTGCGTGCGTCACGGCGACTGCACCAGACGAGCTCGAAGGATTGCTCGGACCGTTGCAGCTGCTTGGCTAAGGTGAGAAAGTTGCCGTCGAAGCGTGGCACACGTTGTTGGATCTGAGTAACAAAGGCGGCTGATGCGGTGGCGGCGATACGTGGCGGATCGAAGACCACGATGCCATAGCCATGCACGGCGACAACGTTGTAGTCTTTGTTGAATTCATTGCCCCATGGGTTGTGAAAGCTCATCTCTTGGCGTCGATCATTGTAGCCGACGATAATACAGCCATGGCCCATGCTGCCGAATACACCCGGGCGAAAGGAAATATAGATGGGGCCGGTCTTGACTAAAGCGCGTCGTATGGCGGGTAAGATCTTGGTATTGAATTCTGCTTCGCCCTCCCACAGCAGAGTGCGTCCGTCAAAGCCGAGCTTGCCCATGGCTAGGGACATATCGCTGGGATAAGTGCCTTCGTTTGAGATGGATGCGTTGGAGGAGAGCTGTGCGATTTGATCCTGGTCAGTTTTGATGCCGTGGAAGCCAGCAATCATTGCAGCCGAGGCAGGCACGCAGAAATTCCCTTTTTGCGTGACCATCGGCACCCGTTTACATTCAAAATTAGTTGGCAGCGGCGGTATGGCCATTGCCGGTGCTTCGCCTGCAGAGAGGATCGAACTGAGCGCAACGATTAGACCGAGTCCGACGACGTGGATCGGTCGGCATCGCATTCCGAATCCGGTAGTGCTCATTCCAATGCTAGCGGATGGCCGAAGCGACGTTGTTTTGTAAATTGAGCGCGCGGGCGAGGGTATACTCAAATACCTGGGAATTGCCATTTTGACTGACCCATTGAAGATGCTGATCGGCAGCATCGGTTTCGCCGAGCAGGCGCAAGTAAAGCCCAATGTAAGTGTGTGCTTCGGTTTCTTCGGCGGGATTGGTGACAAAACTGATGAGATCGGCTTCGCCTATTTTCTCGCTTAAATAATCAATCACTGGCGCGGGCCATTGATTGACCGGCTTATTTCTGTTGGCGTAAGCGAGTGTGCGCAGAGCGTTCTGGGCATCGCCTGATTCATGGTATGAGAAGTAGGCAATTAGCAGCGGATATGCGGATGTTTCACCTTTGCGGGTATACATAAGCGAAGCCTTTTTTGCGGACTCAGCTGCGTCGACAAATTCGCCACGGCACATTTGTGTCCATGCCAATGATTCGTAAAAAAATCCATTTACTGGCTGATCGACAGTAGCCATTTTAAATGAGGTGAGTGCGGTGTCGAAGTCCTCTAAGTTAAAGGCGGCGAGACCGCGGCCATTCCACGCGAACGCATGTTGTGGATAGTGCTGCACGATCACGTCGTAAGAGGCGAAGGCTTCTTGGTGGCGCTCTTGCTCGGCATAGATCATGGCTTGCCCGAGTCGTGC
>JABJQI010000210.1 GCA_018663485.1 Opitutia bacterium
AAGACGGGCACAGTCGAAGAGCAAGACGCCATCCAGTTCCCCTTTAAGATTCTACAATTGAGCGAATACACTCAAGGCGGCCCAGAAACCCGATCTGCCCGTCATTCAACGATGGACATTGGCGAGGAAAGCGCTTCTTTTTAAGAATTACCTGATATTCAGCCCCGTGAAAGACACTAGCACAACCTCGACTTCCATTGAATCAGCCCCGACAGAGCGTGTGCTTGTACTGCCCGGACACCTATTTTTCATCGAAACCATCGATGTGCCCGTCGATTTAGAGACTGCTGAAATCCCGGACTTTATCGAGTTTAGCCTCGAAACCATCGCGCCCTTCCCCGTTGAGCAACTGAATTGGGGTTACCTCCACAGCGAAGACGTAGCGTCGATCCTCGTCTATGCCACACACCGAGATCGTCTCAAAAATGTTGGCTATACCGAGTTGCAGGCCTACACATGGGTACTGCCAGACTTCGCGACACTGACTGGCGCATGCTTTCCAAGCGAGACCTTGGTCGCACTGGAGTCAGCCAACAATCTCAGCCTGCTGTTGTACGATAAAGGTACAGCGATACCACGCATCGTCTTGGTCGCACCGTTAACCGAAAGCGATGCAGATCAAGCGCTCAAAGACCTAAGGGCGAGCGCTAGCAATCTGCCCAAAACCGCCACCACCCTCAGGATACGCACTGGCGCGATCGAACTGAGCGAGCAAGGCCAACCGACTTTTCATCAGGAACCAGCCGACGATTCACCTAGCGCGCTTGAATCTGGTGCATGGACGACACTGGCACCGACTGAGGCACAACTTTGGCAAGCAGATGTACGCAGCGCGGAATTCAAGGAGACCGAGCGCAGCGCCCGACGCCTTGGCACCTTACTGATGCGAATCACTGCTTGGGCCGCAATCTTCGCACTGGTGCTCGTCAGCATTGAGATGCTGCTACTCGCGAGCCAAGCTTGGCTGAGCACACTTGATAAACAGATCGAAACCCAGCGCACCGCCGTTCTTACGATCGAAGACAAGCAGGCGCTGATGATCAAATTGGAGCAAGTCGCCAAGAATGAGCTGCGCCCGATCGCCATCCTTGAAGCCGCCAACAACATTCGTCTCAAACTGAAACTCGGCATCGAATATGATAGTACCCTTGTCGAGGGCGAGAACCACATCACCATTGAAGGTAAGGCGACCAGTATCAACGCGCTCAACAGCTACACTGAAAGCTTAAAGCAATCTGGCCAATTTGAGCTTATCACTGCACCAGAGTCCATTACCCGCGCGGGTAAGACCACCTTCACCGTCACGCTAGCCTACACGCACATTGACGCTGTCGCTCCAGTAGAGGCTCCTGACGCAATCGAGGTTCCCGTAATCACCACACCCACTAAGGAGGCCAAAATCTGATGCACAAGATTCTCCAACAAACGAAACGACTGTTTTTGCGAATGTCGGTGCGAGAGCAAACGCTCACCCTACTGTTCATTCTCGTCATGCTATTTATTTGGACGGGGAGTCTGCTGAATCGCAGTTCGGCGTGGAACGACAACCGTAAGCAAGCTCAAGCGGATCTACAAAACCAGCAACAATGGCTTGACCGCAACGAGCAATTCACCGTCGGTCTCGCCAATGCGCTTGAGCGAGTAGACCCGCAGAAGACCTATGCTGGATCTCAACTCTCGGGGCGTATTGACGCTATTTTGCGCCAAGTCGCACTGTCTGGCTCGGCAGATATTGACCCTGTGCAAACCCGCGAGGGCGAGATTTTCAATGATCATAACCTCCGTATCCGACTGAGCCGTATCTCTATTGCGCAATTGATCCAACTCAACAAACTACTCAGTCAAGAAACCCCTTATATTAACCTCCAGAGCGTCCGCGTGACTAAAAATCGACGTAATCCCGAAGAACTTGATGTCCGCTTTAAAATTAACTCTTTCGACCTGAAGACCCAATAAGCCGTATTCGTTCCGCACGCTTCAATCATGACTTCCATTATCTGTAAATCCTACCTCTTGATCGGCCTACTGCTGTCCTTCGCCAGCACTGGGCATGCGCAGCAAGCGGCCACACCGCCGATTACACCAATCGTGCCACTTGAGCCACAGGTCGAGAATGCGGATGAAATAATTGGCCTGATCGTACTCAGCGATGAAACTGCGCTGCAAGTGCTCGACATGCTGGAGAAGATGACTGGTAAGATCATCTTGCGCCGCCAAGATATTGCTGCGGTGAAAATCAATTTTAATTCCCGCGGCGAACTTACCAAAGGTGAAGCTGTGCTGGCCCTTGAAAGTTTGCTCAGCCTCAACTCAATCATGCTCACCGATATGGGCGGTCGCTTTATGAAGGCTGTGCCCGCCACCAGCGTGAACAGCCATGTGCCCGAAATGATTGTCGGCAGCACGCTGGACTTGCCTGCGAGTCAACAAATCTACGCTAAACTGTTTAAGTTCGATTACTTACAGGCCGAAGCGACCAGCGGCACCACCGTCACCCCACTCCTATCGCAAAACTCCAGCATCGTTGTTTTCCCCAAGTCAAATGCAGTGCTGATAACCGATGCGCTGATCAACCTGCAACGCATCGAGCGTATTATCGACGAAATGGATAAGCCGCAGGAAATCCGCGAAGAAATTCAGTTCATCAAGCTGGACTACATCCAAGCATCCGAGATGCAGCAGCGCATCGAAAACTTAATTTCAGGCCCACTAAAAAATTACTTGGAAGGAACTACCAGTGTGACCGCCGACGAGCGTACCAACC
>JABJQI010000151.1 GCA_018663485.1 Opitutia bacterium
GGAAAATGCATTAAACATTCACTCCATCAAGTCTTTTATTTCAAATAATGTATTTATTTTCTAATTAATACTTAAGTGATTAATAAAGAACGATTTCCAGGAAATTAGGCCTGCGCCATATCCCCCAGAAGGACGCAGAAAGTGCGCAAACCACACACACTTGCCAAGCTCTTTTTTACAATTATCACACTTTTATTTTTTAAACGCACAACACCCTCAATTGAAGAGACTTACATTCCAAGCATTCCAAGCCAAACCCACCGCAACTAGACCGATTGCACCGCAATCTCACCAGTAAGCACGAATCTCACTGTCCTTTTTCGAGTTTAAACGACGAATACAGCTCATCATCTCCCCCCCTTTTGATGCCTGCCTTGCCTCCCTGGTCTTCCACGCACACACGCGATTCGCACCGGGCGAACAAGCCAACTAGAGCTTCTTGACTGGCTGGATCATTAATCAACAGATTCGGTTGCAAGACATCCGCAGTAACTCAGCTAGTTTTTCAATTTTACTGGCGACGTGCCCCACTCCGATCGCGCAATGGTGCGATGGCCCGCCCGTGGACCAATCGTTCATGAATTGCTTGGCGCTGATACTGAATTTATAGCGACTATTGGTGTTGCCGATCTGAAGAACGGGGCCCGGCACGGACTCGCCCTCGGCAACCTGCAGCAGAACGGAACCGTCGCCGCGCTGCACCACCGAAAGCAGCGTGACCGGGCCGTGCTGCACCGTCATTTGAATCGAAAGCCCCTTGCCAGGCTTGCCGTGGTAAACAGACAGCGGCACCAAGGCGACGCGCCCTTCGGCAATCGCGAAGTGCGCAGGGCCGTCGTGGCCGAGATAGACCACGTCGTCCTTAAAGTCGGACAGGTAGAATTCAGAGAAGGAGCCGCCGACGCCCAGCAAATCCATAATCTTCATCGCTTGCACGTTCTTGATTTCGCACTCGCCCGCGATCGGAACGTTGCGTCCGGTCAGCAGCGTGTTGCCAGCAATCACCGAAGTGACGATATTTTCGTATTCGCCCGCGCCCTCATAGTAATAAGCCATGGAGCCGAGCTTGTGCTTCGCGATCAACTTATCGAGCGCCACCGATGTGTGCGCAGCGCGCTCGATTTCAGACTGTTCACACTCTGAGGACACCTCAAACTTCTCACTGAACTCGCCGACCTTGGTCGCGACTTCGTCGCTCGTCACCGCCTTGCGCAGTTCATTGAGTTCACACATTTCCAGCAGCTCGAAATGAGTGCCAAAGGTGGCCGACTGCTGGGTCAGATCGGAATACACATCGAGCATACCACAATAGTAATGGCCGAGCACACCGACCCGGTTGTCACGCATGCCGGCAACGACTTTGGCGGCATCCACCCAATCCTGGATTTCCTGCCACGCTTCCTCCTCCTGCAAATAGCCGGTCACCACATGGTAGTCGATGCCTGTGCGGTTAAAGACACAGGCCAGCTCCGGGACGGAACAGGACTGACAGTGTTCGAGCCAGACGCCGGTCATTACGCCGCGGTCGCCGAGTGCGTTAAATTTTTCGTAATCCAACTGCGCCACCGGCTGGAGGTTGAGCATCACCACCGGCACCTTGGTTTTCTGTACCACCGGCAACACGGTCGATGAGAGCGCGTAGGTGGAAATGAAAAGGAAGATCACCTCGACATCCTCTTTCTTGAACAGTGCCGACACCTCGTGCGCCTTTTCGACATTATCCACCATGCCGCCGTCCACCAACTCGGTGCCCATGCCCGCAATGCGGTCGCGGACCTCGGCATGGTAGCCATTCAAATTATCGAGTAGCCCGTCAAACTGCGGCCAGTAGGTATCGAGTCCGATTGAAAATATTCCTGCTTTCATAATTGTTATTTTTCCTCCCTTGCCTGTTTAAAAATGAATTCGAGTAAATCCTGATCTCTAAAAAACTCCGCTACTTCGGGGTGCCCTTTCCCTGTGACGATCTTTACCTCAAGCTCCCCGCCTGCTTTTCTATAAGCCGCTTTAACCAACGCGCTGTTATCCCCGTATGGAACCACGCGATCGGAATCCCCGTGAATGATAAACATCGGCACGCCCGCTGCCGCCAGCACCGATATATTTTCGAACGGATTAAGGACATCTAACTGCTTCAAAATCGCCTCTTCTGGCATACCGTAATCCGCCAACACAGAGGGCTTGGAACGCTGCAGCGGCCAGCTTGCAATATTGCATACGGGATAAATGCCAGCAAACGCGCCAACCTTGTCCGGATTGCGGAACGCCCAGCAGAGCATCATCAGTCCGCCCCGGCTCTGCCCCAGTAAAACCGGTTTATCCGAATAGCCCTTTGCGACCATCGCCTCGTAAAACGCGGTGAATTTTGTCGAGCTTTGCGGCGCGCCGCGCACCTCGCCAAAATCATAGCCGGCGACCGCAATTCCATGTTCAATCAGTTGCTCGAAATAATACCGCTGCGAATGGTGCGGATAATTTTGCAAGGTTGGAGCATACCAGACCCACGGATTGCCCGCCGTAGGCTGTTGCGACTTCATCACAAACGCCCGCCGTCCCTTCACCTCGAAAATTTCCGCCGGCAACGGCAATTTTGTAACGGCGAAGATATTAAGCGCTGCCAACGGGAGCACTACGGTAAAAATATGCCTACATTTCACTTGATTTAGTGGGCGCCGATAGCCCCCTGCAAGTAGTTACCCAGCCCGATCAGCACGGTGGAAAAGGCGATCACTAAAATACCGGCTACCAGTAGACCGATGGTTTTCCGCTCAGCGCCCTTCCATTCCTTCAGGTAGAGGCTCCACAAATTACTGGCAATGATGATGAACGACATATGCAACGTCCAACTGGTGAAGTCGTATTCCCCCATTTTGGTCGAGCCCATGCCGTAGAACATGAACTGCAAATACCAGGTGACACCCGCAAGCGCCGCGAAGCTGAAATTTCGAACCAGTGGTGCGTCGCTATTCGTATAATCCTTCCAACTCCCCTTCGAGCCGATCAAGTAAGCACACCACACCGCATTGGTGGCAAAACCGCCAAGTAGCACAACTACCAGCACTGCATTGTTCACCCATAACGGATCGGTGCCCGATGCCGCCGCCGACTCGGCGATCGGCTTGCCAGCGGCAAAAGCGAAGGCCATGCAAGCGCTCATCAGTCCGGCAAAACCGGCAACCAACAAACCGCGGCCGAGATGAAAATCCTGCTTATCTTCTTCTTCCTTCGTCAGCGCCGCTTCTTTTAAATGCCCCGCCGCGCCGCACAAGCCGATGCCGAGCACACAGACCAAAATGCCGGACAGCACCACCCAACCGGGAACGGTCGTCAGCAACGTGATAATACTGCCATCATGAATCGCCGGAATCAACGTGCCGAACACCGCACAAAACCCCAACGCCACTCCATAGCCGAGCGACATGCCGAGATAACGCACCGACAGGCCGAAAGTCAGTCCACCGATCCCCCAGAGTAAGCCGAATAAAAAGGTCCATGTGAGCGTGACCGGTGGCGCACTCAAAATCGCGCCAAACAGATCCGGCACCGTCAACAGTGCGACTACCAGCGGCGCGATGATCCATGAAAAGAATCCGTTTACAATCCAACCGCTCTCCCAGGTCCACTTTTGGATCTGTTTGAGCGGTAGATAAAAACTCCCCGCAGCGAAGCCGCCGATGGCGTGAAAAACAACTCCCAGTATGACCATATTAATTTCGATTATTAGTTCCCGATTGGATCGGATAGAGCTGCATTTTACACCATTCGCGAGAATTTCCAATGGACAGAATGCTATTTTTTTTGCACATTTTGACTATCATGAATCAACCCGACAAAGCCTGGTCCTGTTACCTGCCGCAATCGCCCGCAGCCGTCGCATGGGGGTTATACATCCTTGATGCCGGCTACACCCTGATTGCACCAAACACCGCCTACCCGCCGGGCGAACATCCCGACTCCAACATGTTTACCTGGAAAAAAGGGCGCACGCTCGACAGCTTCACACTAGTTTACATCACGCGCGGCAGCGGCAAGTTGGAATCGCACAGTGGCGGCACCCACACGATCAACGCCGGCGACCTATTCATCCTCTACCCAGGCGAGTGGCACCGTTTTCAGCCCGACGCCGATACGGGATGGGATGAGCACTGGGTGGAATTCGACGGCGAGCAAGCGCGCCGCATCATGAGCCACCCCGCGTTCTCGCCGAAGCAACCGGTGCACTCGATCGGCGCCGATGAGCCAATCCTAGCATTGTTCATCGAGATCAGCGAAGCCACACAAACGCAGCCCCCGGGCTTTGAACAGATCATCGCGACACAAGCATCGCAGATCGTCGCCCGCCTGCTGGCACGCCTACAATATAGCAGCCCCGCAGCCCGCGAGATGGAGACATGTATTCGCCGCGCCTGTTTGCACATTTTACAACACGCAGAACAGGCGATCGACACCCTGCAGCTATCCCGCGAGCTAGGCATTAGCCATTCCGCATTCCGCAACCACTTCAAACAAATCACCGGCCTGCCGCCCGGCCAGTATCAGATCCAGATTCGACTCAACAAAGCCCGCCGTCTACTGCACAATAGCACGCTGTCCATCCAAGAGGTCGCCGAACAGCTCGGCTTCGATTCGATCTACTACTTCTCCCGCCTGTTCAAAAAGAAAACCGGTTGCTCCCCACTCGCCTTCCGCAAACAAGGCGCGTCTGATTGAGGGAGTGAACTGTTTCTGAGCCAGCACCAAGCAGCGCAACCGCTACTTGTAATTGGCCACATAGAGCAGATACGCGGCACGCTTGGAGCCCGCATGCACTTTAGCTGGCACCTTCGAGACACGAAACCCCGCACGCTTGAGGCGATCCTCAAACCGAAGGTCGGGCCCCGCAGACCAAAACACCGCACGACCTTCGGGCTTTAACGAGCCGCGCAACCAGCGCAGGCCACTGTTCGAATACAACGATACATTCGTCTCCGAAACCATCGCAACGGGCCCGTTATCCACATCCAGCAAAATCACATCATATCGAGCACGTTCCGCTTTGCGCACATAAGCAACCACATCAGTGGTATGGATCTCCACGCGCGGGTCATTCAGCATCTCGCCATTCAAGGACTTTAAATACTCACGATTCCAACTAACAATTTCCGGCAGCAGTTCAACGAGTTCGACCACCGTATTCGGCCCGGTGTTTTCCAACACACTGCGCAAGGTAAAGCCCAGCCCGAGTCCACCGATCAATATGCGCGCCTCGGCATCGCGCTCCAACAACTCGACCCCGATTTCCCCCAATAAAATCTCCGAGGCATTCGCCCCCGAGTGCATCAGCTCCTGCCCGGCATAACTGATGCAGTATTTACCATCATGCTCATAGAGCGTCATGGCGCCTCCATCAGTCGTCGTCGACTCTGCGAGTTTTACACGTGGCTTCATAGCAGGAGTCTTCTTTTTTAAATCAAAATGAGCGACAGGCTTACTGACCCTTGGACTTCGCGCGCAGCATTTGTTCCAAATCCGCAAGGTCGCGGGTAAACTTGCACGTAAATCGGCGCATCTTACCAGTCTCCGGATGCACCAAGCCTAAGCTCGACGCATGCAGCGCCTGACGTTGCACATTATACGGCATCCCAGCCTTATTCTCTATCGCAGCCTTATAGTCTGGGTGATAATGACGGTCTCCGAGCAGCGGCACTCCCGCATCTGCGGCATGGATCCTCAGCTGATGCTTTAAACCAGTCTCTAAGCGCAGGCGAAGCTTACTAATAGTATGACGCTCGCCCTTCACCGCAGTCGGCCATGAATACTCCTCGACCACTTCGTAGCGACTAATCGCTTCAGTGGTGCCTTCCTCCTCGGTTTCAAACACCGTCTGATACATCCCCTCCTCATCTAGGCGAAACCACGAGCGCCATTCTCCACGCTTCTTCTCGAGCTTCCCATCACCGATTGCCATGTATTCACGCAGAAAGGTATGGTCGCGCACTTGACGCACGAGCGACTCGCGTGCCTTCGGATTCATCGCAAAACAAATAATGCCACTGGTATATTGATCCAAGCGGTGCACCGGCAGCGGAACCAAACGCTTACGATGCACGCCTTTCTGTTGGTCGAGTTCCGCAGCCCCCTTTCCCTGTAAATATTTTTCCAATACAGTCAGCGCTGACACTTGATTACTCCCTGGTACAGGAACCGACAACAAGCCTGCCCCCTTATTTACGATCGCAAGTGAACTATCAATATAGAGCAAAGTCGCCTGCGCATGAATTCGTACAGGCAAGTGCCGAAAATAGACAGGCGGTTGCGTCCCGCCCATCGACAGCCGATCGCCAGGGTCCGCGATCTGTTCATGCGGCTTCTTAATGACCACACCATCCAGTTGTATGCGGCCCTTCGCAAACCAATCCTTGAGGCGCTTGCGCGGACTGTCCGGGTAGCGTTCACTGAGCCACTCCAATGCTGGTTTCACCTCTGGTTCATTTTCGCGATCTAACATAGCCGCACTCTCAAGTGCCAAACCACATAGATCAACCCTCAAGCGAACAAGTATTAGATCCAATTTAACCACCAATAACAAACACCGCCCAGCGACAACCTCAGATACCATCCACAGCCAATTGACGCCCTAATTTAAGCGCATACAATTAAGGCATAATCTAAATGCACAGTCTCATTCATTCACTCAAACAACACCGCCATGTTTAATCATAAGAAAACTGATATCGTCGTCCTCGGCGCAGGCCCAGTCGGGCTGATCGCAGCTCATGCCTTAGCAAATCGAAATATTGACTACGTGTTACTCGACCGCGAACAAAGCACCAACATCCACAGCTATGCGCTCGCCCTACATCCCGATACACTCGAACTGCTCGACTCTTTTGGCCTAGCAGAACGCATCCTCGAAAATTCACTTCAGCTACCAACAGTCAGCATCTTCGAAGAGAATCTTCCCAAAACCAAACTCGACTACACGAGACTGCCGCTCAAATACCCATTCCTGACTGTCATCAGCCAAGCTGAATTAGAGGGAATCTTGGTCGATAGCTTAAAAAAGAAGTCTCACAAACCTCTCTGGAATCATCGCGTGCGATTTATCGAGAAGCACGCTGACACGCTTAATATTGAGGTCGATCGA
>JABJQI010000086.1 GCA_018663485.1 Opitutia bacterium
CAGGAAGTCGCACTGGATCAATCCGTGCACGGTAACGACTTCTGGCAGACAGACTACGACGCGAAGTCGAACAGTTTCAAGATGACCTTTAATCTACCACTCGATAAGTGTGGTCAGACCGAGTGGCGATTGCGCTCGAAGTGATCCAAGTTGGCCTATTTGTTTGGTCTGGATGTATTCATATTGATGTAATTAGGTGTGCGTCTTCGGGTATATCGGTGAGACTCATGCTATGATCCATGTAATATATGCTATGATCCGGTTCAGCTCGCGCTCTTAATTAATTGTTAAAGAAATCCATGGCCCGGTTTCGTATGAACTAGCGACTGGTAAGCAGTAAATAAGCTCCCCTGTTAAAAACATTACGGACATCTTGAGCTGTCGCGTTCTCAATCAACTACAATTTGCAGGAGAATAGCGGGTCGATACTTTTTAGAACAAGGCAACTAATAGTTTACCAAAACTATTTTCTCTTAATGGATGCAGGCACAAAAAAGCTCTAAGCATTTGATGCTTAAAGCTTTAATAATGGCTGGCCAATCACTATTGAAAAAGCGAACTGATCGTAATCAGCGCAAAGTGGTTAACAGCTCTGGAACTCCCTAAATAAAGGGATTCAAGCGATATTAGCATTTTCTATTACGATCACTTTGATCGAAAACGAGGCACTTCAGTCACACGGGACTCAGCCAAAAGGGCGAAAAATCCTGCACGATTACGATCATTCCGATCACCAAATGATCGTAATCAACTTCATCTCAGTAAATCCGGATGACTTTTAGCGCCGTTTTAAGAAATATTTAATTCAATTTTTACGCCGCTGCTTCCACCTCCTTCTCTTCATGATGATAGTAGTTCAGCAGCCCTCCTAGCCGGACGCGCTTCGCACCAAAGCCCTGAGCGATAGCAAACCAAAAGCTGATCAATGCGCTCAGTTTTGGCACCGCATCCCAGGCCGTGCTATGGTTGGCCCGTGTGGTCACTAGACGAATTTAACGGCTCGATGCCGCTTGATCAAATCCGCCCTTGCCTAGTCAGAAATATAGGGTAGTTTTTCTGACCAATCGAAAGCACTAATTCACATGCAAACCCTTGAAGAAAAGATACTAAGCCGATTTTATGGCAGAGGGAGGGGGCATATTGCCACGCAGAAATTTTTCCTCGATCTAGGAAGCCGCGATGGAGTGGACAAAGCCCTCTCCCGCCTCGTCCAAAACGGCAAGCTTCGCCGCATTGCCCGTGGACTCTACGAATATCCTCGTACCAACCCCGTTTTGGGCGAACTCAGCCCCGATCTGGATAAAGTCGCCGCCGCCATGGCCGGGCGTGAGGGCATCCGCTTGCAACCCACAGGTGCCTACGCCGCCAACCTGCTTCACCTCAGCGAACAAGTGCCAATGAAAGTCGTCTTCCTGAGCGACGGCATCAGCAAGAAAGCACAAATCGGCAACCAAACCATCGAGCTACGCAAAGCCAGCCCCAAGCGCATGCAATTGGCTGGCAAGATCAGCGGGCTCGTCTTTGAAGCACTGAGGGACATCAAGGAGGCGCATATCACCGAACAGCAGATACAAACACTCCGGCAGAACCTCACCCGCGAGCAAAAGGGCAAGGTACTGAACGACCTGCGCGAAGCCCCCGCATGGATGCACCCCATGATCCGCGACATCTGCAAGGACTGCGACAATGGATAACTTTCTCGCCCAGCCCGAAAGCACCCGAGCCGAAGCGATTAAGGAAGCTGCGACTCGCATGCAGCTCCACTCCTCCCCAGTGGAAAAAGACTTCTGGGTCTGCTACCTCCTACGCGAACTCTTCAAACTCGAATGCGTTAAAAACCACCTCATTTTCAAAGGCGGCACATCACTGAGCAAATGCTACGGCATCATCGAGCGTTTTTCTGAGGACATCGATCTCTCCATTCACGCCTCCGCTTTCGGCGTTGAAATCGAAGACGCATTAGCCGAACTCTCCAAGAGCCAGCGAGACAACCGAATTAAGACGCTCTACCGAGC
>JABJQI010000213.1 GCA_018663485.1 Opitutia bacterium
AGAAACTGGAAGTGACCCCTGTGTTTTAATTAGGGTGGTTGAAGTGGACAGAATCACTGCAGGTGAAGGCCTCTGTGAGGTCATTACGATTGACTCAACACAAAAAAGCCCCGTTCGAAAACGAGGCTTTAAAGAATACCCAGAGTGGGGATCGAACCCACACATCCGAAGATACAAGATTTTGAGTCTAGCGCGTCTACCAATTCCGCCATCTGGGCTCATTCAAAAGAATGGCGCTTTTATGGCGGTGATTTTTCGGAATGCAAGCTCTGGATTGTGAATTTAATGGTAAGAATTATCATTGTAACGTAATTAACTAATTATATCTTGTAATTAACTTAATTATAAGGATGAGTATGCTATGAATATCCTATTTATTGAGGACGAACATGAGTTACTTGAGGTAGGCGTCGTTCAGATGCAGCAGCACAATACCGTTTATCCTGTCTCTAATCTTGTGGATGCTCGTGCAATTATGCAAGATCCAGCGATGCGGGTCCAATTGGTAGTGGCTGATCAACGGCTTCCAGATGGAATGGGAGTCGAATTCGTGATCGAGATGAAGGCGCTATTCCCTGATTGTATGTATACGATTGTATCAGGCTGTTTCACGGATAGTGACATTAGTAAGCTTGAGGAGAATGATATCTCATATCATCGTAAGCCTTTGTTATATGCAAAAATACTGGAAGATTTTCGCCATGCGCATTTGATGAAAGTACCTTGTTGTGAGGCAGTCGCTGTAGCGCCGTGTAATAAGGTGCAAGAAATTGAGGCTCCGTCTGAGGAGGGGCTAGTCAAGCCAGAGGCACCGAAGCGGCAGAAGTGGTTCGGCTTGATCTAGGAGTACACGACCTTAAGAAATATGATTGTTGGGGTCTTTTTTGACTGTTAGATCGTCGGTGCTTGTCGTCGCCTGTGTTTTTAAGTCTGCTGAGTGAATTATGAGACTACGCATTGAAGACGATTTTGAAGACGTACTGATTAAAGCTGCCACTGGGTTGGGCTTGGGCAAGCAGGCACTTGCGCAGAAGGCTGGCATATCTGTTGCAGCTGTTTCGGCATTGCTGGACGCTCAATTAGATGAAGCCAACTTACGTGCTGTCGCTCCAGTGCTAGGCTTAGATTCCGACGCACTCGCTTCGATGGCAAAACGAGCATGGCAACCTGAGCCTATTGAGTTAGAAGGGCTGCGTTGCTATAACACTCCCTTTCCTGTGAATGGCTACCAAGCGATGACGGTGAATAGTTATCTAGTGTGGAGTCCGCTAACAAAAGTGGCGGTGGCGTTTGATACGGGGGCAAATGTGGAGGCATTGCTGGCCGAGGTGAAAGCGCTGAGCTTAGACTTGCAGGCCCTTGTAGTGACTCATGTGCATCGCGATCATGTTGCAGCGTATGATGAGTTGCTGAGCCATGTCGAAGGTGGCATTGCATTCGCGCCTAAGCTCGAGCCATACGGTGAGGCGGATTTGCTAGAGCATGGTGATTGGATCGAGTTTGATGGATTCGAGGTACAGGCACGGCAGACCAATGGCCATTCGCCAGGTGGCATGACTTACGTGATCGAAGGTCTGAGTGCGCAGATTGCGATCGTTGGAGATTCAATTTTTTGCCTATCTCAAGGAGGTGCTACCGAGCACTATGCACAAGCGCTGGAGAACAATCGCGAGCAGATTCTGTCGCTCCCAGAGGCTACGGTCCTATGCCCTGGTCATGGGCCTATGACGACCGTTTCTAATGAACAGGCGTACAATCCGTTTTTTCCTGAATTTAAATAGGTCTACCCGATAAAGCTATTAAGGCTTATTTTATCAAGTGTCCTATCCATATTTTCCAGGAAGCGTATCATTAAGGCAGTCTTGGCTTAATCGCAGATTAATTAAATGTTAGGTCTATAAGTAGCATAAATTAGATTAGAAATAATGGCACTCGTTTAATTTCGTTTGCAATTGGATATATTTTTATTTTTCATGTGGAGGTTAGTTCACTTGGAATGAATTATGAATGTTGCAAAAAAAACTGTCGAAGCCGACCACTGCTATCGTATTTTGGTGATTGAGGATCATCCGCTCATGCGTGAGGCGATCTCCAGATGGATTAATAGCGACCCGGATTTGAAGGTGTGCGGGCAAGCGGATAATTCGGCGGCGGGCATGAAGGCGGTGGTTCAGTTTAAGCCCGACCTTGTGCTATCTGATATAAGCCTGGAAGGACGTAGTGGCCTCGAATTACTAAAAGACCTGAAGGCGATGAATCCAGATCTTCCAGTGATAATGCATTCGATGCACAATGAGTCGGTCTATGCTATGCGCGCGATGCGTGCGGGCGCGCGCGGATATGTTATGAAAGACGCTGGCGGTGCTGAGGTCGTCAGTGCGATTAAAGAAGTCTTGGCGGGTGGTTCTGCTTTTAGTCGAGTCGTGAACAATCAAGTGTTGGATGAACTTGCGGGAAGGGCACGTGGTCATCAGTCTCCAATTGCAGTACTGACTGATCGCGAGTTCGAGATACTGGAACTATATGGACATGGTAAGACGTCTGGTGAGATCGCTCAGCAGTTGAATGTAAGCCCTAAGACTGTTGGTGCGCATCGCTACAATATTTGTTGCAAGCTCGAGCTTCATTCGACTTCCGAACTGATCTGCTACGCGGCTAAATCAGTTAGTCACGACGGCGATGTTTGAATCACTTAGCAGTTCCTTTTGAGGCTGTAGCGAGCCCGTAAATTACCACTTTAAAATCGTTGGTTAGTGGGCCGTGGAAAGGTGGTGTATTAATGGAAGTGGTTTTTGTATTTCGTCGTATTTAAGTCATTTGCCTATGTAGGTAGTTTAAATGACATGTTCCGTAAGGATACTAGCCTAATTGTCATTCGTTAGATATTTGTGTACTATCTTCGCTCCCAAAAACATAAAACAATTGTGGAGTAATGAAATATAACAATGACCTATCAAAAGTAACTTTAGTGACGGTTTTTTGGGCCTATGATAAGGTTGAAACTGCACGAAGAACGAAGCTGATATTTGATCATGCGTGCAAAGAGTCCGGTGGTCAGTTGATGTTTGATTTGCGCCTGTGGCAGCTGGATATTCTTCAGTATCAGGAGTACTGGGACCTAGCGCTAGCAGATTTAGCGGATGCTGATTTATTAAGCATGTCTAATAATCGCGAAAGCACCTCGATGTTCTCAATCGAATTAACTGCTTTGCTCGAGAAGTGGTTCAATTATGAGGGCAAAAGTAAGTCGATTCTGCTGGTCAGCGCAGACGGGGTATATGACCACAGTGAGTTTGTTTCGGTTCTTCAGGACTTGGGGCAACGGTTTGACTGGGGCTTTAGTTCCTTGAGTGATCATTCCGACCCATTACACGAATGCTTTCTTCATTCTACCTCACCTTCAATAAATTCCAGCTCTAATTTTTACTCAACTAAATGAAAACCAATAAAATAGAATCACTCCCTGTGAGTAACTTAATCGCAGACGATGCCGCGCTTCAAGCCACTTGGTCGCCCAGTAAGGTTGAATTCGGTGTCTCTGTACCGACAGTTTCAAATCTAAAAAAGCGTATTCGAAAAATATTGGTTGCGCTCCTCAAAGAAACCTGGCTTCCGATTAGTTTACGCGGTCACATGGCCAAGAAAGTGGCTAATCTAGAGGAAATACTTAATTGCCAGAATCTAATTAATCCCTCTATGCTTATGGATGAAGAACCCTCCATCACTTTTATGCTGTCAATGTATGGGAATGCCCATCCGAATTCTGAACTCATCGCTCAGATGAGGATGCTAGACCAAGAACTGAACCCATCTGAATATTTGAGGGTTGTCAGCGATCAAGGATGAGCTGCATCGCACTGAATCGACTGTAAATTCTGCGGCTAAATTCAGTTCAGCAAGATTAGAGCAAACTCGCAGTTTCGATATTATTTAGCGGATCGTAAGCGGAATGACCAGTTCGGGTAGAGTACTTGCGTTGATGAATAGGTGTCCTTGGTCGACTTTGTCGCCTTCGATGGTGGCGCTAACAGTGCGGGCACCTTCGGGAATAAGCACCTCAGGCATAATTATGCTGTCAGGAATGTCGGTGGTGATATTAATATAAAGGCCACCGTAGGGGGCAGGATAGTCGAGGGCAAAAGCGAGTGCTTGGCTTTGTCCTGGTCTTAAGCTGAGCTGATTTGGTAAAACGCTAAGTGGGCTAGCTGGGTCGATGCGCAGGTAGCCTGCAGTCTGAGCACGTGTGGTGCTGCGTACTTCGATGCTGTAGCCGAAATTTGGCTTCAATTGTGGTACAACGAATTGCAATTTCGTGGGAGAGCTAAAGATGGTTTCTGCGGGGGTGTGATCGATAAAAACGATGTCCTGACCTGTGAAGCCTTGGCCATTAATTGAGACTCGAGTGCCGACAGCTGCACGTGTCTTTTCAACTGTCAATGTGATCTGATTCGGTAGCTGAACTTGGTAAAGATCCGAGATAATCTGTGCTGGTACGGCTGTACCGTCCTCTTTTTGTGTGACGAATTTAAGTACGTAGTAAAAGCGGGTGAGTTCCTCTTGGGGCGGCGCTGGATAGTCGTATTTAAAAAGGTTTGGTGCACTTGTGGTAGCTGTCATTGCGCGCTGCTCGCCGTCGATCACCACGAAGGCTTCTAGGCTACTAGTCACAACGGTCTTTTTGTTGACCTGCGCATGAGCACTTAAGGTGTAGTTGCCCGTCGGCGAGGCGTGGGCGATGTCAGGCGTGGTATTGACAATTTTAACACTGCAACCAGACAGGTAGAATGCGAGGACGAGGAAAGAGGAGAGGAAAATGCGCTTGGCTTTCATAGATCTTGGAAGAAGGTATGACTTCTAACTATGCACCTGCAAGGAAAAGAGCTGAAAACTGTCAATCCCACGCAAGCAACGTTGGGTCTATATTGTCACATCCCGTTTTGCGCGTCGACTTGCGATTTCTGTGCCTTTTATCAAGAAAAGCCGCGTCGCGGTGATTTGGACCGCTATCTCAACGCGATGGACGCTGAGTTTGCGCTAATTTCAGATAGCCGACCGGTGGACACAGTTTTTTGGGGCGGCGGCACGCCAGGCTTGCTGTCGGCCAAAGATTTGGAACGTCTCGGGCGGTCAATGCTGGAACGTCTAGGCAATACACCTACGGAGTGGACGATCGAGATGGCCCCTTCGACGGTTAAAGCAGATAAGCTCGCTGTATTGCGCGACCTCGGTGTGACGCGTATCTCGATGGGGGTGCAGAGTTTTGATGAGAAGTTGCTCGAATCGCTGGGCCGTCTGCACCGTCCTAATCAAATCTATAAAGCTTGGGGCTTAGTTGAAGCCGCTGGTTTTTGTCAGACCAATTTGGATCTTATGTTTGCCATCCCGAATCAATCCATGCAGCAGTGGGAAGCGGCGATTCGGGAAGCGGTCCGACTTGGGCCGTCGCATCTTTCGACCTATTGTTTAACTTTTGAAGAAGATACGGCCCTTTATGTGAAGCTCTCCGAAGGGAAGTTGAAGATCGATGAAGATCGCGAATTACGTTTTTATGAGCGCGGTTGGGAGCTACTCGCTGAGCTGGGGTATGCTCAATATGAGGTCTCTAATTTTTGCAAGGATCAAGCGGAATGTATTCATAATGTTAATACTTGGCGGATGGCGGAGTGGATCGGTTGTGGCCCTTCGGCGGCCAGTCAGTATCGAGGAGAGCGTTATCAGCGGCCGTCGAATTTGGAGAAGTGGGCCGCTGGCATGGAGTCGGGGCAGCCGGCTAAGAACGAACTTGTGTTGCTTGATGCCAGTATTTTAATGGCAGATGCGATTATTTTTGGGCTGCGCATGAATGCCGGAATTGACTTGGCTGACATCGCGCTACGTTTTCCCGCGCCAAAAGCGATGGTTGTATTAGAGCAATTATTAGCGCGTTTTGAGGTTGAGGGGCTATTGGTTCGAGGCGGGGCGCATGCACGCTTGACGCATAGGGGACGTCTCGTTTGCGACGCGATAGGCAGCGCGGTGCTTGATGCGTTGGTTTGAGAGTAGGATTTTGTTATTGAGCGCTGAAGGGTCGAACTTCATGGTATTTAGTCTTGATAGATGTATTTTGTAATCGATTGAGGGCGACCGCGCTTGAAGTCGATTGGCTTGGTACAAACCTTTAGTGGTTTATATGCGATTTTATCAATACGGGCTGAACGACGCCTTTTTGTAGTACTTATTGGTACCTTCGTCTCAAGTTGGTCGGTAGAATGCCCAACTCCTCGCGATATTTGGCTACGGTGCGGCGGGCTATTTTGATCTTCTTTTCGGTTAAGATATTGACGATACCTTGGTCGCTGTAGGGCTTGGCGGGATTTTCCTCTTCTATAATATGGCTAATTATGTCTTTGATTGATTTATTAGAGATTGATTCGCCGCTGCCTGCTTTATAGCCAGGTGTGAAGAAGTATTTAAAAGCGAAGACGCCATGGGGGGTGCGAATGTATTTATTCGCAATCGCACGGCTAACAGTGGTTTCGTGAACACCGACTATCTGCGCGATGGTATTCATTGTCAGTGGGCGCAGCTTTGAGATGCCTACTGCAAAGAAATCGCCTTGAAATTTGAGGATTTCAAGCGTGATGCGCTCGATGGTTTGTTGGCGTTGTTCGATTGAGTTGATTAGAAATTTGCCGGAACGCATGCGCTCGACCATAAATTCTTTTTCCTTTTTATTTAGGTTCCCTTTGGCTAGCATGTCCTTGTAGGTACTGCTGATGCGCAGACGAGGAATGTAGTCGCTGTTCAGCGCAATCTGCCATTCGCCATATTCATCTTTGTATACAGTGGCATCGGGTTCGATAACTGCGTTTGAGTCTGGGCTGAAACGTTTGCCTGGCGAAGGTTCAAGTGTCGCGATCGCTTCAATGGCATCTTGGATGTCTTCAGTACTTGCTCGAAGTTTGCGACCGAGTTCAGGGATTCGGCGCCGGATGAGAAGTTGGAAGTGTTCGCGAAGGATCTGGGCTGCGATGGTTTTGCCCTGGCCGCGCAACTCGAGCTGTGTGACTAGGCAGTCTTGTGTGTCTTTAGTGCCTATCCCGGGCGGATCGAAGGTCTTTAGCGTTTCGCTGGCCTTGCTGACTGAGCTGTAGGGGATACGGCTGGTAAGAGCTATGTTGGAGACTGTCTCTGTGAGGAAGCCATTATCGTCAATACTGCCGATGAGGTAGAGTAGGGCCTCGCGCTCTTGATTGGAGCAGTCGGTGAGTTCGGCTTGTTCGAGGAGATGTTGTTGTAGTGAGACATTTGTGGTGAGCGAATTCATGAAGTGCTCGCGACGTTCATCATCTTCGGAGGTGTGGCTCTGTCCCGTATTCTCCAGTGCGTAGTGCTCGCGCATGTCTTCGCTCATGCGCTCTAGGGCGCTGAAGTCATCTGGGTTAAACTCGGTTTCTTCGTCTTGTTCGAGTTGGTTGGCATTAGGTTCTTCGCGGTGTTCTTCGACGCTGATGCTGTCAATTGCCAGTTCTTCAAGCAGCGGATTCGCTTGGAGCTCTTCAAGAATCGAGGTGCGCAGTTCGACTGCAGGAGCTTGGAGAATCTTGAGAGAATTCCGTAGTTGAGGTGCTAGTAGGAGCGCCTGCGTCTGTTTTTGGACTTGTTGGAACCCTTGTGAGCTCATGATAGTTTTGCTGGCGTTGTGGGCTCTAGGCCTCTTTGTTTTGTTCGAGGTCTGGTGTCTTGCTTAATGCCCAGCGCTTTGCTGCGCTGCTGCTGTTGGTGCCCATTAGGTCTTTGATGTGAATAGCTAGCTAATCGGTAGCCTTTATCGTTGAGAATTACTTTTTGGGCGGTTAGTGTACTACCGTGCATTAGTTTGATCACTAAGTGTTTGCTGAGATGCCCCGCGCCCTTATGTTTGGCTTCATGGGCCATGCCGATGTCGCTTTCCACGGTCGTGTGCAAGAGTTCGAGGTGTAGCTCAGTTGGGGGTTGGTGGAGTTTCAGCACATGTCAAATAAACTGCCATATTGAAACTTTTTCAAGTCAAATTATCAATCTAGCATGAAAAATGCTGCATGTAAGATATCGGTTCTAGGTGTAGGTTGACAGAGGCACCGAAGCGCATTTGCTTTAGAGTATGATTACATTGACAAATAGTGCCGTGGCACAAATTCGACAGTTACAGACCGATAAGGCTACTGAGGGGCAGAAACTCCGAATTTTGGTCGAGGCGGGAGGATGCTCTGGCTTTGAGTATGGTATGTCTTTTGACGTGAAGAAGGATGACGATCAGTTGTTTGAAAACAACGGTGTCGAATTTCTGGTTGATGAGACGAGTCTAGAATACCTCGATGACAGTGTCGTCGATTTCGACGATGGCCTTACGGGTAAGGGCTTCGAAGTGCGCAATCCGAATGCCAGCAGCACTTGTGGTTGCGGCCGTTCGTTTAATTAATGAGATATAACAATCCTGTTTGTTGCAAGGGGTGGCAGGTATGGCAGATGTTCACATATCGCATCTGGTCTTTTAATTCGCCGCTGCTTCTGCACAGCGGATGCCGTCTAGTGCGGCGCTGACGATGCCGCCGGCGTAGCCCGCGCCTTCACCGCATGGGTATAGGTCCGCTACATCAGGATGCTGTAGTGAGTCTGCATCGCGCGGCACGCGCACGGGTGAACTGGTGCGCGTCTCAAAACCGATCAAGTTGCACTCCTCAGTAATATAGCCGCGCATTTGCTCGCCAAACAGCGTTAAGCCGCGGCGCATACGTGAAACGATCCATTCTGGCATTATCTGGTCGAGGCGTGCGCTCTGAATGCCAGGAAAGTAACTAGTCTTTGCTAGGTCTGCTGAGGTTTTTGCTTCTAGAAAGTCGGTCACGCGTTGCCCTGGTGCGACTTGACCGCCACCACCAGCCTGTTTGGCGGCGATTTCCAACTGTTTCTGAAATGCGATACCGGCGAGCACGCCGTGTTCAGCTTGAAAGGGAGCGGTATCTTCAGGCTCAACGCTGACAACCATGCCACTGTTGGCAAAGGGGGAGTCGCGCCGTGCGAGACTCATGCCATTGACTACAATCTCATCGTTCTCAGTCGCAGCAGGTACGATGAAGCCACCTGGGCACATGCAAAAAGAGTGTACGCCGCGGTTATCAATCTTCGTGGCGAGTCGGTAGCTCGCTGCGGGGAGTAGTTTTGGGCGTTCTTGCCCCATTGGATAGTGATACTGTGTGCTATCAATCAGAGGTTGCGGGTGCTCGATGCGTACACCGACAGCAAAGGGCTTTTGTTCTAGGCGCACATTTTGGGCATGAAGCTGCTGGTAAATGTCACGGGCGGAGTGGCCAGTTGCCAAGATCGTACGGTCGCTGAGGAACTCGCGGCCATCGACTGTGTTGACTCCGCAAATGCGACCATCCTTGAGAATGAATTGATCCACCTTCGCGCCGAAGTGGACTACACCGCCAGCTTCGAGGATCGATTGGCGCATCGCCATGACCACTTTCGGTAGTAAGTTAGAGCCAATGTGTGGGTGCGCGTCGATGAGGATTCGCTCGGGAGCGCCATGCGCGACGAGAGTCTCGTAAATATCGCGAATCGGACCGCGCTTTTTAACGCGAGTGTAGAGCTTGCCGTCCGAGAATGTGCCGGCACCACCTTCGCCAAAGCAATAGTTGGAGTCCTCGATGACGGTGCCTTTTTTGAGAATGGGACCGAGGTCGAAGCGTCGCGCTGAGGCGTCCTTGCCGCGTTCTAAAATGATTGGCTTCAGGCCAAGTTCGAGGGCTCGAAGCGCGGCAAACATCCCCGCAGGGCCACAGCCAACGATGAGCACTGTTTTTGCATCCGCGGTTGGTCTGTCGTACTGAGGCTTCAACTCGTGCTCTGAAGGGAGAGCTTGGTCGATACCGACCTCGATTCGTAGCTGCACCTTTATCTGTCTTTGGCGGGCATCGATTGAATGTTTGCGTAGGCGCATATCGATGATCCGCTCTTCTGGGAGTGCGAGTTGCTCGGCGATCGCGGTTTTCCACGCCGAGACACGCTCGGATTCCTCGACTGGTAGGACAATGTCAACAAGTGGCGCTTTGGTGGAGTCTTTTGATGTGTGCTCTGGCATATTCAAGGACGAGTATCTCTCTTGCATGAGCGACGACAACAAGTTTGTTGCCTAGGTTTTAGAACGTACACGCTCTCTGGAGGATGCAACTTGGCAGCCTTAATATTACATGCTGCCACTCGCTATTACTCTGTCAGCGTTGCTTGCAATTTTTGCAGTGTATGAATGCCGGAGCTTGTTTCGAAGTAAAGCGTGTCTTGAGGAGCATCAAAAGTGCGCAGCTGTTCGGCATCGACCAGCATTAGAGCGGTTGACCACGCATCAGCGAGCGCGGCACTGGGTTGCAGTATCCATGCGCGTTTAAAGTAGTAATCGGGGGCGCGGCGTTTGTGAGGAGAGACGATGTGGCTGCCTTGGATGCCGATGCCTGAGGCGCTGAGTGCTTGGTTGTTTAATTTGATGGTCTGTTGATTGTGATCGTCGCCCAGTTCAATCGGCCAAGTCGCCGGGCCGAAGGCTAATTGCGTGCTCGCACCAGCACATAGCAGTGCTGATTCAATGCCCCAGTCTTCCAGTAGAATTTTGAGTTGGTCAAGCGCGTAGCCTTTGCCAATGCCGCCGAGATCGATTTCTCGTCCGGCTGTGACACATGTGACCGCCGGTCGATCTGGATCAATGCTGAGCATGCCGCTGAGCGATGGGACGCTGCCGGCAGCTTTGTTTTTTTGATGTTCGATTAATGTGCCGAGAGTGATGTCGAACAGGCCACCAGTATGCTCATGTGCTTCGGCGGCCAGTCGTAAGCAGTCATAGCAGGTCTGACTGATGAATAGTTTTTGTCCGGTCTCCATGTGGTTGATTCGAAACACATCACTGCCTTCGATGTAGCGACTAAGAGTCATTTCGATCTCGTCCAGTAGGACGATCGCTGTGTGGGCGACATTCTGCGCGAGTTTCGCATCGTCGCTAACGATACGCAAAATGAAGGTGGTCTTCATAGCGTGGTGATGGAATTTGTGGATATGGCTCATTGTGTGTCGGTGCGCATCCAGTGTTGCCAGATGTCGTTGCGTAAATAAAGTGTGACTTCGACGTTTGCGCGGAGGCCGCGCGGAAGTTTTATGTGGGTGGCTCCGAGTAAGTTGTCACAGGCCTGCGCTTGTGCAGGCATCGCAAAGATAATGGGTAAATTTGTGATGTTTTGAATCGGAGTCGGCCAGTAGCCAATGGTTTCGAAAGTACGTAAATACCACGGCAGTGGCCAATACTCTTGACCGATTACGCCGATGGGCGTGAGCGTGGGTGCATCGGAAAGGGCTCTTAACTCGTGTAGCCAGCGTTCGACCTTTGCTGCGTCTTTGCTGGTGGGCACATACGCGTAAGGATTGCGGCTGTCATTGGCTAGGCGGCCGCTGGCATGAATACTTTGTTTGGTCTGGTAGGCGAGTCCAGTGAGTAAAAGTAGTGTGAGGAGGAAGCGGGACCTGGTCTTTAAATTTGGAAAATAGCTAAAGACATAGCCAGCCAGCAGACAGGCATGTGCCCATGGCACCATCATGAGCCAAGGGGTTTTGTAGCCGATGCAGCTGTAGATAATAAAGTGGCATACCGTCGCGACCGCCAGAAAGAGAACGGCAGGGTTCGGTACACGCTTGATTGCGGCGAATGCGACCGCGATCATCGCTAGTAAGGCGATGAGTGCTTCGGTCCACCAGATGCCGAACTGTTGCTTGGGCCAAATAAGCAGCTCGAGGTAATAGCCCATGCCTTTTTCGTGGCCAGCGGTGGTCTCGTAAACGAAGTAGGTGCGCACCGCGTCGATGATACCCTGCATGGTGCGAAAGCCATCGCTATAAAAGTAGGCGGCGGTGAATACTGCGGTGATCGCTAAGCACACGCTGGGCAATAGATAAATACGAAGGTTGGGGCAGAGATGCCGCGCCTCATTTGCTTGCTGTCTCCAGTAGCAGAGTCCGACGGCTGGTAACCACGCGAGTAACGAAATGACGAAGGTTTCTTTGGTGGCAAACATCAGGCCGATGCAGAGCCCCGACGCGATGGCGATACGCTTGCCTGGTTGCTCGGTGAGCCGAAAGACTGCTGCACAGGCCAGCATGGCAAAGAGTGTTAGCAAGCTCTCATGAATATACATGCGGTTGTAGTATACAATCAGCGGCGAACTCGCCAACAGTGCGGCGGCGGCCAATGCGCCCCATGGTCCGATGGATCGCCTCCATAGTAGCGGGGTAAATATCACTAGTAGACCGGCAATGACGGCGCTGAGACGCAAAGTGCTTGTGGATAGTTCGCTCCAAGAGGATTCGGATCGGCTGCGCGCGATGGCCTGCGAACTAAGGCTAAGCAGTGGGCCATGGAAATGCTTTGGGTTAAACTGGTAGTCCTCGCCAGCTAATTGACGTGCGAGAATGCGTGCCCCGGTCGCCTCGTCGGCGTGGATTGGGCGTTCTTCTAAGTTCTGCAGGCGTAACGTTAACGAGAGTATAACGATACCGATCCATGTGACGATTATGAGGAGGCGTTGCGACATTGTGAGGTGACTCTATCTAAAGCGACTTATTTGCCAGCTGCAATCTTGCTTTGCCGTTGTGTTCATTCTGTAGTCACTATTATTTATCAAGCGTGCCTTTCTCAGAACAACAGATTGTATTGGTAACTCCAGTTTGGAACGACTGTAAACGGTTGGAGTTGTTTGGCCCGAAGTTGGCGCAGGCGCTGTCAAAATCTAATTTGCCGGTGCGTTGGATCGTGGCGGATGATGGTTCGTCCAAGCTGGAGCAGGCTAAGATCTCAGCTTTAGTTGAGTGCCTGTCGGCCGTCTATGCGGATGTCGAAGTGATGCTGTTTGCCGAGCGTTCGCGAAAGGGCGGTGCGATTTACCAGGCGTGGTCTGCATGTCCCGATGCCGACTTGTTGGCCTTTGTCGACGCTGATGGTGCGGTGGATGCTCCGTCAACCCTTCATTTACTTAGGCATGCGTGCCAGTGTGGTCCTGATGTTGGTGTTGTTGGTGTTCGTCATAACGCAGTGGATACGCCGGTCCAGCGTCCATGGCTACGATTGCTGTGCTTCCGCATGTTTACTAAATTGGTGCATGGCTTGGTGGGTATTGAATTTGAGGATACGCAGTGTGGTGCAAAAGTAATTCCCGCAGCGGCGTATCGTTCGGTATCGACGCAGTTGATGGAGCGCGGCTTTGTGTTCGATGTTGAGTTACT
>JABJQI010000110.1 GCA_018663485.1 Opitutia bacterium
AGTTGGGTCGATATCAACAAGATCGGGCATGGCGCGCTGTTTAAGGGCGACAAGGGCTTCGTGATTGCTGACTTCCAAAACCGCTTGCTGTATCCATCGGGTAAAGAGACGGATCTCACCTATTACAAGCCACGCAGCAAAGCTGAGATCACGCCGCCGCTAGGGAACTTCCAAGCGCAGTGGACCAAAGCCTGTAAGAGCAACAATCCAGCCGACACCGCTTGTGATTTCGAATACAGCGCGGACATGATCGAGACCATGTGCCTCGGCCTCGCTGGCTTCCGTGCGGGAAGTGAGTTGAAGTACGACGCCGTTAAGGGCGTGGTGACCAACAACGCCGCAGCCAATCAATACCTGACCAAGCCATACCGAGCAGGTTGGACTCTGAACGGCTAAGCGAGCGCATTGATTTTTCAGCCGCATACGCTTGTTTGGTATGCGGCTTTTTTGTCGGTCGCTGATCAACGATGGGCAACCTCTTAAACGGATCACTTTTTATTTTCACTGTCCTTATTTTATTCCTTTATGAACCGTCACACTTTTTCGAGTCTACTCCTCATCACCGGGAGCTTCATCTTAAGCAGCGTTTCCGCGACGGCTGTTGAGCCGACGCAGCCACCGAATGTAGTCATTATCTATGGCGACGACGTCGGTTTCGGCGATGTCGGTGCCTATGGCTCCGAGCTCATCCCGACTCCGAACATCGACCAACTGGCGGCTGAGGGGCTACGTTTTACCGACGGTCATTGTGCCGCAGCCACCTGCACACCGTCGCGCTTTTCACTGCTGACCGGTGTGCATGGCTTCCGCCACGGCGTCAGCATTCTGCCGCCCAATGCGCCGCTGAGCATTCCCACGGATGTCCTGACGCTGCCCAAACTATTTCGACAGGCGGGCTATACCACTGGCGTGGTGGGGAAGTGGCATTTGGGCATCGGCCAACAGGGCGTGCCGACCGATTGGAATGGCGCTGTGAAACCGGGGCCGCTGGAAATCGGGTTCGATCAAATGTTCCTGTTGCCATCGACCAACGATCGCGTTCCTTGCGTTTATCTCGATGGGCACCGCGTGGTGAATCTCGATCCAGCGGATCCGCTTTATGTTGGTGGGAAGCAGGATGTGGCCAACAAGGGGAACACGCAATATCCTGACGGACAAACCAACCGCGAGGCGATGACTTACTATCAGAGCAGCCACGGTCACAACAACAGTGTCATCAACGGCATTGGCCGTATCGGCTATCAGTCCGGCGGCAAGTCAGCCCTTTGGAACGACGAGACCATGGCAGACGTGTTTGTCGAGCAGGCGCGTAACTATATCGCCGAAAACAAGGACAAGCCGTTCTTCCTCTACTTTGCTTCGCAGGATATCCACGTGCCGCGTGCACCACATCCACGTTTTCAAGGTAAGACCGAACTCGGCTACCGCGGCGACGCGATGGTGCAGTTCGATTGGTCGACCGGTGAAATCATGAAGGCGCTGGAGGCACATGGTCTGACAGAGAACACCATCGTGATCTTTTCGTCCGACAACGGGCCGGTCTACGACGACGGCTACGACGACGGCACCACGCTTAAGCCTAGAAGAGGGGAAGTCGACCACGGGCATGACGGTTCTGGCATCTACCGCGGCGGCAAATATCAGATATACGAAGGCGGCACCCGTGTGCCATTCATTGTCCGCTGGCCGGCACGCATCCAGCCCGGCACATCCGATGCACTGGTCAACCAGATCGACTTTATTGCTTCGTTCGCCGACCTCCTTGGTGTCGAGCTTCAGGATGACGAGGCGCTGGACAGTCGCAACATGCTGAAGGCGTTCCTCGGTGACGATTCGACAGGCTTGCCCTTCATGATTGAAGAGGCCGGCCGCACTGAACGTGCGCTACGCTCCGGTGAATGGAAATATATTGCAGGAGCTCATCAGGATGGAGCGAAGGAGCAGGGGCGTCAGGCAGAACTCTACAATCTAAAGAGTGATCCCGGCGAGCGGCACAATATCATAGCGCAACACCCAGAAAAGGCTGAATCCATGGCAGCGTTGCTGACGGAATTAATGAACGCCAAAGGAGTGCGCTAATGATTTGGCGCACATATCTTGTGGGACCTGTCTGTCCAACTGCGGACAAAGAAACTTAAAAAAGGAGATAAGTAATTATCAGTATGAGAACGATAGTAAAGGCATGGTCACTGGCGGCAGGTATTGCCTGTCTCGCGAATCCGATGCTTGGGGTGGCAGAGACCGCTTCCCAGCCAAACGTGATCTATATTTTGGCTGACGATCTCGGCCTGGGCGATCTCGGTTGCTATGGGCAGCAAAAGCTCAAGACACCGAACATCGACCGCCTCGCCGCTGAGGGCATGCGCTTTACGGATCACTATTCTGGAACACCGTTTGTTCACCCTCACGTGCCGTGCTGATGACAGGCCAACATCCGGGGCACGTGCACTGCCGCGGTAACGGTAATGAAAACGGATTCGCGCTGGATCCGGAGATGACGACGCTGCCGCGTCTGTTTAAAAACGCTGGCTACGCCACCGGTGCCTTCGGCAAGTGGGGGCTAGGCATTACCAGTGAAACAGGCGCGCCGAATCCGCTGACTCACGGATTTGATCATTATACTGGTTGGAAAAGTCAGATGATTGCGCACACCTATTATCCCACGTCCTTCGTGCGCGATGGTGTTGAGGTGCCGCTAGAGGCAGGCACATTCGTGCACGACCTCATAATGGCGGATGCGTTCAAATTCGTTCAAGAAAGCGTCGAAGCCGAAACGCCATTCTTTTGCTACATTCCAACAGCCGTGCCACATGCTGCGATGCACGCGCCCAAGGAGCTGCATGAGAAGTGGCGTAAAGTGTATCCACAATTTGATGACAAGATCGGCAAATACGGTGCGGGCTCGGAGCCTTGCCCTCCAGTGCAAAACCCGATCGCCGGCTTTGCCGCGATGATGGAGAACTTTGACAATCAGGTAGGTGAGCTACTCGACCTGCTCGTGGAGCTCGGAGTCGATGACAACACGATCGTTCTATTTTCCAGTGACAATGGTGCGCACCATGAAGGTGGGCACGACCCGAAGTTTTGGGATTCCAATGGTTCACTGCGCGGCATCAAGCGCGACCTCTACGAAGGCGGCATCCGCACGCCATTCCTAGTGCGTTGGCCCGGCAAGATCGCGGCAGGCAGTGAGAGTGCACATTTGAGCGCGTTCTGGGATGTCTTGCCAACCATGGCCGAACTGATCGGCCAACAAGTCCCCGAGCAGAACGATGGTATCTCAATCGTTCCGACGCTCTTAGGCCAAGGGCAGCAAAAGCAGCACAAATACATTTATCACGAATTCATTCGCGGCAACGCAAAGCCTTACAGTTCACGTTCGTTACACCAAGGAGACTGGAAAGCCGTGCAAGTCGCCAAAACTAACAAGCTGGGCGGGGGCTTTCATTCAATCGAACTTTACAATCTGAAGGAAGATCTGGGTGAAACCAAGAACCTCGCCAAACAGTATCCAGAGATCGTCGACCAGATGGAACGTTACATGGACGAAGCGCATACGCCGCTCAAATAATCTATTCCACTTATGATCAAACAAAGCGTAGTCATTCCCATGCTCAAGCCAGGCTCGATGAGCCTGACTAACTTTCTCGACGAGGTGAAAGCGATCGGCTTTCCCGCTGTTGAACTGTGGAGTCGTGAAGATGACTTCGAAGCGATTATTGAATCTGCACGTGCCAGAGATCTGCGCGTGGTTTCGATGGTTGGGCACGAACACGCATCGCCGACGGAGGGCTCGCATGCCGAAGGCTTTTCGCGGCGCAAGAATCACGACCGACTCGAAGCAGAGCTACGCGAGTCCATCGATATCGCTGCGAAATATGACATGCCCGGAATCATCACCTTGAGTGGCCATCGCAATCCGCAGGAGAGCGATTATGAAACGCTGTGTATCTGCGCCGAAGGCCTGCGAAGGATAGTGCCGTATGCCGAAGAGCAGGGCGTGACTCTCAATATGGAGCTCCTCAATACCACGGTCGATCACCCGCATTACATTTGCGACCGCACCGACTGGGCAGTGGCACTTTGTGAAATGGTCAACAGCCCACGCTGCAAGATCCTCTACGACATTTATCACATGCAGATCATGGAAGGGAATTTGATCCGTAAT
>JABJQI010000215.1 GCA_018663485.1 Opitutia bacterium
CATGCTTCGGTATTTCATTAAGAAAGTAAACCGCACTAGAACTTTTGTCGCACCGCGCATCGTCGTCGCTGTTCCATCCGGAATCACCGAAGTGGAGCGCCGCGCGGTTAAAGACTCCGCGATTCGTGCTGGCGCGCGCGACGTTGTGCTACTCGCCGAGCCGATGGCTGCTGCGATTGGCGTGGGTCTGCCGATTGACGAACCAGCGGCGAACATGATTGTCGATATTGGCGGTGGCACCACCGAAGTAGCGATTATCTCCCTCGCAGGTGTGGTCTATACCAAGAGTATTCGCGTCGGTGGCGATGAGATCGATAACGCGATCATCAACTATATGAAGCGCGCCTACAATTTGATGATTGGTGAGCGCACTGCCGAAGAGATAAAAATTCGTGTCGGTTCGGCCTTCCCTCTCGACGAAGAAGTGTCCATGGAAGTACGCGGTCGCGATTCCGTAGCCGGCCTGCCCAAAACCATCACTATTTCATCCACCGAAATCCGAGACGCCCTCGCAGATACCATGACATCGATCGTCGAGATGGTTCGCAACGCGCTGGAGCGCTGCCCGCCGGAACTTTCTGCAGACCTCATCGACCGTGGCTTTGTCCTCGCCGGTGGTGGTGCAATGATCCGTGGCCTCGACCAGCTGCTGAGCGATGCGACTGGCTTGCCGGTTGTCATTGCAGATGACCCACTCAGTGCGGTCGCAAACGGCACCGGTTTGGTGTTGGAGGAATTGGCCTTTCTATTGAAAGACCTCACAGGGAACCCGAAATAAGCGCTGCACGTGGCGAAATTCCGCCTCGATAAGTTCAAGCCGATCGTCGCCCTAAGCGTCTTTCTTGCTGCATGGTGGATCGTGCCGACTCTGTCCAAGTCGTTCCTGCCATTTGTACAGCTCAGCTTTGCCGAATTTCAAGCACCCGCTTGGATCGTATCCTCCTATTTGGACGACCTCGAAAGCTTCTGGGCTCGACGAAGTCATTCAAAAATCGAACTAATCGAAGCAGGCCAAGAACTCGCACGACAAAAAGCGTTTTATCAACTTCTAGACCAGCGCAACAAGTCCCTTGAAACCGAGGTCATGCGCCTCGAATCAATCCTAGATATGCCGAGTCGGCGCGAGTTCCGCTATCAAATTGCACGCGTAATCCGTCGAGACCTCAATGCGTGGTGGCAACAGCTCGTCATCCGCAAGGGCGAAGACTACGGCATCACCGAAGGCGCAGCAGTAATTTTCGCTGGTGGCGTCGTCGGCCGAGTGGTCGAAGTCAACGCCTTCACCAGCCGCGTCGAGCTCATCAGCAGCCCAAACTTTCGCATGGCCGCCAGCTTCGAAGGTGACGTCCGCCCTGTGGTCTATCAAGGCGTGCCGCAAAGCGGCTTTGGCGGGCCTATAGGTGAAGTGCGCGATGCGCCACAAGATCTAGTCACCACCACACAAAATCCACTCCAACTCGTCTCGACAAGCTTGGGCGGCACCTTTCCTCCGGGACTGATCATCGGCAGGGTCAGTTGGCTCGAACCAGGCAGCACTGGCATCTTTCAAGCCGGCACCGTGCAATTAGACGAACGCTTACTAAGCCTGCAAGAAGTCTCGGTGCTCATCCCCTTGAACCCTCTTAATTACGACCGCAATGTTCCTTGACCCACGCGCCATCATTTTGTTTGCGACAAATGCGCTACTGCTCTTCCTGTGCTTGTTAGTTAACTCCAGTTTGGCTCCCCTATCGCTTTATTTATTACTATTGGGACCGATGCTCGTGTTGCCTGCACTCTACCTAAATCACCGCTCTTTCTTTCTCTGCACATTGCTCACTGGACTCTGGGTCGATGCTGCCCTGCCTGCAACCTTCGGCCTCTTCACCTGCGGGTTACTAGTGATGGGCACGCTGATTACAATGGTACGGATACGCTTCCGCGCAGAGCACAACTATCATCCAATCGTACTCGCGCACATCGCGAACCTTGCCTGCCTCGTGCTGCTCACCGTCAGCGAAGGGCTGCAACATATCAACGCGCCCGCCTTCTGGCTGCAGCTAGGAATTACATCGGTGCTCTCCCATGCGGCGCTGCTCATTATCGCACCGTGGTTTTTTAATCTCCAACGACTTCTATTCGAGATCTGCCATGTCGACACTGAACCAGACGAATTCCCGATGCTATGAATCAATACGATGTGCACAAAGGCGAGAATCCGCGCATCCTGTTTTTCCTATGGGTCGTACTGGCAGCCAGCGCCGTGCTGATAGGCGGCCTCGGCTGGAGTCAACTCATTGACATTCGCGAATATCAAGAGATCGAGAAACGCCAAACCGAGCGCCGCATCCTCACCCCTGGCCCTCGCGGCGACATCTATGATCGCAACGGCAATCTTCTCGTCGGCAATCGCCCGCACTACTCCGCCGTCGCGTATCTCGACGACCTGCGCATGGACTTTCGCCAAGAATATTCAAAAATCTACAAGACGGAACGTACACGTATTAAGCACGAATACGAGAACACGCCCGAAGCCGAGCGGCCACACGATCCCCCCACACCGAACTATAGCAACTGCGCATGGACCGCTCGCCTCAACGTCGTCAACCGCTACATCGCCCAGATCAATGCCATTACCGGTAGAGACGACGCTATCAGCGAGAGTAAACTAATCCGTCATTTTAACGAGCAACTCCTGCTGCCGCTACCATTGGTCGAGGACCTCAGCCCCGATCATTACGCCCGACTCGTTGAGCAAATCCCCGTCAACTCGCCAATTCAAATCCACACCGGTACCGCGCGCTACTACCCCTACGGCACCGCCGCCGCCCACCTGCTCGGCTACGTGCAAAACACACTGCCCGACCACAGCGAAATGCCCGACGACGGCATCAAGACCTTTACCTTTAAAACCAAGCTTGGCAAAACTGGCCTCGAACGCTCCTTTAACGAGCTGCTATCCGGCACCACTGGCACCGAGCTATGGCGTGTCGATCCACTCGGCTTTCAAGATACACGCCTCGAGATGATCGCACCCGAGCAGGGTGAAAATCTCATCACCAGTCTCGACATGGATCTACAACTGGCCGCCGAGACCGCACTCGGCGAGCGCACCGGAGCCGCTATCGCGCTCGACATACAGAGCGGCGAAATCCTCACCCTGGTCAGCCACCCGACCTACGACCTCAACGACCTGAGTCCCTTCATCCCACGCAAAACTTTCGAGGAAATCAACGGGCGTGGCGCATGGCTCAATCGCGCATTACAACTCTCCTACCCACCAGGCTCCACCTTTAAGCTTATCACTTCCATCGCAGGCATGCTCAACGGAACCATCGACGCCAACACCTCGCACGACTGCCAAGGCATGCACCGGGTCGGCAACCGCGTCTTCCGCTGCCACTCACGCTACGGTCATGGCGAGACTGATTTAGCGGGCGCCATCGAAGGCAGTTGCAATGTCTTTTACTACACCGAGGGCTTGAAGATGGGCATTGATGTGCTCAGCGCGGAGGCCAAACGCTTCGGCCTCGATCAAAGAACTGGCATCGAAGTGCCGTTTGAAACGAGACGCCTCGTCGTGCCTTCCAAGGCATGGAAAAGAGAAAAGATTGAAGCCGGCTGGGTGCCTGGTGACACCGCCAACACCGCCATCGGTCAAGGCTTTCTACTGCAAACGCCTTTGCAAATGGCCACTGTCATTGCCTCCATCGCACGCGGCGAGACACGCACCAAACCAACCCTCAAAGCCCTCTCGCGCGAAGACGCAATACAGGTCAATCACGGCGGGGAATCCATCGGCCTCACCCCCGAGCAGACCAGCCTCCTATGGGAAGGTATGGAGCGCGTGGTCGGCCCGGACGGCACAGGCCGCCTCGTGCAGATCGACAATTTCCGCATCGGCGGCAAGACTGGCACCGCCGACTTCCGCGCCCACGGCAAAGAAGTGAACCTCGCTTGGTTCATCGGCTGCGCACCTGTCGAGAACCCTCAAATTGCCGTCGCTGTGATGGTCGAAGGTACGCGCGAAAGTCAGAGCTACCAGGGCGGATCCACCGCTGGCCCGGTAGCGAAAGACATCTTCCTCAAGTTTATCGAGAAATACCCCGAACGCGCCGGCTTTCCGACCGCACGCTAGCGGCACGCGTCCTGGAAACGACGGAGCGTTTCCCTCCAGCCGACGCACTGGTACCTGGAGGGCACTACTCCGCCAGTGCCACCGAACGAACCGTCCCCACAAACACGCCGTTTCCCACTGCTTGGTGCCTTCGTGCCTTGAATCCCGTCTGCGGGATGGGCGAGAGCTATACGCGTCCATGGCCGCTGCGCCCCGCACGCGCGTGGAAACGACGGAGCGTTTCCCTCCAGCCGACGCAGCAAGACACTGGAGGGCACTGCGCCGCGATAGCCACCGCACGCGGCCCTGGGGTGAACCCAGTCGCTACGTTCGAGGCACGCCGCGCTTTAGGCGCGCTCACCTACAATTTGCGAATATCCGCATAGCTCCCACTCACGCGCTGCCGCAATTGAGGAAAGGCAGCGATCAGTCGACGTGCACAAGATTCGCCATCAGGCATCTGCTCAGTGCCTTTGGCAGCTTTCAAAATAGCCAACGGTTTGAAGCGCTCATCCGCCGGCAGAGTGGTTAAATAATCCTGCATCGCGGTATCGACCAAGCCTGGCGCCAACGAGGTGAAATGCGTCTGCGGTTGCTCACCTGCGTAGAGTTGAATCAACATATTTAGCGCCGCCTTGGATAGACTATAGCCATTCCAGCCTCGGCTGCCAGACAGTGAGGCACCGGATGAAATGGCCACCACTTGCTGCACTGCCCGACCCTGCGCAAACAGCATATCGAGCAGCCATTTATTTGCCCACACATTAATCTCCATGGTTTCACGCAGATCACTCAACGGAGCTGCCTGCATGTCGCGAATTTCTCCAAGCTTAGCGGCATTGAGAATCACCGTATCAAATTGCGACACGCCACTGAGCCACTCAACCAGCTCCTGTTGTCCTTGCTCAGCATCCGCCAAATCAATCTTCTGAAAAATGAGTCCTTGCGCAATCAGCTCCTCAGGTGCCCGTCGACTACAGCCATACACAGTCGCACCCTGCTCTAAGTAAACTTTTGCGAGTCCATGCCCCAAACCAGAACTCACGCCTGTAATAAAAATAGTCTCTGCCATGCAGCTACACTAGTCATTCAGCCTAATACACAAACAGTAAAGCACTCTCAAACTAAATCAATGTTGCCGCCATTGCCACATCGCCGGAATTCAGCCACCTGTTAATCCAAGCCATGACCTGCAAAATCACTCACCACGCCAAGTATAGGCATGGCACAACGCGACGGCAGCGGCGTCGGATTCATCCAGGCGATCTGTCAAATCTGCACCAGTAATGCTCTGAATCGTGCGCGCCACTTGCTCTTTACTCGCTCGCCCTGCACCCGCAACCGCCTGTTTGATCCGCAGCGGCGCATACTCAAAAACTGGCAACCCACGCATTGAGGCCACCGCAATTGCTGCACCCCGCGCCGCGCCGAGAATCTGAGCGGTCTGGAAATTTTGCACATAAATAGTCTGCTCGATCGCCACGTGCTGAATCTGGTGTTGATCGATAAAGTCTTCCACTTGATTGCCAATCGCACCGAGACATTCGATCTGCGAGAGCGCTGGCTTCAGCTTGAGGGTCGCAGATTCAAGCACACGCACCTTGCCATTCGGAATATAGTCCAACACCGCGAACCCGCTACCACGCAAACTCGGGTCAATCCCCAGCACCATCCCTTTGAATTGTACCGTGCGCATCGGTGCCGCACTCTTCGCACTAGCAGATTGGCCGCCGCCCCGAGCAATATGCTCGGCCCAAAGTTTGCGTGTCGATTTACGTGCCATTAGTATAAGAAGTTAGAAGGCAGGAGTTAGAAGTTAGTCAATCAATCTCTTGCTTCCTCAAGTCTCAGCCCTCAGCCCTCAGGTCTCTCAAAAAATAAGCTTTAAGCCACCGATCACCACAAAGACCCAGATCAAAATCTCAAACACCTTTTGGTTGATACGCTTCACGATCAACGGAGCAATCAGCGCCGCGACAATCGCATAGGCCATGAAACTGCCACTCAAGCCCAGCGAGTCGAAATCAATAATACCAAGATCCATCATGAACGGTACCTTGATACAGTTCACCAACAGGAACAGCCAAGCCGACGTGCCGAGGTAAGCATATTTGGGCAAACCCGAAGCGATGAAATACAGCGCCGCCACTGGCCCAGCAGCATTCGCCACCATCGTCGCAAACCCACCAATGACACCCGTCGTCGCAATAAAAACTGGATGATGCGGCAACTGATCTTCCCCCTCGTGATTGCGGCGACTCCACTTACGAAAGAAATGGACCCCCGTCATCGACAGAAGAATCACACCGATCATGAACCGCACATGCGCATCATTGACCTGGCTAAACACCAAGTAACCAATCACAATTCCGGCTAGCATCCACGGCAGCAAGCGGTAGACATAACGCCACTCGGTATGTCGCCGATAAATCGCGACCGCCATGATATCCGCGGAAATAAGAATCGGCAGCAGCACCCCGACCGACGCCTTCGGCGGAAGTACCAGCGCAAACAGCACCACCGTCAAATTGCCCACGCCAGGCAGCCCGCCCTTGCCGAAGCCAACAAAGGCCGCTCCCAAAGCGACGATCAGATACTGCCATATTTCCAAATTCTGCATTGCCACGCAGCCTTGCAGCCAACAAGCAGATTCCAAGCACTAAGCTGCAAGCTCGTGGCGTCTGCGCTTGCGCAGGCTAATTTCAAACAGCGCCGAGACGCATCGGCCCCCGCATAATAAAAATAACCAGATTCTAAGCTGCAAGGTTCGTGCGTCCCGTGGAAGTGACACTCTTGTCGCTTTATTTTTCACAATTCTGCACTGAGCAAAGCGACAAGAGTGTCGCTTCCACGTTTTGCAACTCAGTGGCGAAGTCGTTGTGACCGTCTGGCAAATGCACAAAACTCGCTTCGCCAGCGTCGTGCAAAAAAAATTCTACACCCAAACTTCACTCTTCACAACCCAAGCAAAGCCGACACAGTGCTTGGCATGCGTTGGAAATGTATTTGCGCCTATGACGGCACAGACTTCGGCGGTTGGCAGCGCCAACCGCATGGCGACGCGGTGCAAAACCACATCGAAGCATCGCTGTGCAATATCTTTGCCACCCAAGTGCAGATTCATGGCAGCGGCCGCACCGATGCCGGCGTACATGCCAACGGCCAATGCTTTCACTTCGATGCCGATTGGAAGCATCCCCCTGAAAAATTGATCCGTGCCCTGCACGCGCAGTTGCCGACGACAATTCAGATCAAATCGATCCAAGCAGTTAGCGACGATTTCCATGCCCGCTTCTCCGTGATCAGCAAGCGCTACAAATTCCACTACTTCCTCGGCCGCGCCAAACCGAGTGACGACCGCTACGTCTGGGCCTGCCGCGATATCCCGCTCGACCTCGAAGCAATGAATCAAGCCGCTCAACGCTTGACCGGTACGCACGACTTTACCGCCTACAGCGCAAATCACAGTAAGGACAACGACCCAAACCCAGTCAAAACCGTTCACTCGCTAAGTGTCACAAGGCGCGGCAAATTCCTTACCCTGACCACTGAAGGCTCAGGATTTCTATATAAAATGGTCCGTACTTTCGCCGGTGCCTTGTATGCGGTCGGCCGCGGACGTCTTAGCCCTGAGGATGTTTCAGAAATCCTCGCATCCAAGCAGCGCACTCATCGGCTTGTCACCGCACCGGGACAAGGCCTCAGCTTAGACAAAGTGTTTTACCGGTAATCACGTAGTGTCATACCGCAGCACGTGTTTTGCCTTGCATAAAAACAAACGCCTCATAACATATTGAACAGTGGATTCTCTGATCAAAGCTGCCCTCGATCTGGTTTTTCCGAGGAGTTGCGTGCATTGCGGCGACGCAATCGAAAGTTCCCCTTACGATTTTCTATGCTCTCAGTGTGAACAAGACATCCTACCGTGCCTGCCACCCGCCTGCAAAACTTGTGGCTATCCCTTTTTCGGCGCGGTGATTGGCCCTAGGGCCTGCCCTCACTGTGTCGACCTGGACCCAGTGTTTGATCAAGGCAAGACGCTGTTCATCGCAAAAGGCGCTGGGCGCAGCCTGCTACACCACCTCAAATACCAACAAGGCTTCTATGTATTGCAGGATCTGCGCAAGATGGTCACCACCTCGAGACATTACTTGAACTACATCCAAAATGCCACACTGATCCCCGTTCCGCTGCACCCGACCAAACTGCGCGAGCGCGGCTTTAATCAAAGCGAACGGATCGCAGATATGTTAAGTTCTACGACGAATCGTAGCTCCACGGTCGAAAATCTACTTATCCGGCAAATCTATACGCAGACGCAAACTCGGCTAAATAGGCTGGAACGTCACCAAAACGTAAAAAATGCCTTTGCTTTAACCCTCAATACAGTTCTAATTCCCGATCATCAATACATCCTAGTCGACGATGTGTTCACCACCGGTTCGACGCTCAACGCCTGCGCTCGTGTCCTACGCGATGCAGGTGCGACTCGTGTCAAAGTTGTTACCATCGGACACGGTTAAACCAGCTTCATACTCTTCACTCACCTAAATTATGGCTCTCTTCGGAAAACCCCAATACTCAACAGTCACCGTCAAAAAGAAGGACATCCCAAAGGATCTTTGGACGAAATGCCCGAAAACTGGTGAGATTATTTATAATCGTGTGCTTAAGGAAAACCTGATGGTGGTGCCCTCCAGTGGCTACCACTTCCCGCTCAAAGCGCGCAACCGCATCGATTCAATGCTCGATGAAGGCTCGTTCGAAGAGATGGACACCGAGGTCAGCTCGCTCGACCCACTTGAATTCAACGCCACCAGCTCCTATCCAGAGAAGCTAAAAGCGAATCAGGCCAAGACCAAGGAAACCGACACCGTCATTTCGGGCGTGGGCCAAATGGGTGGGATGCCCGTGAGCATCGCCGTCATGGATTTCCGTTTCATGGCCGCCAGCCTCGGCTCTGCAGCTGGTGAAAAGTTAACCCGCGCTATCGAGCGCGGTGTCGATCAAAAGATTCCAGTGATCATCGTCTCCGCTTCCGGTGGTGCACGGATGCAGGAAGGCATTCTCAGCCTCATGCAGTTGGCCAAAACCAGTGCCGCTCTCGCCCGTTTAAGCGAAGCTAAGATCCCTTACTTCTCGATTTTGACCAACCCAACCATGGCAGGCGTCATGGCCAGTTACGCCTCGCTCGGCGATGTGATCATCGCAGAGCCTGAAGCACTCATCGGATTTGCAGGTCCTCGCGTGATTAAGGAAACTACTCAACAGGATCTCCCTGCTGGTTTCCAAACTTCCGAATTCCTACTTGAGCGTGGTCTGGTCGATCTGATCATTCATCGAGGTGAGATGCGTGATCGTGTGATCAATTTGCTCAAGGCGCTCTACCGAGCACCTAAAGCAGCAAAAGCAAGCTAAGGCGGCATCGATATGTCCGCTCCGGCCGACTATAACGCCACACGCGACTACCTGTATTCCCTCAAATACCAGGGCTCAAAATACGGCATTGATCGTATGCGCCTGCTCGTCGATGCACTGGGACATCCCGAACGTGCGTTTCCGGTCATCCACGTCGCTGGCACTAACGGCAAAGGCTCGACCTGCTCGATGCTGGAAGCGATCTACCGCGCCAATGGCTACAAAACCGGGCTCTACTCGTCGCCGCACCTTGTTCGCCAAGGCGAGCGGGTGCAAGTCAACCGCGAGATTCTCGACGAGACTGACATCGTCGCCTACACCAACGCGCTCAAGCCAGTAGCCGAAGGTATTGGTGCGAACGATCCCGACGCTCATCCCTCTTTTTTCGAGTTCATGACCGCCATGGCCTTGCTGCGCTTTGCTGAAGCGCAGGTCGACCTCGCTTTCATAGAGACTGGCCTAGGAGGGCGCCTCGACGCAACCAACGTCGTCGATCCAGAGCTATCAATCATTACGTCAATTAGCCTCGACCATATCGAGCAACTCGGCGACACCATCGCTAAGATCACCCACGAAAAGGCGGGAATCATTAAGCCTGGCAAACCCGTGTTAATTGGTAAACTCCCCGCTGAAGCAGAAGCCTTGGTCCGCAAGGTCGCACAAACGAATGGCTGCGCGCTCACCTCCGTGCGCGAACGTTTCTCGGATGTTGATAGCTTGCCAGAGACGAATCTACCTGGCTCCTGCCAGCGATGGAATGCCGCAACTGCGGTCGCGGCGACTGAAATTCTTAGCGCGCGCTTCCCCATTAAGCCCGCACTGACCGCTGCGGCACTGCAAAGCATTTACTGGCCAGGCCGCTGGCAAACCATTCAGCTCGCCGACAAAACCTTGATTCTCGATGCGTCGCACAATCCTGAGGGCTCCGAGATGCTCGACGAGAATCTAACTAAGCTTGTCGCACACTTGGGCACAAAGCCAATCATTGTCGCAGGCACCTTGGGTGAATTTCGGGCCCGTAGCCTGATGGCAGTCGTTTGCCGCCACGCCAGCCAACTACACCTGCTCGCGCCCGACCAGTCACGTGCAACTCCGACCGATGTACTCGAAACCTGTATCCCTGATACGAATACAACGCCAATTTACCACCAACAGCTTGAAGATATTTTCCCCGCCATCAGTGTCTGCACTCTAGGCGAACCAGGCGACACCATCGTCGTGACAGGCTCGCTCTATTTAATCGGTGAAGTACTCGAGCGATTAACCTGCAAGGCGCCGGTGCAACAGGGCATGTTACAGGATACGCCGTAGAGCCGTTCCTAAGTGAAACTCGGGCGAGACGAGCCCCGCCTCGTCCGTTCAGCGGTTCGGCGATCTACCCCAGCGGACGGCGCGGAGGCCATCCCTCCCTACACCTGGGAGGGACGAGCTCCGCCTCGTCCGTTCAGTGGTTCGGCGATCTACCCCAGCGGACGGCGCGGAGGCCATCCCTCCCTACACCTGGGAGGGACGAGCTCCGCCTCGTTCGTTCAGTGGTTCGGCGATCTACCCCAGCGAACGGCACAGAGGCCATCCCTCCCTACACCTGGGAGGGACGAGCTCCGCCTCGTCCGTTCAG
>JABJQI010000165.1 GCA_018663485.1 Opitutia bacterium
ACACAGCAGCAATGTGGGCGAGTCGCCCACACTCCGAGCGCGCTCAGCCGAGTTGCTCTCAATTGCCGCCTGCTTCCGCACCGCCCAGCACCCGCTCAGCACCCGCTCAGCGCCAGCCCAGATTAGCCTTTGACTCCGATTCGGTTTCTAAACAAATATTTAAAACGTACGATTCCACGCACCATGCCGATCACCACCGACCTGCCCAAAGCCGACAAGACACGCAGCGAAATTGTCAGGGGCGCCGGATACATTCAAGCCGAGCCAGCTGCCGAATGGCTGCAGCCAGAGCCCACTCGCCGCCAACAGCACTCACCCTCACGGCCACACTCACTTTCAGCCTCACTTCAGTCGATGCCAGCTAGACTCCATCCATTCCGCACAGTCCTCGCCCTAGTTAGCGCCATCGCGCTAAGCAGTGGCTTAGCCGCGCAGACCAAGCAATCTAACCTCGATACCGAGCGCCTGCTCGACATCAGTCAGCGCGAGCAAAAGATCTATCAACAGCTCGCCGCCGATCCTGAGTATTATTCCGGCGACGATCTGGAGCGGCACCTGAACGAACTGATCTTCTCGTACCGCACCTATCTGGCCGAGAACCCTGACGACCTCAGCGCGCTCATACTCTACGGAAAACTACTCCGCCGTATTGGTAAAAACGACGAGGCCTTTAAAGCCTTCCTCAGGGCCGACGAGCTCGATCCGCAGATCGCAGTGGTCAAGCAGCAGATCGGCAATCACCTCGCCGAGACTGGCAAAGGCAAAGCGGCGCTCACCTTCACCCTCAACGCCATCACGCTCGAACCCGAGGTGCCCGCTTACCACTACGCACTCGGCGAGATCCTCTACACTTTTCGCGAGCCATTTATCGAACAAGCAGTCTTTAGCCGCGACGCCCTCGACCGCGAAATGCTTAAAGCCTTCCAAACCGCAGTGCGCCTAGAGCCAGGCAACTTCGACGCACAAATGCGCCTCGGCGAGGCCTACTACGACCTCGCCAGCCCCGACTGGAAGGCAGCACTGCTGCATTGGAACAAAGTCCGCAAGGACAGCCCCAACGATGACTTACTGCGCCGCCAGATCCTCGATCTCCACAAGGTGCGCGTGCTCGGTAAGCTCGGGCGCAGCGCAGAAGCCATAGCACTCGCAGCCACCATCGTCCAACCCAGCCTGCAGCAATCCAAACAGCAAGTCCTCGACGAAATACGTGTGTATTAGCGATTCAAAGGTGGCGCTCCCGGGCAGATTCGAACTGCCATTTGCGGCTTCGGAGACCGCCGCTCTATCCATTGAACTACGGGAGCAAATCAAAGTGAGCTAGATTTATGACTAGCTGGCTGGGGTCAACGTGAAAAGCGGCTAGGACTGAGATTAACTAACTCGACCTCTAGGGCGCTGGCGTAGCCTCTCGAATGGCACGATTGCAAGCGTCCTGATAAAGCGGCAAAGCAATCCACTGGTATCAAGTATCATCGCCCAAGGCGAAGTTCACGGCCTCGATCCGAGCCAGGGAACAAGCATCCATCACCTTGACGATCTGCGCATGCGGCACTGCATCTGCGGGTGAAATGGTGACAATCGCTTCGACCTTATTAGCGCTGCTGGCTTCGCGAAAGCGGCTCAGCATGGCAGCGAGCTCATTCAGCTGCGACACCTCTGGAGCGTCATACGGATAGTCGTTGACCACGACTTGGCCGTCGGGACGAATTTCAATGATCTGCTCATCAGGCAAATCCAATGGTTCGGTCTGCTCGACCGTGCCAGGCAACTGAAACGAAAGGTCGGCCTCCTGCTGCTCCAAGGTGGACGCCACCATGAAATAAATCAGCAGCAGGAAAACGACATCAATCATTGGCGCGATCGGCACCCCGCCTTGCTCGTCTGTTCGTTTTTTTAATTGTGCCATTTTTCTAATGGACCCTCAACGAGATTGATAGGTGGCGTAAATCACTTCGTAAGCGCCGACTTCGGCACACGAGCGGAGCACCTCTTTAATTGTGTGGTAAGGGGTGGCACGGTCGGCGCGCACGTGAATACGCAACTCAGGGTTGTCGGACAAGGACGCCTTGATCGCGGCCTGCATTGCTTCGAGGGTTTGTTGCTGCGCGCCCAGAAAAATCTGCCCTTCGGCATCGAGCGAAATGGTACCACGGTCAGTAAGATCTTCGGGCACATCGCTAGATGCAGACTCTGGCAAATCCAGCTTCACTTGACGATCCGCTTGCGCGAGGGTGCTCACCGTCATAAAGAACACCAACAGCAGAAAGACCATATCGATCATCGGCGTCATCGGGAAATCTTCTTCTGGGGAGTTGGTGAGTCGACGGCGGGCCATTAGTTAAATTTGATCAGTTAAAATGCTAATTAGAAATAAAGATGTAACGATCTTGAAACTAGGCAAGCTTTGGGTCGATAAGCACACTAGACGAACCGCTTGAATCTGACCATGTCAGTGGATTCTGTTAGCCACCGATCTAATCGGATAGGCATGAATCAGAGCAGCGGCGGGCAGTTCTATGGCCGCATACACTTTGGACGAATGCGCGCAACCCGCATGACAGAAGCAAATACTGTAGCGAGCGGGTTGATCCCGCGATTCTGTAGGGGTTGGGCCATTCTATTGGGGAGAGTCGACCTCCGTGTCGACCGCCAGCAGTTTAGAAATCACATGAAAATCTAAGGTTCCTTATGCGCGGTTAGTCGTGTCAGCCTCTCCTGCATCGGTACCGGACGACACGGAGGTCGTCCCTCCCAGAAGCAATC
>JABJQI010000218.1 GCA_018663485.1 Opitutia bacterium
GACCACTGCTGTGGGGCTTCCCCGCGATCGGCATCGTCGGCTTCCTGGTTTCAGGCTTGCTCGGGATGTATATTGTGATTTCGAGTCTACGCAATCACCCATAAATTGGAGTCGCTTGACTGCTCTGTGGCGTGGCAAACCGAACGCCACTGCTGCCTGCGTTGTTTGATAACCTGAGTGTGCTCGAGCGATGGCTGGTTCTTTGAGCTAGTGCGGTCAGGCTGATGGGTCGAGAATGGCCGTCTAATTCCATTCTGAAATATTTTTCGCATCCATATGATCAGAACGTAAATGCATCAAATGCGGACCACATCGAGGGTCCCTGCCGCAGGAGCAATCACGGTTCTGGGAGGCACGAGCTTAGCCTCGTCCGTAGTCGATTGGGGCAAACGCAGCTCCATTGGATGCGCATTGTTTATGCGCAGTGGCGCTAGTCATCGATCCCAAGCATGCGGACCGAGTGTGCTCTTTTACGCTATCTTTACATGAATTTTGTAGTAATTTATAATATAAGGTATATGATTTGGGTAGTATATTATTCTTAAATCTCTGCCCGTAGCTAACTTAAGTTACGTTGGCGCCACATCAAAACTACAAAAACTATGAAAACACCGCAAAAGTCTGGCTTTACTCTCATTGAAATGATCGGCGTCCTAGCGATCATCGGTATTCTCGCTGCAGTCGTCGCGCCTCGCGTAATCGAATCGATCCGTGACGCGAAAGTCACTTCGGCAATTGCGTCCGTCAGCGCTGCAAAAACAGCTGCGATCGGTTATTACCAACGCTATGATAACTTCCCACTTGATACGGATACCGCCACTGTCGGTGTACTCGATTACAAATCAGATCCGGCTAACCCAGTGGCTTACACGCCAGCAGTTGGTGTCCTAGACTTTGGTGATGTGCTAGTGCGTCAGTCTCAACTGCTCGAGCAGGAAAAAGCACCGGTTGGTCGGACCACTGCCGATCTGACTCACGCGATTGGCTGCGCAGCAGTGGGTGGGACCCTGATCGATGATGTTGTATACACTGGTGCAATCGCCACAATGCGCTTTAAATCGGCTGGATTTGGCACCCGAATCGTTTACTACTTCATGCCCAACTTAACCTTACAAGAAGCCGCGGCAATGGCATCTAAAGTCAATGGGCCATTCACCAGTGATGCGGTCTCAGATCTAGACTTTGTAAACGCGTCACTCGCTGGCGCAGGTATTGCTACAAAAGGTGGCCTGGAAGGCGCTAATGCATGGTTTGCCCCAGGTGACAACGCTGGTGAGTATAACGCCTACCTCTACGTCTCACACCAGTAAGCCGCAGCAGGCGATATCGGCTATTAAATTTGTGGACACCACGTCTTCAAAAGACGCTGCAACCGACCAGGCCTCCATTAACATGGAGGCCTGGCTTTTGTCGGAGCGCATACTCACCGCCTCTCAGGCTGAATTGGCACGTCGCGAAGGTGAGCGCCTCGGACTCAACTTTAGTGATATTGTCCAGCGACTCGGCCTCGTCAGCAGTGAAGAGCTTTCGCAATTTCGCTCGATTCGCGGTCAACTGCGCACTGCGACCGATTTTATTCAGGACGGGCAAGCGGAAGGGCAGCAACTGAGCCTGCGCCGCCTGAGTCTCGACGACAACCTACGCGACAAGCTAGCCGCCGAGCTGTGCGAAAAATTAATTGCGATCCCGCTGGCAGAGCGTGATGGGTGCTTGTGGATCGCCTGCGCCAATCCGTTTGACCTGCCGACGCTGAAGCGCCTAGAAACTGCTGCCGGTCAGCCGATTGAAGCTCTACCCGCCTCGGAAACCGACATCCGCCTCGCGATCAATCGCAACTACACCGCGCGCGACGAGCTGTATGAGGCGGTCGACGCCTTCATCCGAATGGATGCCAAGGCACTGGATCAGCAGAGCCAAGATGATCCGCCGATGATCCGCTTGGCGGAACAAATTTTGATGCATGCCGCGATGCGCGAAGCCAGTGACGTGCACTTACACCCCGAAGAGCGCTTCTTCCGGATACGACTGCGCGCGGATGGCGTGCTCGAAGAAGGCCTACTACTGCCCAGCGCGATCCGCAGTGCGCTCACTGCCCGTTTCAAAATTTTAGCCGGCATGGACACTGCCGAAGATCGCCTGCCGCAGGATGGGCGGATTCGCTTTGCGATCGGCAGCGAAGAGATCGACGTACGTGTGTCGAGCCTGCCGTCGAGCAATGGCGAGAGCATCGTGATGCGTCTACTCGACCAGTCACGCCTGAAGCTGGACCTCCCCACACTGGGCTTTTCAGAGGATCAACAAGCACAATTTTCGGACATTCTCGACCAACCGCATGGCGTTTTCCTGATCACCGGCCCGACCGGCAGTGGTAAAACCACCAGTTTGTATGCGCTGCTCTCGATGATCGATGCCGAGGCGCGCAGCGTCTTTACGCTCGAAGACCCGATCGAATACCGTCTGCCGCTGATCCGCCAGACTCAGATTAAGGACGAAATCGGGCTGTCCTTTGCTAGCGGCCTGCGCACTTTACTACGCCAGGACCCGGATGTCATTTTGGTGGGCGAGACACGCGACCAAGTCACTGCGGAGTTAATGATTCGTGCCGCACTGACGGGACACCTAGTCTTTTCCACCCTGCACACCAATGATGCCATCAGTGCCGTGCCCCGCCTCACCGACCTCGGCATCCCCCCGTACTTGCTCTCCAGCAGTCTGCTCGGTCTCAGTGCGCAGCGGCTCGCACGTCGCCTCTGCCCGATTTGTAAAACCGAGCACACTCTGACGCCAGAAGAGTGGGTCGCCCTCGGCGGCGCGCCAGTCGATGCCAATGTAACACTTTACCAGCCAGTGGGCTGCCAGGCCTGTGGCCAAAAAGGCTATAGTGGTCGGATTAGTCTAGCTGAAATCATCCGCATCGATGCGGGCTTGCAACAGCGCATCGACGACCATCAACCGACCTCGAAACTCAAGCGCTATCTCAAACAAAAAGGCGTCATCTTGATGCGCCAAGATGGACTGATGAAAGCCCAAGCGGGACTCACCAGCATTGAAGAAGTCGGACGGGTGGTTCAACTCGAAGTCGGAGAAGTTCTCGACGATGCCTGAATTTAATTACACTGCGGTGACCAGCGATGGTCGCTTATTGGAAGGTCACCGCGAGGCAGAAAACGTCAAGCGCCTGACGGGCTTGCTTGCGCAAGAGGGGCTAGAGTTGGTCAACTCCGAGCTGCGTGACAGCGCCGCCGCCAAGCGCCATTCGCGGCTTAAGATGAAAACCGCCGAGCTCGCCAATTTAATTTTCCAGATCGGGATTCAGCTACGCGCCGGCGTGCCCATTGTCGAGGCGCTTAGGGCTCGCGAGGGGGAAGATGCCTCGAGGGTGCAGACCACGGTACGCCAGCGCTTGAGTGAGATGGTCGAGCAGGGCACCCCACTGAGCCAGGGTCTCGAACAGTTCCCTCGGGTCTTCCCTGGCTATATTCGCAATATCGTGCAGGTGGCGGAGCGCAGCGGTTCATTAGATGAAAATTTCATCGAATTGCGCGACTATCTCGAGTGGATGGATCAAAACTGGAAGGCGTTTAAGCAGGCGATGTTGTATCCCGCGTTCGTGCTCGCGGCGCTGACTATTTTTATTTTCATTGCCTTACGTTTTGTCTTTCCGACCGTCACCGCGCTGCTGTTTGAGCTCGATATTCCCTTGCCCTTGATTACCCGGATGATGATCGCAGCCAGTGATTTTGTGGTGGACTACTGGGGCGTAATTATAGCGGTGCTGTTTTTAGCGCCACCGAGTCTGCGTCTTTTGTTTAAAGTCTCCAAGCAGGCCGCGCTGCTACGCGATCACTTTTTGCTCAAGCTTCCCTTCCTAGGCGATGTGATTCTGACCCTTGCCGTCGCGCGCTTCCTGCGCAGTTTGATCCTCACACAGAAAGCGGGAATCGTGATCACCGACTCGCTGGCGATGGGACGCGAAGTGGTCGGTAATAAAGTGATCGAGCGCAGCGTGATGCGAATTGAGACGGCGGTCGCGAACGGCTCAACCATGAGCAGCACGATGGCCAAAGATACGATCTTTCCAACGCTGGTGCGCACCATGATTGGTGTCGGTGAACGCAGCGGTACGCTGGACACTTCGCTACAAGCGGTAGTCGACTACTATGATGATCTGGTGCCGCGTAAGATTAAAACCTTTTTTGCCATTCTGGAACCGGGGCTCATCGTATTGACGGTCTGCCTCGCCGGGCTGGTGGCCGCCGCAGTCTTCCTGCCGCTCGTTAACATGCTCAGCCCCAGCTCTTACTAACAGACCAATGCATCCACAGCCTACACAGCACACACTACGCCGCGCTGGCTTCACCCTGCTCGAATTGATCGGGGTGATGGCGGTGATCGCGATTTTATCGGCCGCGCTGCTACCCGGCGCCATCGATATGATTCGCGTACAGCGCGCGGTCAACGATCGCGCTGAATTGCCCAAAATTGCCGAGGCCCTGAAGCGCGGCATGCTGCGTGAGCAAGTATTTCCGATCTACGAAAATGCTGCCAGCGTCTCGACCGATGGCAACGATGCCTATTGGTGGAATCTGGCGGCTCGGCATGGTGGCGGCAGTGCCAATGAGGTGCGCTATCCACTCGGCATCCGCCCTGGCTTGGAAGTCACACGTAAACTGTATTTTGCCGAAGCGAATTGGGGTGATGATACCTTTGATGGCATTGCCAA
>JABJQI010000095.1 GCA_018663485.1 Opitutia bacterium
CTTAAACTCACGCGCCCGAATCTGCGTATCGATCACTTTACGCTCATTGAGCAGAAATGAATTATTCGGGTGCTTCACCAGTAATGCCTCCAGTTGAACCATCGCCTCGTCAAGATTACCCACTGCTTGAAGTGTTTTGAGCTCTTTAACCTCAATCAAAATCCCCTCTATGGAACTAACGATCAACAAACCATCCGACGCGTCCGTATTTGCGGAATCGATTTGCTGCACTTTTTCAAATGCGGATCGAGCTGCGACTAGATCCAACTCTGCTAATGCGGCATTCGCGGCTTCCAACATCCCACCAACTTGCTGGACTGAGCGACCTTCCAAATCGCCCAGAATCGCACTCGTCATTTCAAAGCCATCGACACTCTCTTGATAATTGCCGGCATTCAAATCACGCAATCCCTGGTTGTATGTCTCCACCGCTTCACGATAAGTATTTTCAAAGGCAGTCCTTAAGTATTCGAGGCGCTTAAGTTCCGCATAGGTCGATTTATCCAGAACGCGGGCCGTCTCGGCCACTGCCAAAGCACCGAGCTGTGCATTCGCCGCGTCCACCACAGTGCTGTAATATTGCTCGGCTTTTTCGATTTTTCCTGCCGCTAACGCGTCCCGCGCCTTATCAAGATCCTTGTTTAACGCCGCCATAAAATCGAGTGACACATCGCCCCTTCGCAGTGCGGCTGCCAAATCTTCGCTTAGCAACTCCTCCGCACGTTCCGCCAGTTGACGCAGATCATAGTTGACTGCCTCGACGCTTTGGCCGCCTGTAGGGATCGACATGTCTACTCGATTTGCCGCAGCCGAATCACCTCCTTTGGAAACCATGAGCACGATCACAGGCATTACCATCAAGACAATTAAAACGATGGCGACAAAGATGACTGATTTCTTGTTTTGGGTCATAAAAAATAATTAGCGTATAAACTAATATTTATGACAACAGCCCAAGTGTAAAATTGCGACGCGAAAAAAAATGACTTTCCCACTAATCTGTCGCGTCTTCGTGCTTGCATGAGAGTGCAAAAAATCCACCCTTTCGACCAATTTATGCCAAAACGCACCGACATTCAGACAATTCTTATCATTGGTTCCGGCCCGATCGTTATCGGCCAAGCCTGTGAATTCGACTATTCAGGCACTCAAGCTTGTAAAGCGCTGCGCGAAGAAGGCTACAAAGTCGTCCTCGTAAACAGTAACCCAGCGACCATCATGACGGACCCAGAGTTCGCCGATGTCACTTACATCGAACCACTTACAGTGGATGCACTCGAAAAAATCATCGACCAAGAGCGCCCAGACGCCCTACTTCCGACGCTCGGGGGTCAAACTGGGCTGAACCTTTCGATGGATCTACATGATGCCGGCATACTTAAGAAGTATGGCGTCGAAATGATTGGCGCGAAGCCAGAAGCCATCATCAAGGGCGAGGCGCGTGATATTTTCAAGCAAGCGATGCTCAAGATCGGCCTCGACGTAGCACGATCCGAAACGGTCCACACACTGGCCGAAGCGATTGAAGCTGCCGACAACACCATCGGCGATTTTCCGATTATTATTCGCCCCAGTTTTACGCTCGGCGGTTCCGGTGGAGGCATCGCCTACAACCGCGAAGAATACGAGAAGATGGTGCAGAATGGTCTCGACCTATCCCCCACCACCGAAGTGCTCGTCGAAGAGTGCCTACTCGGGTGGAAGGAATACGAGATGGAAATCATGCGCGACCACAAGGATCAGTGCGTGGTGATTTGCTCGATTGAAAACTTTGACCCAATGGGCGTCCACACTGGCGACTCAATCACAGTCGCTCCTGCGATGACGTTGACCGACAAGGAGTATCAACTTATGCGCGACGCATCCTTTGCATGTATCCGCGAAGTTGGCGTCGAAACTGGTGGTTCAAACATCCAGTTCTCCGTCAACCCGAAGAATGGCCGTATGGTCGTGATTGAGATGAATCCGCGTGTCTCTCGCTCGTCAGCTCTCGCATCAAAGGCAACAGGCTTCCCGATCGCTAAGATCGCTGCGAAACTCGCAGTTGGTTACAGCCTCGACGAACTTAGCAACGACATCACTCAGAAGACGCCGGCCAGCTTTGAGCCGACCATCGACTACGTCGTCACCAAGATTCCTCGCTTCACATTTGAGAAATTCCCAGGAGCGGACACCACTTTAACGTCTGCAATGAAGTCTGTCGGTGAAGCCATGGCAATCGGGCGCACCTTTAAGGAGTCGTTTCAGAAAGCACTGCGCTCACTCGAAATCGGTGCCAAAGGCTTTGTTGGCCCAGCTAAATTCCAAGAAAAGATCACCGACATGCAGGCGATCCGCGAAGGCATCGCGATTCCGACTTGCGAACGCGTCTTCTGGCTGCGTCATGCATTCCTCAATGGAATGACTGATGAAGAAATCTTCGATACCTGCGCACTCGACCCTTGGTTTATTAGCCAACTCCGTGAGCTGGTTGAAATCGAAGGTGACCTGCGCAAGAGCAGCCTCGCAAAGCTAGATACTGAGCTAATGAAAACTTCCAAGGAAGCCGGATTCAGTGATGCATTGATCGCTGACTTGGTTCATTCTAACCGCCAAGCCGTGCGTAAGCGTCGTGAAAAGCTCGGCGTGCTAACAAACTTCCGCCTCGTAGATACTTGCGCGGCTGAGTTCGAAGCGTTCACACCTTACTATTACTCCTCTTACGGTTCCGAAAACGAAATCGCTAAGAGCGACAAGAAAAAGATCATGATTCTCGGCGGTGGCCCGAATCGCATCGGCCAAGGCATCGAGTTTGACTATTGCTGCGTGCACGCCTCCTTCGCACTTCGCGAGGCAGGCTTCGAAACCATCATGGTCAACTCGAACCCAGAAACCGTTTCGACTGACTACGATACATCCGACAAGCTTTTCTTCGAACCACTTACACTCGAAGACGTTTTAGAAATTTACACACAGTCCGGCTGTGACGGTGTGATCGTCCAATTCGGCGGTCAAACACCACTCAATCTCGCAACCGAACTCGAAGCACACGGCGTAAACATCATCGGCACATCGCCTTCGATGATCGACGCAGCAGAAGACCGCAACCTCTTCCGCGACATCCTCGACCGTGTTGGCCTCAAGCAACCAGACAACCGTATCGCCAACTCGCAAGAGCAAGCCTACGAACTCGCTGGTGAAATCGGCTTCCCGATTCTACTTCGCCCTTCCTTCGTCCTCGGTGGACGCGGCATGTTCATCGTCTACGACATGAACGAAATGAAGCAGATCGTCCGCGAAGTATTCGACGTCGCCCCCGGCACTCCAGTGCTACTCGATAAGTTCCTCGAAGATGCTTACGAGCTCGATGTGGACTGTATTTCCGACGGCGAAACAACCGTGATCGGTGGTATGCTGCAACACGTAGAGTTCGCAGGTGTGCACTCTGGCGATGCGACCATGGTGATGCCACCACACACGCTCTCCGAAGAGATCCTCGAAACCGTTCGCCAAGCTACCTATTCGCTAGCGAAAGAGCTCGAAGTGGTCGGCCTAATGAACGTGCAATACGCGATCAAGGACGACGAACTCTACATCATTGAAGTCAACCCACGTGCCTCCCGTACCGTACCATTCGTCTCCAAGGCGATCGGCGTGCCACTCGCGAAGCTCGCTTCCCGTATCATGGCCGGCGAAAAGCTAGTAGACCTCGGCTTTACCAAAGAAATCATTCCTCCTTATTGGGCGGTCAAAGAATCCGTGTTCCCATTCAACCGCTTCCCAGGCGCTCCAGTCATGTTGAGCCCAGAAATGCGTTCGACTGGCGAGGTCATGGGGCTCGATAAGGATCTCGGCGTTGCCTTTGCAAAATCACAAATGGCAGCAAAGCCAGCACTGCCCGACTCTGGCGACGTCTTCATTAGCGTGAAAGACTACGACAAAGAGCGCGCCGTTGAAATTGCTCGCGGACTCAGCGAACTCGGCTTCGGCATCATCGCCACAGCAGGCACTGGCAAGCTCTTCAAAGCCAACGGCATTGAAGTGAAGCACGTCTGCCGCCTCAGCGAAGGTCGCCCGAACGTGATCGACTTGATCAAGAACAACAAGGTCTCGCTGATCGTTAACACACCGCAAGGCACCGTGCCTCGCCAAAACGAGAACATGATCCGCACCGAAGCCGTGAAGCACAACATCTGCATCATGACGACGATCTCGGCCGCCTCTGCAGCAGTCGAAGGCATCAAATCACTGCGCGAGAAGGGCTACGAGGTGCGTTCGATTCAGTCTTACAGCCAAGAAGCCAATCCACGCTAATTTCGCCTCTGCTTTTGATCCGACTCTGAATCATCATTCCTACAGAGATAGGAGATTATGATAAAGAGAAGAATTACACTCTTCATAAATGAAAGCCCCAACAATTATCGCACTGCTCCACGGGCCGGATCAACCCGGTCTCGTTTCGCGCGTGTCGAGTTGGATCTTTTTACGTGGCAGCAACATTCATCACGCCGATCAACATAAAGATCAGGAAGCGAATATTTTCTTCCAACGCGTAGAATGGACCCCATCTGGTCAAATCGACGAAGAGGCTGCGGCCTTTGAGAAATTTGCCCACGAAGAGCTCGGCATGACGGTCAAAGTCGCGAAATCGGCGGATCGCCCCAAAGTCGCCCTGTTCGTTTCTAAAATCGATCATTGTTTCCACGACACGATCTTGCGTTTCCGATCTGGCGAAATGGCAGGCGAACTTGCATGCATCATTTCCAACCACGAAGCACTCAAAACGGACGCCGAAACTTACGGCATCCCGTTCTACCACGTGCCCGTGACCAAAGACACGAAGGCCGAAGCCGAGACCACGCAGCTCGAGATCGTGCACTCGCACAATGCCAACCTCGTCGTGATGGCGCGCTACATGCAAGTGCTCTCTGACGACTTCCTGAACAAGGCAGGCTGCCCCGTGATCAACATTCACCACTCTTTCCTGCCTGCATTTGCTGGCGGCAAGCCCTATCACCAAGCGCACACTCGGGGCGTCAAACTTATCGGGGCCACAGCGCACTACGCCACAGCAGACCTTGACGAAGGCCCAATTATTCACCAAGACGTTACGCGGATCAATCACCGCAACTCAGTGCTTGATCTGGTTCGCAAAGGAAAAGACCTCGAAAAATCCGTCTTTGCCCAAGCGATCCGTCTTCATCTCGACAACCGCATTCTAGTTTACCTCAACAAAACCGTCGTCTTCGACTAGCGACTCCGTCGCAGTGACTGATTGCTAATTGATAATAGCTAAATATCAGTCATTACCCATTATTCATCAATCATTAGCCATTAATTTCCATGAATCACCCACCAAAAAAGAAACACAAAAACCCTCTCATGCCCGAAGACGAGGTTATCGACGAACGCCACCTCATCGATCTCGAAGAGTCTGCGGAGATCTCTTTCGAAGACCGCGTCAGCATCTACTGGATGGAGAACAAGAGCTTCCTAATTGGCTGCATCACTGTGCTGCTACTGGTTGTCGCTGGTTACCAAAGCTTACGCATCTTCAAGGACCGCTCAGAAATAGCCCTCCAAGCCGAATATGCTGAAGCCAACGCCAGTGAAACACTCGCAGACTTCGCCAAAGCCAATAGCAACAAAGCACTCGGTGGATTTGCCGCACTCAGCATTGCTGACGCCGCTTACACAGCTGAAGACTACGAGAAAGCACTCGAATTCTACAATTTGGCTGCCGCCGCACTGACAGAGCCAGCACTCGCCGGCCGCGCTCAACTCGGGCAAGCGTTTGCACTCTACCAAAACGGCAGTACAGACGATGGCCTTGCCAAGCTCAATGCCATTACTGCGGACAGCAGCCTCGCCGAAGCCGCACGCGCCGAAGCCGCCTACCATCTCGCAGTCGAAGCCGACACCGCGGGTCGCAGCGCAGAATTTGAAAGCTTCGCCGCACAAATCAACGACTCGCCACTGGCTGGTCAATGGCAACAGCGTCTCAGCTACTACCAGCAACAAACACAGTAGTTAGTTGCTCGAACAAGCTCTTTCTCAAAACGCACAGGCAAACGCCTGTGCGTTTTTTTGTAAGCAAACTCTTCACTGCACCTCGACATACAAAGGGTAACGCAACCAAGGCCTTATCACAGGAATCAGTAAAATTAGCCTGGCTTATTTACTAGTCAGCCATTTCCAGATCATTAAGCAGTCTTATCTAGGAAGCATTGACAGTCCCGCTGTAGAGTGCACAACAACTATCGCGCTGTCCGATTATCCGCTTAGACTGATTAAACGGAGGCAGGGCAATTCATCTCATCTAGAAATATACCGCTTTATTATGAGCACAATCATCACAGACATCCGCGCCCGCGAAATCATTGACTCGCGCGGCAATCCTACCATTGAAGTCGACGTCGAACTCGAGTCCGGCATCGTTGGCCGTGCAGCCGTCCCATCTGGTGCTAGCACTGGTGAGCACGAAGCTGTAGAGCTTCGTGATGGCGACAAAGCTCGCTTCCTCGGCAAGGGCGTCCTTAAGGCCGTTGACAATGTTGACAACGTCATCGCTCCCGAATTGATCGGGTTCGATGCTTGTGACCAGCTCACCATCGACAAGATCATGCTGGAACTAGACGGCACTGCCAACAAGGCCAAGCTCGGGGCCAACGCCATGCTCGGTGTCTCCCTTGCAGTTGCTCACGCAGCAGCAGACGCACTTGGTCTTCCTCTTTACAAATACATCGGTGGACCCAATGCAAAGGTTCTGCCAGTGCCAATGATGAACGTCATCAACGGTGGTTCACACTCTGACGCACCTATCGCGTTCCAAGAGTTCATGATCCGCCCGATCGGCGCAGCGACATTTAGCGAAGCAGTTCGCATGGGTGCTGAGTGCTTCCACAGCCTCAAAAAGGTGCTCCACGATCGTGGACTCAGCACAGCGGTGGGTGACGAAGGTGGTTTCGCTCCCAAGTTCGACGGTACAGAAGATGCACTCGACACATTGACTAAAGCAGTTGAAGC
>JABJQI010000220.1 GCA_018663485.1 Opitutia bacterium
CGTTAAATTCTTTTTCGATGCGGTCGGTGTAACCTTCCTCATCGACGTAAAGTTTGACCGAAGTCATGTCGAGGTCGAGTGAGCCGTTCTTGAAGCGGCGCTGGCGTAGTATCGTGGCGATATCCCAACTCTTGCGAATATACTTTTGCAGCAGCTTCATCTCATCGTCGTTGACTTCGTCGAGTGAGCGTCCAGTCGAGCCTGTTTGGTGTTTCGGCGGCAGCGGCGTCTTGCGCACGACGTCGAGGTCGTCCTCATTCATAAACGCAAAGGCCTGCTTGTAGGTGAGGCGTTTATTACTACAGATGACGGTGTTGGCGAAGTCGACGGCCACGATCTCGGCTTGGTCAGAGAAGGTAATGAAACAGGTCTTCGTGAGCCGGTCTTGTGCTTCGACTAGGCTGCAAAGACCATTGGACAGCGCGTGTGGCAGCATCGGGATGACGGTGCCAACCAGGTAGGTGCTGTTTGCGCGCTCCTGAGCCTCAACGTCGAGCGCTGTGCCAGGCTTGACGTAGGCGCTAACGTCAGCGATGTGCACGCCAACTCGGATGTTGCCGTCGTCTAATTCCTCGACAGAAATAGCGTCGTCAAAGTCTTTGGCGTCGTCTGGGTCGATGGTAAAAGTAAAAATGTCGCGACAATCTTGGCGGCCTGCTGTGTCTTGTTCGCGGACGTGGTCGGGAATGGCCTCGGTTTGCTTCTCAACGGCAGAGGGGAATTGCGGGTTGAGGTTGTATTTAAACAAAATGGCTTTGAACTCGGCATCGGGCTCGTGCGTGCGGCCGAGGACTTGGCTAATTTCGCCTTCTGGATTAAGGTGGCGTTGCTTCCACTCCAATAGTTTGACCACGACTTTGTCACCTACTTTGGGAATCGGTTTAATGCCGCTGTTAGCGGGCTCAGGTACTAGCACGTCTTGCGTGATACGGGGATCGTCTGGAACAACGTAGTGTGTGTGCCGACCTTTCTCTAGGGTGCCGGGAATCGCTTCGCGGGCGCGTTTAAGAATACGAATAACGCGCACATTTGGCTTTTCGTTTGGATCGTAGACGGGGCGTTGTCGGCCTTTGCCGCGAAAGGGACTTTGCTGCGGGCGTTGAATAATGCGGGCAAGCACTTGGTCGGCATGTAGTGAGACGCCGGTATCTTCGACTGCGACGGGATAGCCAGTGCCAGAAGCTTTGCCGGTGGTGGATTCGGGGATCAGAGTCGCGGCGCCGTTTTGGCGGAACATGATGCGGCCACTGACGAGGTCGGCATCGTCAGGGATGCAGAGCTTGTCTTTCTTGAGGCGCGCTAGCTCGCCGCGCTCGAGCATTTCGTCGAGCAGGCGATGGCCTTTTTTAATTTCCTTGGGCGAAAGTTTTAACACTGCAAAGATTGCTTCGCGCCGCATGGGCACGTAGTCTTTGGTGCGTAAAAGTTGCAGTAGTTGTGGGCGTAGTTCCATAGTATGGGTTAGACTCAATCGAGTTTTATAGGATATGCGAGCCGCGATCTTCTTACAGTGCGAAGGGGCGCGGAGGGGCTTAACAATTACAGGAGTGTTCGTACCAAGAAATCAATGGAGCCGAAAAACGGAGTCGAACCGTCGACCTATTCATTACGAATGAATTGCTCTACCAACTGAGCTATTTCGGCAAAAATTGAATGTCAGTGACTTGAGGGCTAATTGGCTATTAAACCTTCTGAACTGAGCCACTAATTAGTCAATGATGGATTAGTTGTGCGCCTTGGGTTTATGGCACAAAGAAGCGTGTTACCTGCGACAATGAATAAGAGGCTGAGAATGTTTAGCGCTTCGTCAATACTTCGGTTAAATATCTAAGCGGATTCATTAATCGCTGTTTCTGTATTTACAGGGGCAGCGCGGGGTCTTGTTAGATGATGGTCCTTGAGTCGCAAGGTTCTGAGAGTGTTGCATATTAACCGCTAGCTAATTCCAGCGAAGAGAGTCGCGACTCGGTGGGGAATGTTGATTCAGCGATCAATAAATCCAAATAGCCTGGAGAGGTGGCCGCTAGTTTTTGAATCAATTGCCATGTTTGAGCTGATCGAATCGGAAATTATAATTTTTACATTATAATAACGTTAATTAAATTTGATAACAAAGTGGGTTATGCTACGGTTTTATAATTATCCATTCAATCATGCTGCTCTGCTAGAGGGTAGGGCCTGAGGTGCGAATCTATCGGGTTAAAATAAACCATAATATGCATTACACTATTACCAATCGCAGCCTTGGATTACAGCCCAAGGAGCGCGGACTCTCAACGACGAAAAAATAATATGGGACTTTTGAAAAACATAGCCAAACGGACGGCGCGACAGGCAGCGATGTCTGACTTTGAACGACTTAAGGTTGCCATTCAGCAATTCCCCGAAAAATCGATCGGCGACATCTTTCAAGTCACTGCGAATTTAGCACCGGCGCTGTCTGCAAAGCTGCCAGATCCTCACAACGTAACTTTCGATGCGGCAATGACATTGACTCGGGGTGATTTTAAAGGAAACGAGCAAATAAGAGAAGATCTAGGGCGATTGCTACCAATCCTGACAAAGCTAGAGAAAGATTCCAAAGATGCTCCAGCTAACTGGGGCGCTTACCAGTGGGGCATTTACTTCTGGCGAGTTGTGCTAATGACTATGCTGCATGATGAGCTATATGATGATGCAAGAAAGCTCTGGGAGTTAATCAAGCAACGCGAGAAAACCAAGGGTCGTTCGCTTTGCTCGATGTGCCCGAGCTACTATCAACTTAAGTGAGCGCTTAAATCCTAATTGGGCAGCGCTGAGAGCAATGGGATAGTGCATGTACATGGCGGTGAAGATTAGAAGTATTAACTATGCATCTTCCTGATCGTCTGGATCGCATAATTGCTCCGTTAGGGGATCATCATAAACTGCAAGTGCCGTTGGCCAGCCTGAGGTCGAGTTTAAAGACACTGACTGCCGCCTTTCTATCCTAGAATGCTGGTAAAATAGTCCCTTTTGTATTTTGCCTTTTGTCATTTTAACACTTTTACTGCCACAATTATGAGCTCTGTCTTGCAACTACTTCTTGAAGGTGAACACCTTAACACTGCCCAAATGGCGCAGGTGCTCGGCCTGTCCGAGAGCGACATTGACGCCGAGCTGAAGCGCCTAGAGGGCGAAGAGATCCTGCTCGGCTGGCGTCCCGTATTTAACCCAGAGCGCGCCCAAGAAACCATCGTGCGAGCGGTCATCGAAGTGAAGATCAGTCCCGAGCGCGATGGCGGGTTTGATCGCCTCGCGACGCGGATCAGTCGCTTTGATTCAGTGGAGTCCTGTTATTTGATGTCTGGGTCCTATGATTTGCTGGTGATCGCAACTGGCTCTGATTTGCGTGAAGTGGCGACTTTTGTGTCCGAGCGTCTCGCGAGCGTTGAGGGCGTGTTGTCGACTGCCACGCACTTTATGTTACGTGCATACAAGGAGCAGGGACATTTACTTTTATCTCCAACTGAGGACAGCGACAAACCTGCTGTGAGTGCATAATGGCAGACGACAGCCAACGCTTTGTGGCGGATCACGTCGTGGGTCTGCCTCGTTCAGGTATTCGCGATTTCTTTGCAATTGTTGCGGCGATGCCGCAGGCTATATCGCTGGGTATCGGTGAACCTGATTTCGTCACGCCCTGGCATATTCGCGAGGCCGCGATCTTTGCCCTCGAAAAAGGTAAGACCAGCTACACGGACAATCTCGGCCTCATCCGCTTACGCCGTGAAATCAATACTTACGTCGAGCATAACTTTGAGCTGAGTTACAACCCCGACAACGAGATCCTCGTCGCTGTCGGCGTGTCCGAGGCCTTGGATATCGCCCTGCGTGCGATACTCAATCCCGGCGATAAGGTGCTCTACCACGAGCCTTGTTATGTCTCGTATAGTCCTAGCATCTTGCTGGCGCATGCCCAGCCAATTGGGATTGGCACCTCTGCTGACGATCAGTTCGGCATCAATCCAGACGCGGTCGAAGCCGCTTGGGAGCCTGGTTGTAAGGTGCTGATGCTCAACTTTCCGACTAATCCGACCGGTGGTGTGACGGAGCGCGCCAAGCTCGAGCGTATCGCCAAGTTCGCGATTGAAAAGGATCTGTTGGTGATCAGTGACGAGATTTACTCCGAGCTGACCTTTGAGGGTGAGCACACCAGTATTGCTACGCTGCCAGGTATGCAGGAGCGCACCATTTTTCTGCATGGATTTTCTAAGGCATTTGCCATGACCGGTTTCCGGATTGGTTACGCCTGTGGTCCCGCGCCACTCATTGAGGCGATGATGAAGGTGCACCAGTATAGTATGCTGTGTGCGCCGATTCTCTCTCAGGAGGCGGCGATTGAGGCATTGAAAAACGGCGGTCCTGCAGTTGCGAAAATGAAAGAGCAATACCATCGTCGTCGTGATCTGATCGTGCGTCGCTTCAACGAATTCGGCCTAACTTGTCACTTGCCGAAGGGCTCATTTTACGCATTTCCATCGATCCAATCGACTGGGATGAGCTCGATGGACTTCTGCCGAGGCTTGTTGAGCGAGGAAGAAGTGGCGATCGTTCCGGGCACGGCCTTTGGGCCGAGTGGTGCAGGTTTTGCGCGTGCGAGCTTCTCCACTAGCTACGAGCGAATTATCGAAGCGACCGACCGTATTGAGCGCTACGTCGATAAGGTTCGTAAATAGTCCTTGTAAGTTCTTTATTACTAAGGCATTCCCCGCTTCGCGTTCGTTCGTCACGGCCTTTGTGCTATCTTGTTTCAAGCATAGACAGCTCAGCTTGTTTTATTATTGTTCCACTTTTATGAATTCTAACTTCTGAATTCTAACTTCTTTTTTTAATGATCGATCCATCCAGAACCGTAGCCATTGTTGGCCGTCCCAATGTCGGAAAAAGCCGTCTGTTTAACAGGCTGTGCGGGCGTCGCCTGTCCATCGTGCATGATATGCCCGGCGTCACGCGTGACTTAATCTCCGCCGAAGTGAACGACGACTTCGTCCTGCTCGATACTGGTGGTCTCGGCATGGAGCTCAAAATGACGCCAAAGAAGATCGCGGATGCTGCCGAAGAACAGGTGGGATTTGCGATTCAGGCCTCAGCGGTTATTTTATTTGTCGTTGATATTCGCCAAGGCATTACCGCGCTGGATGAGATTGTTGCCGAGAAGTTGCGTCGCTATGGCAAAGAAGTGATCCTAGTAGCCAATAAGGCCGACTTGGAGGATAACGAGATCGATGCATACGAGTTTATCAGTCTCGGCTTAGGTGATGCGATGGCAGTTTCCGCCGAGCATGGGCGTGGCATCACGGATCTTCTTGACGCGGTCAAAGTGAAGCTTGGTGCGAAGCCAGAGTTCGACGCGGATGCGCCAGTCGTAGCGAAGCGTATTCGTATTTCTTTGATGGGACGTCCCAATGTGGGCAAATCATCGATCGGTAATCGATTGCTGGATTCGAAGCGCCTGATCGTCAGCGATGTCGCTGGTACCACACGCGATTCCGTCGAGCTGGATCTGGATTATAAACATAAGGACGGCGAGATTTTGAAATTTCGTATGGCTGATACTGCCGGTCTGCGCACCAAGACCAAGGTCGATAGCCCGGTGGAGTTCTTCTCCAGCGTGCGTACGCAGCACGCGATGGAAGCGTCCGATGTCGTGTTTCTGATTATTGATGCGGTCGATGGTGTGACCAAGCAAGATCAGGCCCTTGCCGGCGCGGTGCTGGATGCCGGCCGTGCGTTGGTGGTGGTGGTCAACAAGTGGGATCTGATTATTCAGCAATGGGAGCGCGAACCGATCGAAGGTTTCCGTTCGCTCAAGCACTTCCTTGAGTCTTATGAGAAG
>JABJQI010000061.1 GCA_018663485.1 Opitutia bacterium
ACCGATACCACGTGAGGTCGTCTGGATTAAAGCCGACCACTTCATTTATGCGGAACCCGATATAGTGATCATCCTGAGCAACATCGAAGCGAATCCCGTACGAACCATTTTGAGCGGTGAGCTTTTCACCATCAAACCTGATATTGCCCAATGGGTAGGTTTCCATTCTTTTGGTTTCGTGGTTGAACCCGCAGATCTGAAAGCCTGACGGTTCTTTCCCTGGGGTCAAAAGTTCGCGCCCTTTATATTTAAATGAGGCAAAGGTTCCGTCATTTAAAATACGAATAGAATACCGATCAGACTTAATATGCACCGATTCATTGCTGTTGCCTACCTTCGACTCCAAGCCCTGATACCAGGTCCTGCCGATCACCTTCTTTCTTAGGCTTGCATTTTTTTTTGCGCGAGTTTCAGCATGTGTATCCTGCAGTGTTGATGGCACCAGAGCAAACCCGCCGCCCATCCGTTTTCCAACTATTCTTTTCCACAGCAGCGGGAAATCGACCGAAGTGCCCCAGCGGTGATGCCAACTGACATCGGTTGCATAATCGGTCGCAATAACCTTCACCGTTTTTTTCAGGTTGATATTGAATTTGAGCCAGAGCTGGTTTTTTTTTGATAAGCCTTCCACGCGCTCAATGGAAAATAGGATCCCCCCTCCGGCAGGCTTCATGGCGAAGGTAATTGTCACATGCCCGTTTTCAGCCACTAAATGCTCGCCGTCATAGCTCAGCTTATTCAGCGAGATGGCTGTGGGTGATTTACGATTAAACGCGAAGCCCTGAATCGTGAATCCACTGCCAGGGTTACGGATATCGAGGTGCTCACGCTCGTCCCCTGTAATTTTTAATGACTTCGGTTTTCCGTCAGCGGCAAACTCCATCGTCATGCCTTCAGATTGAATCGTAATCGGCTCGGCGCATAAATGCACTGAGGCCAAGAGGAAAAAGACTGCCAGTACTCTTTTGATTCTCATTTGATCCCTGTATCCTGCGCCAGGGAGGCTGCGCTCGTCGCACAGAGTAAAGTTATTATTAATCGTAGTTTCATTTTTGTACTCAAACCTATTTCTTTGCTTCAACACTTATGTTATCGATACTCGCGCCCCAGAATCCGCCAACCATTTCGCCGGTGAAAGTAAGTGTAGTCGCACCAGTCGCAGCCACAAACTCAACGGTTTCCGTTATCCACGGGAGCTGGTTGCCGCTAATGTTCAACTGAATTTTCTTAGTTTCTACATCAGAGATATTATACGTAAGTGACGCCTTTCGATTGACCGGGTAAATCCCACTGTAATCAAATTTCAAAACGTATTTCTTTCCAGCTGTTGTCGCAAAATCTTGGCTGATTGCGCCCGCGCCACCTTCATGCGTTTGAAGTTGCAGGAATTGATTACCCGACGCCGCTTTCGCTGGCACGTCCCATTTACCGAAGTTGTCGAACCCATCAACGAGCACGACCCCCTTGCCGCTAATCGTCCAATTGTTCAGCGTGCTGGCGTTGGGTTTGCAAACCTCAAACTGGGCTTGAGTATCGGGCAATTCGAAGCTGCCGTTTTTAATGAGCGAGGAACCATCCGATTTTCCCCTTACTGTTTGAGCGTCTAGTTCCTCCAGCTTTACATTATCAATATAAAGACTGCCTTTGGTTTTCCCATGCGGGATAAAGCCGATCCAATTCACCGCACCCATATCAGGCCGGATCGCAATATCCGTTTCCGCCAGCACAGCCCCCGCTGCATTGGTGATTTTTATCTGATAGTTTTCTGCGTTGTTGAGATCGTATGTGACGGCGAACGTCCACCACTCACCCGGCTCGACCTGACACAGCGTGGTTGCCGCCTTGCCGCGAGTAGCCACATTTCCTTTTTCATCCACAGAAACTGGAGAAAACCGCTTGTCTTTATGTGCCGTGCGGAACTCAAGAATCATAGGGATCGGCGCTTTCGCATCCTGCATAATATCCGAACTCATGCTCCATTTTGAAGTTCCCAAGAAAGGCGCCCTTGCGGTATTCAAGCTGAACAGCGGTTGCCAGCCGTGCTGAAACTCTGGCGAGTCCTGTATCTCAATCGCCATGCCGTGCTTACCAGCCGGATCCTCCGTGCATGAAATGCCTTTCTCAAAGAGGAAGGCCGGGAACTGCTTCTGCAAACTTCCGCCGCCAGTGTAGCTATCAAAGCCCTCATCGAACGTCGAGTCGTCAACGGTTGCGATCAGTCCAGCATTCTCAATGGATTTGGCGGGGATCATCTCCACAACGGAGGCGAGGTGATAAGAATCCGTTTCCACTTTTTCGCCACTGTAACCAACCCCTTCAACAGTTCGGCCCAGTTCATATTGAACATCGGCATAGACCCATAACGGCTTGCTGGTGCTTGAGAGCGGCAGCTCAAAAGCCGTGCTTCCACCTACCTTGACTGGCTTTGCCAAACGCCAGAATTTATCTGCCGGTTTCTTGAGTCCATCCTGTGTGTAATAGACATCCAGCGCCCGGATATCCTGCGACTGATCCGCAGTCACTGAAACCGTGGGGATTTGAGTCTTGTTGTTTAACGATACGTTGATCGTAGGGGCTTGAGCCACTTTGAATTCCCCTTTTAAATACTGATTGAACCAAAGTAGCGTGCCCACCGAATACTCCGAGCTGTCGCCATGGTTTCTGTTGGGCGAGCTGACCACACGCCAATCCTTGGTATTCAAGAAATTTACCGCGGCCGGGACATCCTGCACCTTGCTGTGAAAGTCATTGCTAGGTGTCATCAGGATCGTGGGGCAGGAGATTCGCTTCAGGTAGGAATCGTCTGCCACGCCCGGCAGTGTTCGGCCTGATGAGAGATCACTCAGCCCGCCACAGGCAGGAGCCGCCGCTTTGATCCGCGAATCCGCGCCCGCGGTCAGCACCGTAAGTTTGCCCCCCATGGACATGCCATAAACCCCGATCCGGTTCTGATCCACCTGGCGCTGCTGCTCGAGAAAAGTAATGGCCCGTCTGGCCCCCATGGTTGCGAGGAACCATCCGCTGTTGCGCGGCGACTGAATGGGATCCACCGTGCTTTCTGAAGGTGGATTCTGAACAAAGTTATTGCCCTTGAATCGGCAGTAATGGTGATAGGCATCCACCGCGCCCCAATCCGTCGTCACCAAGTAGTCTGGGTTTGAGGTATTGCCCGTCCAGAACGCCTCTTTTTCCTTATTGGTGACTTTATAGTGCGTCGAATGAATGCGTCCGGCCCAGGCAATCGATATCGTTGCGTAGCCGTTCTTAGCATCCTTCACCACAAAGGAACTCTGAGCCGACTGACCGCCGCCGTGGATCTGAACGAGTCCGGGCAAATTATTGGCGCCCTTAGGATAACCATAAACCGCCGCCAGCATCGCCTTCTTGCCTTTGAATATTCCGACCCGGAATCGGATGACCTTTACAATCACACCGTCCTCTTCCCACTCCTTGAGCACCTCGACATCCAACGGCTCTTTGCGCGGATCAAAACCAGCCCAGGTTTCCTCAACGGTCGAAGGGGCGATTCCGTTTTCAATCAGAGGCAATGTATCGGCACCGCTCGACACCGAGCCGAGCGAAATCAGCCCCAGCCCTATCGCGAAAATATATTTGTTAGTCATCATGTGCTTCATCATTTTCTATTTCTCTGCAGTCAGCATTTTGATGACGAAGTCACGCGGGCCGAAATACTTCGATTTGTATTGATCGCCGGCTGATAGGTAAGCTCGGTCATGGCCGATTTCTCCAGACTTTTCTTTAAACTTCACACCAAACAAACCATGGTGAATGGCATGTCCATAGGACTTCGCTGGAAGGCTCAGGTCGCCATCATAGGCCATGAAGATCGGCGGATCGTCTTGGCTGAGGTGATTGATCGGAGAAAACTCCCGTAAGGTCGCTTCGTGCTTCGCGTAATTAGCCAACAACGACTCCTTGGATGCTTCGCCCACGGCGCCCGTAATCATTCCGTGCCACGCATACGGCCCCACCCAAGACTCCATGAGTCTGGGTTCGATCGACACCTGAGCGCCCGCGACGGCAGCGCCTTGAACACGTGTTGACTCTCGAGCCACGGGATCCTCGGAATCGGGCTGAGCCAAATCGTCATGACACGCGATCCATAAGGAACTGCAACCGCCAGCGCTATCCCCAGTCAGGATGATTCTGTTCTTATCGATGTTCCATTCCCCGGCTTTGTAACGCAGGAACTGCAGGGCGCGCGCGGCATCGTGAACCGGTGTGGGCAAGGGATCCGTTTTGGCTAAACGATAACTGATCGCCGCCACAGAGATGCCATGTTTCAAATAATGGTTGGCCCCATAAAAACGGCTTTTGTCGCCCCCGAGCCATCCGCCGCCGTGAATCACAAGGACCAACGGACGCGGTCCCTCGCCTTCGGCTTGCCAGAAATCAAGCACTGTTCGTTCATGCACATCATA
>JABJQI010000212.1 GCA_018663485.1 Opitutia bacterium
AAAGCGACATCTGACATCGAAAATGATGTTCGCAACGCGATGGACACCGAAGATGAACCAACGCATAGCCCACTGGCAGAGAGCAAACAAAACAAAGCCAGCACCACAGCAATCGAAGTTCCGAGCAGCGACGAAACCGCTGAGAACAAAAAAGAAGACGCTTAAACACATTTTAAAGACATTAAACAAAAGGGTGCATCGTAACGGATACGCCCTTTTTTGTGCCAGCACATCATAGTCAACTCAAGCTATAGACATACCGTAGCCCAGCAGACATCTCCCTCGTCGCGCCACTCACACAGACCCATTGCATCAACGATAGACACCCTCGGCACGCCAATTACGACACGCAGAGCATAATTATCATTAGAGCCGAGTGTTGATTATACTTGTGAAGCCTCTCGGAGTTCCAACAGTTCTTAATCAACACCAACATCTCGACTTATATGATCAGCCACCTCCCCTTCCGCCTCCTCACCCTAGTTCCATTTCTAGCGAGCACCTCATGGGCCAGTGAGTTGTCACTCGACGATAAAATTAATGATGCGGTAGCTCCAGCGACTTCCTGGATTTTTAAGATCATTTTTTTCACCGCATTCAAGGTCGGTGAAATCGAAGTTCCATTTATTCTTATTTGGCTCGCAGGCACCGCAATTTTCCTGACGGTCTACTTCAAATTCATTAATATTACCTCCTTCGGACTAGCCCTGCGCACAGTGCGAGGGAAATACTCAAAGCCCACAGACCCAGGCGAGATAACCCACTTCCAAGCGCTCACTGCAGCCCTCTCTGCAACCGTCGGCCTGGGTAATATAGCTGGCGTTGCAATTGCGATTTCTAAAGGAGGCCCTGGAGCTGCGTTCTGGATGGTCGTCCTCGGGCTAGTAGGTATGACGACTAAATTTGCCGAGTGCACGCTAGGCGTTCGCTACCGCGACATCAATGCAAATGGCAAAGTAAGCGGTGGCCCAATGAAGTATCTAAAGAAAGGCCTAGCAGAGCGGGGCCTCGGAAAGTTAGGCGCAGTGCTTGCAGTAACATTTGCAGTGCTCTGTGTCGGCGCCTCTCTAGGTGGTGGCAACATGTTTCAAATCAACCAAGCCTGTTCTCAATTCGTAGAAATCAGTGGTGGCAGTGAAAGTATTTTGGCCGAATATCGATGGGTCTTCGGGGTGGTTATCGCAATGCTAGTCGGCGTAGTCATCATCGGTGGAATCACCCGTATCGCGAATGTCACCTCGCGACTAGTGCCTTTGATGTGCTTCACCTACATTCTTGGAGCGATCGCCGTGCTCGCGACACACATGGATCAGATTCCAGGAGCTATCAGCTTAATAGTGAGCACAGCCTTCACGCCAGACGCGTATGTCGGTGGCTTGATTGGAGCGATGCTCGTCGGCATTCAACGTGGCTCATTTTCAAATGAAGCCGGCATCGGCTCAGCACCCATCGCACACGCAGCGGTCAAAACCAGTAAACCAGCAAGTGAAGGCATCGTCGCCCTGCTAGAACCATTCATCGATACTCTCGTGGTCTGTTCGATGACAGCTTTGGTGATTGTCATCACCGGTAACTATGGTGAAGCCTTGAGCGGTTCAAGCACTGGCGAAGGCATTGCAATCACATCACAAGCGTTTGCCTCCGTAATCACTTGGTTTCCTTTCATCCTTTTTATCGCAGTCACCCTGTTTGCCTTTTCCACGCTCATCTCGTGGTCCTATTATGGCCAACAAGCGTGGGCCAGCCTCTTCGGCTACAGCAAGCTAGCAGACCTCTCGTATAAAATCTTGTTTTTACTCTGTATTATCCTCGGCGCGTCGATGTCACTCGGAGCCGTCACAGACTTCTCGGACGGAATGCTTTTGGGTATGTGCTTCCCAAACCTGATCGGCGTCTATCTGTTGCTACCCGTGATTAAAGAAGAGTTGCTCTCTTTCCGTAAGCACGCCGCCGAAATTGACGGCGCTACTCAACCTGCAAAATAAGCCCCTTCAAGATATTTGCTTCAGGGAAATTCAGAAGTGTCGGAAAGTCAAACGGTTGCCCCGTCCGAGCAAAGATTCGACCCTCGCGGCCAACTTCAGCAGCCGCAATCGACACTAGGCGCTCAAAGGCTTCCAGTGTCATCGACTCTGAGCGGCAATAAGTCGCCAATACGCCGCTTGCAGGTAAGCAACGAAATGCGCTAACGTGCAATTGCTCCAAGGCATCAAGATCTGCCGCCATTTCACTCGGCGGATCAAGTATGATACAGTCAAAATCGCCGGCAGTGCGCTCCGCTAGAAACGCCGCGGCATCACAATCAATCGTTTCGATGAAGCATTCATTACGCTGCGCATTGGCGCCGATGGCCTTTACGCATGTCTCGGAAAGATCGGTGGCGACCACATGCTCGGCACCTGCGCATAATGCCTGCATCGCGAAGGCTCCGGAGTGCGAAAATGCATCGAGCACCATGCGCCCCTCACAAAGACTAGCAACCAGCGAATGTTGCTCACGTTGATCCAAAAAGAACCGTGGCTTCTGCGGCTGCATCAAATCAAGCCGATAACTGAGCTCATCAATTACGACCCAGCGGCCTTTTAAATTATTACCACTCAGAGTGCGCACTTCGAGATCCAGCCCATAAACTGCGCGACCCTCACAATCATTGAGAAAAACAATTTCCTGAGGCGCGAGGTGCTCTTTTAACAGTTCTGCGATTATAATGAGGTGCGCGTCTACCGCCGCTGTCTCAGCGGTAATAGTCAGCACCTCTCCATACTGCTCCACAACCAACCCAGGCAAATAATCTGCATCGGAGCTGATGAGCCGCTGGCAATCGCTCTCACCACGACGGCCAAGCGCTTCTAGCATCGCATCGACGATATAGTTTTCATCAAACGCCACTGCTTCAGCCCAGCTAAAACGGCGCCATGCGGCCGACGGATTGCGACGATCGAAAATTCCGCTGCCCAACGCACAACCATCCGCTGCAATCAAGGTTGCCGCGTGGCCATCAACCAGTATCGAATCCGCCAGATCCAAATCGGCCAGTCTAACCCAGGGATGCCCAAACGCGCCCTCCGGTACGGGGCGCTTTAAACGGAGCACGTTTTCCTTAAAAACATCCATAAATACTTAAAACTAGCGCGCTCGCCGAAAGAGCCAAGCACTAGCTGCAAACATGACTAGGTTCGGTAACCAAGCTGCCAACAGTGCTGGAATCATCTGCCGATCCCCTAAGATCGTCGCAATACTGATCAATACATAAAAGATCAGGAAATAGCCCATACACTTAGAAATCCCGATCATTGGATTGGTCCGCACGCCAGAAACAGCAAATGGCACCGCTAAACCAACGACGACCAAGCAACTAAAGGGCGCGGCTAATAGCGAAAAATACCGCACCAAATACGCGTGCACGACAGGATTTTCTTCGGGTGGCACGGTTTCGATAATACGGCGCAATTCAAACAACGACAGCCCCTTCGGATCTTTATGCAAAGCCAGCATTAAACTTGGATCTTCGTGAAACTCCTCAAAGCTCTTTTCCTTAAAGGGAATGGTGCGCATCGGGTCGCCCGTCTCGGGATCTAGTATAAGCTCCCGGCCATTCAGAAACACCCAAGACCCCTGCGTATCATCAAAATACGCCTCACTGGCCGAAATCCGGTTCAATTCCTGACCATCTTCGTCACGCGTGTGCACATTCACACCAAGGCCAAGCCAAGCGCGCTCACTAAAACGATCCATCAACCATAGCCGCCCATCTTTACGATTATCAAAACCTAAATTATAGACTAGGCCCTGCTGCTTAATCGCAGCAGCATCTTCCTGCAGAGCCGCATATTCTAGGTTGTCAAAAAATGTACGCGCACGCTCGACCGAATAGGGCACGACTGACGCTGTAAGATAAAATAGCAATCCGGAGAGTCCTAATCCCGCCAACCAGAGCGATCGACTGATGCGAAACAGTCCTGCCCCAGAAGCACGCATCGCGGTGATCTCATTATTACGATGCAAGGTACCGAGCGAAAACAACAGCGATACCAAGAACGCAATTGGCAAGATCGCAGGTAAATAAGCAGGCAGTGCCAATATGTAATAAAACACTACTTCACCAAAACTCGCTCCGATCTCTAAGAGGTCTGGCAGGCTATCATACATATTTTGAAGAATCAAGATGCCGACAATCACACCAAGTGTCAGTGCAAAGCCCACCACCCATTCTTTTAATACATATCGATCAATCAAAGACATCATTTATGTTTTACGACAGATTGCCTCATAAAGTCACTCCGTTTGAGCAGATATTTTTAAACTAACCTGCCACAACACGATAAAACTAACAACGAGACACAATTCACACACTAAACTTAGCAGTAAGAGCCTTGAATACTTAGCTAACGCAGACTCGATCGGAGCCATGGATTGACCCCAATCTGCCAGATTGCCTTGATAGATCCCCTGCTCGATCACAGTAGGGTACTCGGACAAAAGCGTAAAACCGAATTTACCCACATTGCCTGTTACAAAATGAACCATTTTTTCTAGCGCTTCGGCACCCTGCTCATCACGAGATAATCGAAGCAGACAGAAGCGCTTCAATTTTAGGTATGGCCGCATCAAGAGTATGCTGCGCTTGCAATTCTTCCATACATTTCTTTGCCATAGCGTAACCGCCATCCTCAAGATTTATCATCCGCACCATTGCATCTGCCAATGCCTCAGCACTGCCCGCTTCATACAACAACGCGGTCTCACCATCCTCGGTGATTTCCGCGATGCCACCATCCCGAGCGAGAACAACTGGCAATCCAGAGAGCATCGCCTCCAGTGGAGTGATCGGGAATGGGTCATTGCAGCAACTAGTAAAGAGTAAGGCATCGTATTCCGAATATTTCGCAAGCAGTTTCCCAGGACGAATCCCCTGCATTCGCACCGAATCGCTCAAGCCCGCGGCATTAATTAAGTGACGCATCGCTCGCCGCTCAGTCGGCTCTCCCATTCCATAAAAGTCCAACGAGACCTCGATACCACGTTCTTTTAAAATACTAACAGCCTTCAAGGCAAGCCCAGGGGCTTTTGACGCATTCAGTCGCCCTGCCCACATGAACTTAAGAGCGGGCTGATAAGCAATTTTGAAAAGCATTTGATTAGTGTCCAAAGCAGGATAAACCACCCGTAGAGAAGCTGCTTGAGCCAAACCGTTAGCTATTAGATCATCGCGCAAACTCTCACTACAGATCGATGCATTCGACAGATTCAGATCGGCGGCTGTCCCAATCGGAAAGTGCCGTAAGCGTCGTCGCGCGGAACCAACCAATCGCATATAGAACTGATAACACTTCGAACGTAAGCTCTGGTTGCGTTGCCACCAAGTTAACCACGGGTCTAGTTCAAAAACATGTGGGCTCAACCAATTTTCATACAAATCATAGACGATCGGAGTCCCCTGATCTTGCAGGCCCAATAAAAGCGACTTCGACACACCATGCATATTCCAGACATAGACCACATCAGGTCGAAAGCCATCCAGCCGACGATACAACACCCGAGCATTCGCCAGCTCCTGCTCATAAATAGCCGAGTATGAGTCACCTAACCTGCATTCAACATCATGCAACTGTAACTGGCGGTACACTCCCTTCTCACCTGAAATTCCCATCGGTGGCATCCGATGATTCGAGGTCAATACCTGCAGCCAATGGCCACACTTAGACAAAGCGCGCACCATTTGTCGGCAACGATTGTCATGTCCATTCACGCTAAGTGGTGGGTATAAAGCTGTTAAAATTAGAATTCTCACTGTATAGAAAAGATAGCATTGATAACTGGAATGCTGAAATCGCCTCCGGTTAGCAGACTAGCTGTTTTGAAGGCGTAGAAAGAGACAAGGTCTACGCCGTCAATCCAGCAAAAAAACAGATTAATTCACTTTGCGCTAAATTTACATACGCAAACGCCTCCCTAGGCGCAGAGCCATTTTTCAGATAAGTAAACCGCCGGTTCTTCTCTCCGAAATTAGATATTATCTTGAAACCACATTCACTGGATGCCCTGCAATAAATTGCCGTAAGTTATCCACCGATGTGGCTAACAAACGGCGCCGTGCGGAATCACTCGCCCAAGCAATGTGCGGCGTGATCAAACAATTTGGCGCCCCCAACAGCGGGCAGTCGGCAGCCATCGGCTCTTGCCGCACTACATCGACCGCAGCACCGCCCAGTGTACCACTACGCAAAGCCGCCGCCAATGAAACTTCGCAAACGAGTCCTCCCCGAGCGGCATTGACCAATAATGCACCAGGCTTCATTGTCGCCAGTAAAGCTGCATTTACAAAACCACTGGTCTCCGACGTTTCAGGGCAATGTAAACTCACTAGATCTGCTCGCTCAAAGATCATCTCGTTCGAGGCCCATTCAAAACCATCATAATCCGGCCTGTTACGTTCGGTGCGAGCCGAAGCGAGCACCTTGGCCCCCATCGAATTTAATGTCGCGGCTACACGGCGACCGATCGAGCCATACCCAACAATCCCGACAGTCATCGTCGCTAATTCAAGCGGTGCCTGCTGCCAATACGAGAAAAGCCCACTGCGCACCCAATCGCCAGCATGCACTGATGTGCTGTGCTGACCCACTTGATTGCACAACTCTAGGATCAGGGCGACTGTATGCTGCGCTGTCGTCGCCGATCCATAGCTTGGTACATTACAGACCGTTTGCCCAAGCCGCGCAGCGGTCGCCGTATCGACCACATTATGCCCTGTGGCCAGCACGCCGATAAACTTCAAACTGCACGCAGCCTGCAACACTTCTGCCGAAAGTGGCACCTTGTTGGTAAAGACCACCTCCGCCTCGCTGATGCGTTGGATGATCGTCTCCGCCGCTGCCGATGTGGAGACATAGAGCTGTACATCACCGAGTTCATCTAGCACCGACCACACGGTGTCATCAAAGGCCAAAGTCCCTGCATCCAGCACAACAATCTTCATACCTCAAGGCAAGAGACGGCACAATCAGAAGCAATACTATATTATTTATCAATAAAAGGTACTCGACCTTGCGCCTATCGCTTACCGATTGCCTCGACTCGGAAGTCCTCCAAGCGCCGAACCACGGCAACCGGATCATTGATTTGCAACACTTCCTCAACCAACGCACGCGCATCTTGGATTTTCACGTTGCGTATGAAATACTTCAACTCTGGCAGCATCGAGGACGTCAGGCTCAGCGAGGTCGCCCCCATTCCCAGCAATAAACTCGCATAGATCGGGTCACCGGCAATTTCGCCACACACACTCACAGGTTTACCCAAACGATTGGCCTCGTCGATAATTACCTTCAGCGTGCGCAGCACCGCTGGGTGCGCTGGCTCATATAGATGGGCGACACGATCGTTTAGACGATCCACCGCCATGAGGTATTGAATCAAATCATTCGTTCCGATGCTAAAGAAATCAGCTTCCGCCGCCAACAAATCAACAATCGCAGCTGCACTGGGAATCTCGACCATGGCACCGACTTCAATGCCTTCATCAAATACCAAATTCTCAGCACGAAGATCGACCTTCACTTCCTCTAAAATTTGATTCGCACGTCGCAGTTCAGCCACACCACTAATCATCGGATACATAATCTTCACGTTCCCCTTGGCGCTAGCCCGAAGAATCGCTCGCAGTTGAGTCTTGAAGATATCCTCATTCCCAAGGCAAAAACGAATCGCCCGAAAACCCATGAAAGAGTTATCCTCCTGCGAGCCGCCATCCCCTAATGTCTTATCACCACCGATATCCAAGGTACGAATAATTACGGGCTCATCATCCGCAGCTGCTGCGACTGCCGCATACTCGTCATACTGTACAGATTCCGACGGATAGCCATGATGCCTCAGGAATATCCCTTCGGTGCGGAATAGGCCGACCCCGTTTGAACGCATCGCTACGACCTGCTCCATCTCATGAGCCCCCTCGATATTGGACATCAGCCCAATCGGCGATCCATCCTTGGTCTCGCTCGGCTCGGCAATCACCGAAATATAAATTTCATCCAGCTTGCGACGTTCGCTGGCGAGCTTGCCATATTTAAACAGGCGTTCCTCCGAAGGATTGATCACTACGATGCCATCATAGCCATCCACCAAAATCTGATCACCACTCTGAATCGCCTGTGTCGCATTATGTAGGCCGACTACCGCTGGAATCCGCATCGACCGTGCCATAATCACCGAGTGACTGGTTTGCCCGCCCGCATCCGTAATAAATCCAAGTAACTTACTTCGATCCATATCGGCAGTATCAGATGGCGTAATGTCTTCGGATACGATAATGCTATGCGCCGTTAATTCGCCTAGATTGGACTTATTCATGCCAATTAAGTTCTGTAACAAACGCCGTGACACATCTCGAATATCAGTTACACGCTCCTTCAAATACTCATCTTCCATTGAGCTGAAGAACGAAATATAGCGCTGTGCAATCTGATGATAACAGCTTTCGACGTTTTTATTCGTCGTCCGCAGCTCCGAATTCACCTCGTCCAGCAGTGCGCTATCCTCGAGCACCATCAAGTGCGCATCAAAAATTCGCGCCTCACCTTCGCCCAACGAAGCGGCGACCTTATGTCGTACCTCCGTAATCTCTTCACGCGTCTGCAAGATCGCCTGATCGAAGCGCTCTATTTCAGAATCAATCACTTCCGGCGCCAGATCGTAGCACGGCACGTCTAATTCCTTTTGAAGATATAAAAGCGCAGTTCCGTGCGCAACACCAGGAGAAGCTGCAATGCCCTCTAGGATAATTTCTTCTTTGGGAGTTTGTTCGGACACTAGTGTTATCGATGGTTACGTTAAGGAGAAATATAAATGCTAGCGCTACAGCTTCAACTCAACAAATTGAAGTTTCAACCCAAAATACCGCCTCGCCCCATGCATCTCGAACTATTTCTTCAATTTGACTCACATGAGCACAGTTTTCATCTAACAAGGCAAAGCAACAACTGCCACTGCCACTCATCAAGCACTCCACGCCTGCTGCTCGCAATTGCTCCAACAAAGTCGAAATCGCCAGATATTTACTGCCGACTGGACCCTCAAATGAATTAAACAACACATCGCCCAACCTGCCGCTTTCGAGAAAATGTTCCAGTCGAGCCACGCCCATGGCTTCAGGTTCATAACTACCTGGGCCACCTGCTGCTAAACGGCCATAGGCACCCGCCGTCTCCACACCAAAATCAGGACGAAAGAGAACCACTCGCGTGCCGCGCAATCGCTCAGCAACTTCAGCCACCACGGGCTCGATCACTTCACCTCGTCCGCGCATCCACGCAGCCCGACCTTCAATAAAAAACGCACAGTCCGAACCTAGCTCAGCAGCCAACTCGCACAACACCGCATTGCTAAACGGCTTACCCACAAGTTGATTCATCCCACGCAACGCCACCGCCGCATTGCCGCTGCCCCCGCCAAGCCCAGCACCCATTGGGATGCGCTTGTTCAAATCAAACTCAAAAGTCACCGCACGGCCCAAACGTGACCGGAATGCCGCAGCCGCTTTTAACACCAGATTTTCAGATCCCACAGGTACCGCTGGATCCGAGCAACGCAGCACATTCTCAGAGCCTCCCGTTCGAATCGTCAATGTATCGCCAAACTTCAAAGCCACCACCAGCGATGTCAGCGCATGAAAGCCATCCACACGCCGACCATGCACAGACAGCATCAAATTCACCTTGGCCGGCGAAGGCAGAGTCAATTCACTGGGAAAACTGTTCGTTTGGATTGGCATACTTTATTAATGTAGCTACTTTTCTTCCCCGCCGAGGAAAAATCGTGCTTTTACAATTTGCCTCAAGCAAATCTGCTTATTAGTCTTTTTAAATGCCTAACCAGAATCCCTGCAAACTCATACTAGCCCTCGATCTAGAAACCCGCCAAGAAGCCCTCGCCATGCTCGACCGCCTAGGCGATTCTCTCGAATGGGTCAAGGTAGGTCTTCAGCTCTTCACAGCCTACGGGCCCGACTTCGTGCGAGAAATCGCCGACCGCGGCTACAAAGTATTTCTCGACCTCAAGCTTTACGACATTCCCAACACCGTCGCCAAAGCCGTGCAAAGCATTTCCAGCCTCCCTGTCGAGCTACTCACACTCCACGCATCAGGCGGCGGCGAAATGCTCGAATGGGCCAACAAAGCCCGTGCCGATCACTCGCCTAATCTAAACCTGCTCGCCGTTACCGTCCTTACTTCGATGGACGAGCCGCAGCTGCGTAGCCTCAATGTGCACGCCACCACCGAAGCGCAGGTCAAACACCTTGCCGATCTCAGCCTTGAGGCTGGCATACAGGGGCTCGTCTGCTCTTCGTTGGAACTCGCCCCCCTGCGCGCACGCTTCGGCTACGAGCCAATCATCGTTACTCCGGGCATTCGTCCGAAGGGTAGCGCTGCAGATGAGCAAAAGCGCATCATGACGCCACACGCCGCAGCCGCAGCCGGCTCCAGCTACATCGTCGTCGGCCGCCCGATCCTCAAAGCCGCCGATCCCGCCGCTGCCGCTGCAGCCATCCGCGCCGAACTAGCCGAAGTGTAGGCTGCGGCCAAAGGAGTGTGGGCGACTCGCCCAGGTTCACTCCACAACAAGGGCGAGTCGCCCTCACTCCATTACAAAACACATGCATCTCAGCCATCAGCCCTCGGTCAACAGCTCGGCAACAGCCAGCGCCATCATTCTGGCGGCTGGCAGCGGCTCGCGCATGCAAGACACGGTTGCGGATAAAACACTCGCACCGCTTAACGGCCTGCCCGTGCTCTGCCACAGTATCCGCGCTTTTTTGGCCAGCGGCTGCATCGATCGCTTCACCATCGTTTATCGGGACGCCGCACAAAAAGCAGAATTAGAGGACGCACTCAGCCAAATCGACCTGCAAGGCACGCCGCTCGACTGGGGGCTCGGCGGCGATGAACGCCAAGATTCGGTTTATAACGCACTGAGCATCCAGCCTGATACCTGCACCCACGTCTTCATCCACGACAGTGCGCGCCCCCTCGTATCCACCGATTCAATACAAGCGCTCCACACCGCAGTGCTGCGCGACCACGCCGCCGTGCTGGCTCACCCCGTGACCGACACGATCAAGCGCATACCCACCGCAGAGCAACTCACACAAACTGAGCTCGAAGACCTCGACCGCTCCCGCCTCTGGTCGATGGAAACGCCACAAGCGTTCGCCCTCCCCGACATTCTAAAAGCCTACCAGCACGTGCATGATTCTGGCCTACGTATTACCGACGACACCGCAGCTGCGGCCACCATCGGCCTGACCACCACAATCGTGGCTAGCCACGCACCCAACCCAAAGATCACTACCCCAGCCGATCTAAGCTACGCAGACTGGCTGCTGCAGCAGAGACTTCCCTAGATACGTATGATTGGACTGATCGAAAACGCAGGGGGTAGCCCCGTAAAACCCGGCTACCTTGTCGCGCTCATTGAGTCTATTTTCAAGCAAGGCGGTTACCTCGAAACCAGCTTGCAACTCGACCACCGCCCACAGCAAGCAGCCATGGCGCTCGGCACCGCGCAGTCACTAGAAACCAACAAGCCACTGCTATTCGAAGCTGGCACCGGTGTTGGCAAGAGCCTCGCTTATTTGATACCTGGTCTCATTCACTCGATCGACAGCGAGCGCCCGCTGATCGTCTCCAGCCATACCATCACACTACAAGAGCAGATCCGCAGCAAAGACCTCAAGATCTGCCGTCAACTATTCAATGCCGTCCCAGAGCTCAAGCGCTACGCCACTTTCAAGACCGCACTGATGGTCGGCAAAGGCAACTACTGCTGCACCACCCGTCTGAGCAACGCCATCAAAGACGCGCAATCCTCCAAACAGACCGAGCTGCTGGCAGACGAGGGCAGGGCCGAACTCATCCGCCTCGCGAAGTGGGCGGCCACCAGCAAAAACGGCATCGTACAGGAACTCTCCCCCGCCCCGCTCCCCGATGTGTGGGATATCGTCAACGCCGAGAGCTCGACCTGCTCAAAGAAAAACTGCGACCCTGCGACTTGCTTTTATCAAAGCGCACGTAAAAAACTGCTCACTTCCAACTGCGTGATCGTCAACCACAGCTTGCTGTTTGCCCTGATCAATGCCGGCATGCCCCCCAAAGGCGACGCCCGCGGCATCCTCCTACCCGACGACTTTGTCGTGCTTGACGAAGCGCACCGTATACCCGCGATCGCCACCGATCACTTCGGCATTCATGCTAGCTCCTACGCAGTCGATCGCGCGCTCAAACGTATTTATAACCCACGCACCAATCGCGGGATCCTGCGCAAACACGGGCAAAAATGGGATCATGATGCAGTGGATAACGCCATCGCCGCGGCTGGCGAATTCTTCAGCTACCTCGGCCACACCCTCCTAACCAAGCGTTCGATACTCCGCATCCACGAAGCGGACTTTTGCGATAACATTGTCTCTGGCCCGCTCAAAGAAGTCGCCGAGCGCCTGGGTGCGATCATCCAAAAGAGCGACAACGAGCGCGTACAAGACGAGCTCAAAGACCATCGTCGCCGTATACTCGGGTACCGCGACACCATTAACGGCTTCGTTACACTGGCCGAAGATGACCATGTGCACTGGCTTGAGCGCGGCGGCAAAAAAGGCCAACTCATTACTCTGCGTAGCGCCCCACTCGACGTCGCTCCCTATTTGCGCGAGGCACTCTTTAGTCGCCAGACCGCAGCCATACTCACCAGTGCTACACTCTCCGATGGCACCAGCATTGACAGCTTTCAAGAAAAAGTAGGCGGTGAAGTCGCTGAAACCCAAGTTGAGTATTCACCGTTCAACTACGAAGAGAACTGCAAAGTCTACCTCGCCACCGATGCGCCCACCCCAGAGCCAGGGCAGGGCCGCCTCGACCTCGACTACCTTGCCAACATGATTTGCTGGCTCAGTCGCAACGTCGCCGGCGGGACCCTCGTGCTCTTCACCAGTCACTTCGATCTAAAACAAGTACACCAACGCACCGAAGCTTTTTTTGATAAAATTGAGCGGCCACTCTTTAGCCAAGGTCACGGCATCGACCGTAGCGAGCTCACGCGTCAATTTGCTCAAGCAGGCAACGGTGTGCTATTTGGCACCGACAGCTTCTGGACTGGCATCGATGTACCTGGCCCCGCCCTCTCTCAGGTGATCATGGCACGCCTGCCGTTTGACAATCCGAGCCACCCAGTCAGCGAAGCTCGAAGCGAGTACATTCGCGAACGCGGGGGAAATCCCTTTGCTGAAATGACTATCCCCGAAGCATTAGTTAAGTTCCGCCAAGGCATCGGCCGTCTGATTCGGCGCCACGAGGACTCTGGCAACATCGTCGTGCTCGACTCCCGTATTTTAACAAAAACCTATGGTCAGCGCTTTCTCGATGCCCTGCCGGTACAAGACTTCAAACGCTTCAATCGTGATAACCGCGGCCAGATCCTCCAGTAATACCCTAAGCTATTAGGAAGAACCGCACTCCACTCCACTCGCACTTACATGCAATTTTCATCATACGGCATCACGAATCAAGGCACAGTGCGCAACGCGAATGAAGACGCTTTTCTCATTAACAAAGCCCATCAAGTATTCGCCTTCGCCGATGGCCTCGGCGAACTGATTCTCAGCATCAATCACATCCTGATCAAAGAAGGCAGCGAAGCATACCCCTTGACAGGGTCAGGCAGTACCCTGACTGCAGCTCATCTCATCGGCGATCGGTTACTGATCGGTCATGTGGGCGACTCCACCGCCTATCTCCTGCACGGCCATGGCTTCAGTCAAGTCACCATCGACCACACCATGGAGCAAGAGTTCATCGAGCGAGCTGGAGAAATTGCACGCAAGCTAATGCCACCAGAGAACCCGCATACCCTAACACGCTGCGTCGGCCCAAAAAAACCTCCGCGTCGATCAGTTGCGCCTTGCCGTCACATCCGGCGACCGCCTTCCCCCCTGCACCAACCGTCTTAATAAAATCGACACAAAACAACAAATCCACGCCGCCCTTCAGGCCGACGCCCCACCCAAAGCAATTTGCCAAGAGCTGGTCGAGCATGCCAACAGAGAGGGCGAACCTGACAACATCACCGTCGTCTTTATTTAGTAAACTCAACCCGATAACCGCAGGTATCACACTTGCGCGATGCATCCTTATTACAGCAGCGAGGCCATCCGCGAAAAAGAGTGTGCCTAAGCTCTCTATTCTCTACATTTCTCATTCATGAAAAAGTCCGATATCTTCCTACCTAAAGTCGCAGCCAAGCCCGACAATATGCTATTCCGTTTCAGCCTCGGCCAAGCCCTCTACGACGAAGGTTCTACCGAAGCCGCCATCCCGCACCTACAACGCTGCACCGACTCGCGCGAGGACTGGATGCTTCCCCGCATTCTACTTGGAAAATCCTTACTCCAGCTCGGCCAGGCAGACCGGGCTAAGTTAATCTTAGAGCACGCCTTACAACTCGCAGTCTCTCAACACCACGACGAACCCGCCGAAGAACTTCGCAGTATTTTGGAAGACCTGTAACGAACCGAGATGATCGGACCGCTACGCAGGAATCGCTGATCGTATTGGTTTACTCCGACACTATAGCCATGCACACACACCGACTGATCGTAGTCCTGCTGATTCTGCCGATACTGGCTCTGATCAAATCATGTCAGTGGGCTCAACCACGCTTCGTGTTAGCCTACTTAGTGCTAATCTCACTCGTCACTTACGCCGCTTATTGGCACGACAAACGTCGCGCACAGGCAGGCGCTTCACGTGTTTCCGAAGCAATCTTACACTTCCTTGAATTGTTCGGCGGATGGCCAGCCGCCTATCTCGCCCAACAACGTTTACGCCACAAGACTATCAAACGCAGCTACCAAATGATTTACTGGAGTATCGTAGGATTCTATCAATACTTCGCACTTGAGGTGCTCCTACAATGGCGTGTCCTCCATGGA
>JABJQI010000100.1 GCA_018663485.1 Opitutia bacterium
ATGGTTGATCGCTTCGAGCGCGGTGGCCGCACTGGCGATATCGAAAGCGATTTCAGTCGGGTGGACTTCGAGTGCGAAATACACATTTTCTTGCTCAAACACATCAAGAATCGGTGTCCAACGGTCAGCGAAGTCCTGAAAGCCTGCCTCGATTTGACCGGGCACGATGGGCGGGAAGGAATAAATCAGGTGCCAAATCGAGGAACCAGTAAAGCCATTCACCACCACACGCTCTGGTGCACCACCTGGTTTGGCGTCGAAGAATTTACGGGCCGCACGCGCGGTATCCTGCATTTCTTTGGCCGCGCGCTGCCGCACACCTTCGGGCTCGCCGTCGCCGTAGATTTCAGGCGACAGAATCGCGGCATGACGCGCGTCGATATGATCGCACACCGCTTGGCCGACGAGGTGGTTGGAAATCGCGTAGCAAGTCAGGCCATTCGCTTTCAGCAACGCCCATAAGTTTGAAATGTAGTCCGGCTCGTTGAGCGCGGCCTGCACATCGAAATGATCGCCCCAGCAGGCGAGTTCGACGCCGTCGAAGCCCATCTCTTTAACTTTGGGCGCGAGTTCAGCGAATGGTAGATCGGCCCATTGGCCAGTGAAAAGTGTGACAGGACGTGACATGATTGAAGAGTTGTTGGTTGGAAGTTGTTAGTTGGAAGATTGCAGCAAATTGACCACAGCCTCGTTTTGATTGGCGATTGCAATGGATAAAGCGTCGTCGCCGTTCTCTGCTTTGACACAGGGATCGACACCAGAATCGAGCAAAAGTTGCACCATTTCAGCACTACCACTGGCGGCTGCTTCGTGTAGAGGCGTGCCGCCTCGTTCGCTCAGTGCTCTGGGATTGGCACCTCCGTCGATCAGGACTTTGGCGATCGCCAGTCGGTCTTTCGCCGCCGCATTGTGCAGCGGCGTCCAACCGGCTTTGTCCCATTCGTCGGGCTTGGCCTTGGCTTTGAGTAATGCAGTGGCAACTTTTGGTAGATCACGATCGACACAGAGATGCAGCGGCGTGCGCTTGCTGGAATCGGGCGCATTCACGTCGGCCCCAGACTCAATCAGAATCAGAGCAATCTGATCCTTCTTACGTAGGATGGACTGGTTGAGCGGCGAGAGCTTTGGATGCTTACCTTTGCTAGCGCGCTCAGGATGCTCGGCTAGTTGCAGCGTGACATCCGCGAGATCACCCCGCGCAATGGCTTCGTCGATCGTACCATACTTAGCAGTATCGGCACTGACCGTGGTGGCTGTGATCAAAGCACAGGCAAATCCAAGGAAACGAAGAATGCGCGGGGTAATGCTCATGAGTATGAATTAACCGAGGTCTACGTCGGTCCATGCATTGTTGTTTTTACTCGATGCCACGGTCGCATCGATAAACGCGAGGCCCATACGCCCGTCATGCACATTGGCATATTTAGAACCATCACAGTCCCATGCCTCACCTGCATTAAACTTGCGAACGTCCTTTTCGAATTCGCGGTGCAAGCGTGCATACGCATCATGAAAGGCTTCAACATGGCCCGATGGAATGGTAGGCTCATTGAGCAGCCACTCTGGAATTTCCGGAAGAAATCCATCGTTGCTGCTAATCGCGCCACGCCAATAAGTGCGGTCTGGTTGATCCGGAAGGCAAATCGTCACCGACTCTGCATCCTCTTGGTTCCAACGCAGCAGCCCCTTTGTGCCGGCAATGGTGATGCCCAAATCATTCTTGTGACCATGGCAGATTTGCGAAGCGCGCACGAGGCACTTGCCGCCGTTCGACAGCTCACCATACACGGTAAAGTGGTCATCGATCGGACGTCCCGGCACCATGCATTCAAGGTGCGCGCTGACCTTAGTCACATTCAGACCAGTGACAAAGCGTAACTGTTGTAAGGCATGAATGCCGATGTCGCCACCACAGCCAGATGCCCCTGCCCGTTTCGGGTCGGTGCGCCAAGCAGCTTGTGTCTGTCCAGTATCCTCTAGCTTGCTTGCGAGCCAGCCTTGCAAGTAATACGAATCGACCCAGCGCACATCGCCCAACAGACCGCTCTCAACGATCCAACGACTGAACCAACTGCTCCAATGGCCAAGATACGTATGCGCCACTGCGAGCGGCACATTGGTTTCCTTCACCTTAGCAACGATCTGCTTTGCCTGATCAAAATCAATTGTCAGCGGCTTTTCGCAAACTACAGGAATGCCAGCGTCGAGCGCCTTCATGACTGGGTCGAAGTGCACGAAATTCGGCGTCACGACTAGAATGTAATCCAGACGCTCTTCTTTCGGCAGATCCTTTTGCGCCGCGATCATGGCATCGTAGCTCTCGTATCCTTTGACTGGATACGGCCAAGCCGCAGCCTCATCCATTGCGATCTTAGGATCTGGATGAAGCGCAACTGAATGCACTTTACGCGTGCCGTCGAAGTGAATCGCTTTCTGATGTGGGTTGGCGATGAAAGCACCGCCGCCGCCGCCGATCATACCGACTTTAAGTGGTTTGTTTGAAGACATAATATTTATTTTATTAAAGGTTATACTAGTGAAACTAGAAGGCAGTTTCTTCGTCCGGATCGCCAAGTGCACCGCCGAGGGACTTTGGCTTATAACCACCTTGACTCTTAAAGTAGAAAATCAGACCGATATAGCAGACCAGCATAAAGGCTGGGAACATCGCCATCTTGCCCAATGCGCCTTGAGTTTCACGCTCTTTGACCTCATTGACTTGTGCTCGAACTGCTTCAGGTAGCGCTCCCAATGTCTCCGCATTGAATGCAGTATATTTCCCAAGCAAGTAGTCGCTCTCCACTGTCACCTTCTCATAAACTGCAGGTATTTCCTCTTCGATAGCAGAGGTCACGGAAGTCTCCTGAAGGTAGCCAATAAACGGCCCACCGAGAATACCAACCGTCAGCATACCAATACCGGCAATCGCATTCAGTGTCAGCGCACCACCCTTTGGCGTCTGCTCTGCAACCACACCAAGCATGGTCGGCCAGAAGTATGTTTTAGCGATACCATAGATCGTCGCAGCAAAGAAGATGAAGAACACACCTGAGGCAAAAGAGAGTAATTGAAGTCCGACGATCGCGAGCCCAGAACACATTGCGAGCAAGCCAAGTGGACCGAACTTATTAATTACTGGCCCCGCATTAAAGCGTAGCACCATCATAATGGCAGACGTATACACCAAGACCCAAGTTGGATTCCAACCAGACGCATGCATCGGTTTTTCCATCAATGCCGAGATCCAACCATCCGTGCCCAGCTCAGTCGTCGCCATCGGCATCATGATAATCACTAAGACGAGCAACAACGGATTACCAAACGAACGGCTATACGCACCAAATGCGACGACAGTCACAGCGATTAAGCCCCAAGTCACAGCAGCAGACAAAGCGAAAACCTGCCCCAGTTGAGAGAAAATCAGGTAGAACGCGATAAAGGCAGCAGGCGTGCCAAACTCGGCCAACATATCCTTATAGCTCGATCCAGCAGCCACACGCTCATTCACGGGAAACTTCACCTTGGCCAACATGATCAGATAGACCACGGCAGGGATAAACATAAGACCGATCAAAATACGCCAATCATTTGCAACCACACTGCTTAAGCCGATCGCAAGCACACCACCCAGCACCAAACCACCGGGCCAGCCAGCGTGCAGAATGTTCAACCATTTTGATTTTTCATCTTTAAACAAGGTGGCAACCACGGGATTAATAAAGGCTTCAACCGTGCCGTTACCGAGGCCGAGAATAACCGAGCCCCAATACAAATAGTTCCATGCGCTCGCCTGAGCGGCGGCAAGGTCAGTCACGTCCGCATTGACGATCGAATATGCTTTCATCGCCATCGCGCCAAAGATCGCGTAACAGACAAAACTAAAGAACATCGCGAACTTATAACCGACGCGGTCAATGATCAGACTGAAAACAATGATACTGATCGCAAATGGCCAGATACCTGCACCGAAAAGCTCGCCGCCTTGCACTTTATCAAAGCCGAATTCAGCAGGCCACAAGTTGCCATCGTTAATCAAAAAGGCTCTGATGATAAAAGCCATCGAGGTGGTAATCAGGGCGATAAAAGAGCCCCAGAATACGGTTTTGTCGTTTTTACTATGTTTCATCGTGTGTGTGTGTTGTTGGTTTGAGGTTATTTCGAATTAAATTTGAGAACGTAAGACCATCGAAGATGCACGCCGATGACGGGAAGAGGTTTTTTCACTGAAGCTACGTCGATACTTAAGCGGGGTAATCTTCAACTCCTGTCGAAACGCACGCGTCATATTGGTTTGATCATTAAAGCCGCACTGCACTGCAATTTCCGCCAGTCCGACAGACGTCTCACGCAGCATCTTGCACGCAGCATTCAGGCGCGTCCGACGCAGATACATCAAAGGAGTGAGGCCAAAGGTCTTTTTAAATAAACGCTCTTGCGAGCTCACCGAAATTCCGCCGACCTTGGCAATCTCAGCCACCGACAGTTTCTCCCTGTAATGCGACCGCACATAATTAACAATTCGGCGCATTTCAGGGTGCTCCGAATAGACCGCATCAGAGTCGCGAATGATTCGTGCCACGCCAGCCAATCCAAGCACTGCCCCGTCATTATCAAACAACGGCACTTTCGTGGTGCACAACCAATCAAGAGAACCATCCGCAGAAGGCACCAACTCAATCTGATTATAAATCGCCTGCCCGGAGTGAATCACACGTTGGTCATCCGCGTAAAATCCATCCGCCAAAAAGTCCGGACTGTAATCATAGTCTGTCTTGCCGATCAAACACTCCATCGATTCCTCTCCGAGCGTCTTAGCAAAACTCTGTCCACCAGCCATAAAACGACTTTCGCGATCCTTTGCAAAGAAGAACGCACCGGGCACACAATCAAACAACGACTCCATCAACTGACCGGGGCGCAAAGACTGGCAAAAGGACTCCTTCAGGGCCTGTGGGGTAAATGTATCAGCAGAAAATGACTTCATTAGAAAAGAATAAGACAGCACCAGCTGACACTATTTGACAAGAAATTAATCAAAAAAACTTTCAATTACCACCAACCGTAAAATCTAAAATAAAACCAAATAATTACATTAAATACTATATATTATATACTTACATAAAAACAGTACGCAAATTAAATTGCCAGATCACGTCAACATTGATTCAATAAGTAATTAGCCGCATACGGACAATTTGAAAACCTCAGTAAGCCTTCGCACCACCAGAGAACCGCGCCTCAGAAGTGAATTCGCCATCACAGCATCAAACACCGTCGCTAAGCCCCTCAGCAAACAATCCGCCTCATCATCATTAATCTGCAACTTCAATTCCTCAGTCGTACTCGGCAAAATACGCACCAAAAAATCAGAATATGACGTGCTTGAAGCCTTCAATGGTCAGGGCTCCAGCACCCCAAAGGTCCCCATCACAGCAGATGCCATTGAGCAACTCAGTCAGTTGGCCGAAGCCGCAGCGACCCTTCTTTCTCGCAGTCGTTCTGATCCGTCCGCACCTAGCTTTTGGCGCCACAAAAAGTATCTAGACCTTCAAACCAAGGTTGAACTACCACCGATCCCAAATCCCTAAAAGCCCAGCCATAAAAGGACCTGACACGGCTCCGGCAAATACATGAAATACAATCGCGGGCAGCGCGCCCCACGCACCGTAGTCAAATTTGCCAATATCGTACGACGCCAAGATGCAGACTGTTTCAGCTGCGCCGACCTGCAAATAGACCAGATTCTAGAACAACTTAAAAATACAGCCGATACAAACAGCACAATCATCCTTCACAGGGGCGATCATGCTTGGGATCTACGCGACGCGAGAAAGCATACACTAGTTAAAGAGCCCGACACTCAGCACTCATCATTCATACACAAACCCTGACGATATTTGTCAATTTATAGATGTATTAATAATGCTATTATACCAGATAAGACAGTCCATAAACAATCAATTTAAATACACATACAATTGCAAGACATACACTTATAAGATTAAAGCCACACCAGAAAAGCACATCTTTCATCGTTTTAAAAAATATAGTTGGCAAAAATACTGATTGATCTCTAGAAATTTTTTGCATAAATAGCAACTTGTACACCGATTCGGTGTCAGCTATCTCGTTAAACTAAATTACTTTTTATGGCCTCCAAAGAAAAATACTCCAACGATCTCGGGCTCACGCTCGGCATGCTCACGCTCCGCATTTGGCTTGGCTGCCGCGCGATCTTAACCGGCATCGAGAAATATGCCGGCACACAAAACAGCGACAAGGATGTCCTAATTGACGGCGCTACAAACGCCTACGGCCTTACTGATACGGTGACAGGCAAGGTTTACTCGTTCAGCAACTACCA
>JABJQI010000222.1 GCA_018663485.1 Opitutia bacterium
AATTTCCCTGAGCTATTTGATCAAACTTTCTAACAGCAAATGACTATCGACTCAAGACGCCTGTTGGCGGCGCGAACTTTGTCAGGTTGATGCCGACGACAGCCGCTTTGTATTCATCCAGATTCGGAGTTCTACCTAGGATGGCGGAGAGCACGACCACTGGTGTGGAAGCGAGTAAGGACTCGCCCTTCTTGCGGTCGGAATCTTCTACGACTCTTCCTTGGAACAGGCGGGTCGAGGTGGCCATCACGGTGTCACCCTTTGCGGCTTTTTCTTGGTTACCCATGCAGAGGTTACAGCCAGGACGCTCGAGATACATCATGTTTTCGTATTCGGTGCGGGCTGCGCCTTTCGGAGCATCATCGTCGAATTCGAAACCAGAATACTTCTGCAACATCTCCCAATCACCTTCGGCCTTGAGCTCATCAATGATGTTATAAGTCGGTGCAGCCACTACGAGCGGAGCTTGGAACTCAACTTTACCTTGTTGAGCTTCCAGATTCTTGAGCATTTGTGAAACGATCTTCAGATCGCCCTTGTGAACCATGCAGGAACCGACAAAACCAAGGTCCACAAGCTTCTCACCCTCATAATACGAGAGTTCTCGAATCGCATCGTGCGTGTAGCGCTTGGAGACGTCATCGTTGTTCACATCCGGATCCGCGATCATCGGCTCAACAATGACGTCAAGATCGACGACGAACTCCGCAGAATACTTGGCATTTACATCCGGCATCAGAGCTGGTTTTTCGCCTGAACGGATTTCTGCAATGCGCTTATCCGCAATGTTGACCAAGCCCTGCAGCACCTGCCCAGCGTTATCCATGCCCTTCTGGATCATGATCTGGATACGCCCCTTGGCGATTTCCAGGGATTCAATCAGAGTCTCGTCTTGAGAAATACAGATGGAGGCCTTCGCCTTCATTTCCGCAGTCCAGTCTGTAAAGGTGAACGCTTGGTCGGCAGGGAGCGTTCCAAGGTGGACTTCAATCACTCGACCTTGGAATACATTGTCGCCAAACTTCTTGAGCATTTGAGTCTGCGTCGCATGCACCACGTCGCGGAAATCCATGTGGTCCTTTAAATCGCCCTTGAAAGTGACTTTGACCGACTCCGGGATGGGCATCGTCGCTTCACCCGTCGCGAGCGCGAGGGCAACCGTGCCAGAGTCCGCTCCGAAAGCGACGCCCTTGGACATACGAGTATGTGAATCACCGCCAATAATGACCGCCCATTCATCCACAGTCAGGTCATTCAAGACCTTATGGATCACGTCCGTCATGGCGTGGTATTCACCCAACGGATCGCGCGCGGTGATGAGCCCGAACTTATGCATGAACTGCATGAGGCGAGGAATATTGGCCTGCGCTTTCTTATCCCAAACTGACGCGGTGTGACACCCTGATTGGTAACCAGCATCCACCGTCGGTGAAATGATTGTTGCGGCCATCGCTTCCAATTCCTGCGAAGTCATCAGCCCAGTGGTGTCCTGAGAACCGACAATGTTCGCCTTGACGCGTACATCAGAGCCCGCGTGCAACACCGCTCCTTCGGTCACGCCAACGGCGTTCTTATTGAAGATCTTTTCAACTGCGGTAAGGCCTTGCCCGTCATGCGAGATCTCTTTGGAAGGCGCAAACACCGGCTCCAAGTCGACGCCCAGTGTTTGAGCAGCGAAGCTCTGCAGCTTTTTGCCAAACACAATCGCATAGGAGCCACGCGCCTTGATGAATTCGACTTTTTGCGGCGTTAAGGCCGATGAAATGTCTACCAGCTCTTTGTCGCCGTTATACAATTTCTTGGTCTTGGTGTTAATCGTCAGCACGGTGCCAGTCGCCACCGAGTATACCTGCTCAAGCACAGGATCGCCATTCTCGTTCAAGACTGGGTTACCGTCCGCATCTAACTGCTTCACCCAATTCTTGAGGTCAATGCCGATGCCGCCGGTCACACTGACAGTCGTCAAAAAAATGGGCGAGATGCCATTGGTCCCCGCAATAATCGGAGCCAAATTGACAAAGGGCACATAGGGACTGGCCTGCTTACCAGTCCACAGCGCCACATTATTGACCCCAGACATACGAGAGGAGCCTACGCCCATCGTGCCCTTTTCGGCGATCAACATCACACTCTTGTCCGGATGCGCCCGCTGCAGTTCTTGGATCTCCGCCTGCGCAGCCTCAGAGATCATGCACTTGCCATGCAGCTCGCGGTCGGCCCGGGAGTGCGCTTGATTGCCGGGAGACAGTAAATCAGTCGAAATATCGCCTTCTCCTGCGATAAAGGTCACCACCTCGATTTCTTCGGCGACCTCTGGAAGCTTGGTAAAGAACTCAGCCTTGGAATAGCTCTCGAGAATATCTTTAGCGATTGCATCCCCGGAGCGGTAAGCGGCCTCGAGGCGATCGGTATCCGCCTCATACAGGAATACTTGGGTCTTAAGGACGTCTGCGGCCGCCGTCGCGATCGCGGGATCATCGCCTAAAGCTAAATCAAGCAGTACCTCAACTGAGGGCCCGCCTTTCATGTGAGACAACAATTCGAAGGCAAACGCAGGTGTGATCTCTTCGACCGTCGATTGACCAAGGATAATCGTCTTCAAAAACGCAGCTTTGACAAGCGCAGCACTCGTCGTACCCGGCAAGGTATTATAAATAAAGAAGTGAAGCGATTCCTTACGATGCTCGTTGGCAGAATCCTTTATTTGCTCAATTATTTCGGCTAATAATGCTTCACCGTCGATCGGTAGCGGGTGCAGGCCCTGACCTTTTCGTTCGTCGATCTCTTTTAAATAGTCAATATATGTGTCCATAGATGCCGTTACATATGCCTTCTGCAGCTTAGGTATCGCAAGAAGATTCTTGGTTCTGCACCGATTTCGTTTTTCGTTTTAGGTGCCACTCGAACAGGTGTCAGCCAGGATCGCATCGACCAGATCGAAACAGGCTGGCCACTCTCAGAATATATCGCCGCTCAAGTCCGCCTGTCTGTAATGCCCGCCTGAGGTCATGCCTAGCGACCTCTGTTGGCGAAAGCTGCCCCACGGTCTGACCCTGATTACGCTCAAATCCATGGCAGGCTGGCGCTTACTCCTGCAAAACATGCTGACTACAGCTATATAGAGGTGGTAATTATTTGACATTCAAACTCTTCCGCGTGAGAAACTTCATAGACTTCTGCGCTCGGGGGTCATTGCACTTAAAAATCTAAAACACGTGTTCGGCTTTCTCTCAAACGACATCGGAATCGATCTAGGCACTGCAAACACACTCGTATTTGCAAAAGACAAGGGTATCGTCCTACGCGAGCCCAGTGTTGTCGCGATCTACTCGTCGACCAAGAAGGTCTGTGCCGTCGGCTCGGATGCAAAAAAAATGCTCGGACGCACGCCCGGCAACATCACCGCGATCCGCCCGATGAAGGACGGCGTAATCGCAGATTTCGAAATCACCGAAGCCATGCTGCGGTATTTC
>JABJQI010000214.1 GCA_018663485.1 Opitutia bacterium
CCATTCCGCACGGATGACTGGCCGGGCATCACCGCCAATGCAGTCAAATAAAATTTAAACGGGTCACACTATGCGCAACAGCCCAGGGTTATAAGCACGCTACAGCTAAAGCTCGGCAAGTTAAAGTAACTCAACCCAGATACGATGCAAAACGATTGCACCTTCTCCAATTGCCGTAGCTATCGCTACACGCTGCTGCATCGCTGGGATGAGCTATTTGAGCGTCGACGTGCGCTCTTCATTTGCCTCAATCCATCCACCGCCGACGAAAATCAGCTCGACCCAACACTTACGCGGATCAAATCATTTTGTGGCCGACTCGGTGCCAACGAGTTTCTGATGCTCAACATCTTCGCCTACCGCGCAACCGACCCGAACGATATGATGGCAGTTGAAGACCCTGTCGGCTCTGAGAATGACACACAGATTCAAGCAGCGATCAACGAAGCCTATGCGCTCAACAATGGACATTTGGATATTGTCGGCGGCTGGGGCAACCATGGCCTGCACATGGATCGACAAAACGCCATCTTGTCATTGCTAGAGCCTTTCCGCGAGCTACCAAACCTGAACATTTCTTGCTTAGGTAAGAACGCCAATCAAACACCCAAGCACCCACTCTACATCGCAGCAAATCGGGCGTTTGAAGTCCTGTAAACATCCCCCAAAAAATCGACATCTAAAATGCCCTCAAACAACACAAAGGGGTCTCCCCGCCAACAGACACCTTCCAATAAAATGATCAAATCAACTGCTTCCGCGATAGCCATGGCTAGCATGCTGTTTGTATTTAACGGATCATCAATATGCTGTGCAGAAGAAGATACTTCGAAATTAATCATCGATACTGAATCAGCAACAGATCGTGAAGCTCGCATGGCTTGGTGGAAAGAAAGCCGCTTTGGCATGTTTGTTCACTGGGGCCTCTATTCATCCGCAGAAGGCGAATGGGGCGAGAAAACCTTTACCAGAGGTGCAGAGTGGATCCAAAAAAAGGCCGCTGTGCCTGCAGACGTTTATCAGGCAACCATGTTGCCAAAGTTTAAACCCTCAGTGGATTTTGCTAAACAATGGGCGCAGTTAGCAAAACAGGCTGGGGCCAAATATGTTGTCTTCACTAACAAGCATCATGAAGGCTTCGCACTGCACGATTCAGCACAAACCGAATTCGATGCAAAAAACGTGACTGGGCGAGATTTACACAAAGAGATCACCGAAGCCATTCGGAGCGAAGGTTTGCGTTTGGGTGTCTATCATTCGCTCTGGGATTGGCACCATCCTGATGCCCCAGCTGGTAAGGGCACGATCAATGTGGCAGGACTGAGCATGGCAGATCGCAAGCTACCCCGCTATCTAGATTACCTCCATGCACAGGTCAATGAGGTTACCAATGGGCGCTACGGTGCCGTCGATATACTGTGGCTGGATTACTCGAGCCCGACTTTCGAAGGTAACGACTGGAAGGCCAAAGAACTCGTCAGCTTGGTTCGTAAAAATCAGCCGAATACGCTGATTAATAATCGCCTGTGGAGTCATAAAAAAATGCAAAACAGCACAGGCGATTACTGGTTCGGCGATTTCTCTACCCCTGAACAACACATTCCGGCAACTGGTATTCCTGGAGTTGACTGGGAAACCTGCGATACTTTGAACATCACCTGGGGCTGGAGCAAATATGCGACCAACTATAAATCTTCAAACGATTTGATTTGCCGCTTGATCGATGCGGTCAGTAAAGGCGGCAACTATCTACTCAATATCGGGCCGCTTCCGGATGGCTCTATTGACCCCAAATCAATTGAGCGCTTTCAAGATATTGGCGAATGGATGCAAGTTAACGGTGAATCGATCTACGGCACGCAAGCGGGGCCGTTCACCAAACTCCCCTGGGGCCGTGCCACCTCTAAACAAATGCCCGATGACACGCATCGGCTCTATTTACATGTGTTCGACTGGCCCAGAAACGGAAAACTGCTGATCCCTGGCCTCAAATCGACACCGTCGAGCAGCTATCTACTTGATGGAATCAATAATCAGCCGATTAAATTCAAAGAGACCACAGCAGGAATCCTCCTCGGTGGATTACCTGAAGAACCTGTGCATACTGCCGCATCTGTCATCGTAATTAATACCGACCAGGCACCTAAAGTTAGCGCCTATCGCATCAATCCGTCGCCGAATGGCTCGTTCACTTTGGAGCCATCCGACTCAACCACCCAGAATGGTGTTAAATATAATGATCACACGATCAACAAACGCTCCCAATTAAACAATTGGAAGAAAACAGGAGTCGCCACGTATCCGCTTCGAGTAGACACTGCATCGAACTATTCGATCGAAATTGAAGCCGCCATTAATCAACTGGAAGCTGGCAATGAATTCGTCCTTTCAGTCGGCAAGATAAAGATGCCACTCACATTGAAAACAACAGGCGGCAAACAAAGTTGGAAAACCCTTGCGGCCGGTTCGATCTCACTCCCATCAGGAGAAATCGAGGTAAAGCTGCACTGCAATAGCCGACAAAGCTCGGGAGAGATTGCGATCTCAACAATTAAGTTAAAGCCGACGGAGTGATCCGCATCCTCCTTAAAAGTTCATTTAGTTAGAAAATCGTCACTGTTTCCTAAAAAAACGGGTGAACCTGATAAGATTCACCCGTTTGTAAAAAGAATACCAGAATATGTTACCCGATCTTGCCCTTTTGGTGCAACAACTCGGCGATCTGAATCGCATTGAGCGCTGCGCCCTTCCAGAGCTGATCTCCGGTGACCCAGAGTGCCAAACCGTTTTCGAACACCTGGTCCTTACGGATGCGACCGACGCCACAAGGGACGACTTCAGAGTAATCGATCGGCATGGGATATTTCAAGTTTGCGGGATCATCTACGAGTTCGACACCTTCGAACGCTTCGATCGCAGCCTGCGCAGCTGCGACGCTGACAGGCCTTTCAAATTCGGCACTGATCGAAATCGAGTGCGCACGGAAGATCGGCACACGCACACAGGTGCAAGTGACGCGTAACTCGTCGAGACCAAGAATCTTTTTACCCTCGTTAAGCATCTTCATCTCTTCCTTGGTGTAGCCGTCCTCAAGGAAGGCATCCACGTGCGGCAGCAGATTGAACGCGATCTGGTGCGGGTAAACCTCCTTGACCAACGGCTCATTCTTTGCCCACGCGCGTGCTTGCTGATCGAGTTCGATCAAACCACCCGCACCGCTACCTGAAACCGCTTGGTAAGTCGAGGCAATAAAAGACTTCAAACCAAATGCCTTGTGGAGCGGATACAGCCCCATAAGGGAAATCGCAGTCGAGCAATTCGGATTCGCAAGAATGCCTTGATGGTTATCCACTGCATCCGGATTAATTTCAGGAACAACCAGTGGCACATTAGGGTTTTGGCGAAACGCCGAGCTGTTATCCACGACGATACAGCCGCGCTTGACCGCTTCGTCTGCAAATTGCAGCGTTTGGGCGCCGCCAGCGCTGAAAATGGCGATGTCGAGTCCGTCGAAGCACTCTGGAGTTGCTGCTTCGATGGTCCAAGACTTGTCGCCATAGGACTGGGTCTTCCCTGCTGAACGTGCAGATGCGAGCAAGTGAAGTTCCGCAATGGGAAATTCACGCTCGTGGAGAAGACGAATGATTTCTTGACCGACTTCGCCAGTCGCTCCGAGGATGCCTACTTTGTATGCCATTTGATTTTATAAAGGAAAACGGGCGTGTAAAACAAAGCTGTGAGGCCTTGTCAATCACGCCGACACATCGCCAAGTAATCGTTTCGATTGAGCGACAGGAACTTGCGCTCATTTTTGACGGCGTGCTACAGCACGTTTTTTCGATCTCGACCTCGAAGAATCCGCCCTCCTGTAAGGCTGATTCCTACGGCACCCCGCTCGGGTTACACGCACTGGCGGATAAGATCGGGGCCGGCGAACCACTCGGTATGGTGTTTAAAGGGCGACTACCCACGGGGCATATTTTTTCCGAATTCCCCAAGGACGAACAACAACGCAACCTGATTACCACCCGCATCATCCGGTTGCGTGGGTTGGAGCCTGACAACAGCAGTGCAGGCTGTGATAGTTACGCGC
>JABJQI010000049.1 GCA_018663485.1 Opitutia bacterium
CACCGCTGTCTGAATACGGCAGTTTGTGTTCGATCCTCACGGTTTGTGGAAACTTCATTCAACCCAAACTGTTGTCGTTATGCACTCAAATACCCCAATGGGGCGTATAGGAATTACGCCTACACGCTCATCAAGAATCACTGCGCAGGAAGCTCTACGCTTGGCTTCTTTTTGTCTACTGTCATCCAGCGTCTTTTGCGCCGCTGCCTCGAATTTATCTGCTGCTGAAGTTGTTTTTGGTGAGAGTGCAACTAGCACTGGTTGGAACACCCTCGGCGTTGCTACGAGCGGACCAGCCCAGCAGGTCGCGACGTTTACGGATACGACGACCTCTTCGAAAGGTCCTATCATCTTCGAACTTTCGATTGATGCGCCGAACACAATCAAGGCCGCAGAAGGTGACCTTAAAATCAAAGGAGGTTCTGGGGGCAGCCGCATTGATAGTGGAACCGATTGGTCCACGGATGCGGATGACGAGTGGGTGTTGCTGACTCTGAATATTTCGGGCGCAGGTGCGCAGGATCTTGCATCGCTTAGTTTTGGAGGCATTAGTCTGTTGACTGCGAATCGCTATGATGAAGTCGAATTCTCTGATGGTAGCACCAGTCATACCGAGAATTGGCCTGATACAGGATTTCTGACGTATGCGAGCGGTTCGCCGCTGGAGACGTTAACGCCGCTCTCCCTCAATAACGTTGGAAATCTTGGGGACGGGAGCTGGCAACTAAAGCTGACTGCCAGGGACTTCCTCTACAATGGATCGGTGCAACAGACCACCGAGTTTCGTATCGCTCAGGTGAAGTTGAATTACGAGCCAAAGCGTCTCTCAGATGTGATTGGCGTGGCCCATGCGGGCGCGAAGTATTACGTTTCCGACACGGATTCGACACTCACTTCGGTCGACTCTCTCAACGAAGGTGCGGAGCAGATCAAACGTCTCGGATCCAGTGTGATGAAGGTCTTTATGGGCAAAAACTACGAGGCCAAAAATTATGTCTGGAATATGAGTTGGCCCGCTACGCCGGTGAACAGTTTAGTGGAATTAGCGCAGACGACGCATTTTAGCGATTTGTTTAGCCGCCCGGGAATTCACACTTTTGTGATCGATGCTCACAGTTTCAAAGTCGGCAAGGGGGCGGTCAAATGGAAGGATGGAATGACCAGCAGTGAGGTGCAATTAGTCGAGACTGAGATCTATGATTTAGTCGTTCACCTTCGCAACACCTACAGTGATAAGACTTTCATTCTTCAAAACTGGGAGGGGGACAACGCTTATAGTGGCTATGGTGAAGTGGATGATTCGATCGCCGAGCTTGGTATGATCGCATGGTTCAACGCACGGCAGGATGCGATTGACGATGCAAAGGCCGCCACGCCCAACAGCACGACTAAAGTGTGGGGCGCGATCGAGTTTAATTGGTTGCCGCAGCCGTATTATCCAGATGCGAAGGTGCACTACATTATCGATACAGTGATCCCCTCCACCTATGCCGATCTGTATTCACTTTCCAGTTGGAGCACTGGTAAGAATAATGGCAACGAGGATAACATTTTCGCGATGTTTGAATACATGGATTCTAAGTGTCCAGACTCTGCGGCCTTTGGATCGGACAATCTCTATCTCGGTGAATTTGGTGCGGCAGAAAATCAGATTACGGACACAGATGGATCCGCATTTGCAACTGCTCTTGAGCGTGAACACGCGCAGGTTGGGGCATCCGCACGGCAAGTGGAGCAGGCACTTCTTGCCGGGGCGCGTTACATCCTTTTCTGGTGCGTATATGATAACGAGGAGAAAGGTACCTATGCATTCTCTTATCCTACTGAAGCAGAGAATGACGACTTGAAAGGGCTTTGGCTCGTTCGACCGGATGGCACATTCCCTGAGGTCTATGATTATTTCAGTCGTATTCTAAGCACCTCTGTTGACGACTATATAGGCGTTTACGAGATCGAGCATCAAGGGCTTGAAGAGGTCAGTGTCGGAGACAGTGTTGTTAAAGAATCGAATGCCGCCGCATCCGCGGGGAGCCTTTGTCAACTTGAGGCCGATGCCGCCTACACCGACCATATGATCTTTGGGATTAATGTGCCAGAGGCGGGCACGTATGATGTCGAGGTGAGTTATAAGACAGCTCCGGATGCGGGCGTCTTCCGTCTCTTCATCAGTGGCACTGGCGTCGGCGATTCGGTCGATTGCTACAGCTCGAGTGAACGCTTCGTGACGTCGATGGTCGTGCAATCGCAGACTTTTACGTCGGCTGGGGTGAAGAATTTCAAGTTTCGGTCGATCCCGAAGAATGCGAACAGTAGCGGTTTTAATCTCTATATCGACAGTGTTCGTTTAATTAAGCAGTAAGGCTGGAAGGTGAGGAGATGTGTCGGGCGGGGAACTGCTCGCATGTCTCCCATCTCATTCTTTTTACTGTCTCCAATTGCGTTAATATATTTGATAGTTATGAATGTGAGGTTCGATGGTAACATTTAAATTTCAAACTCGAACTGTGCTCGTGCTGCTGGCCTCTTGTGGCGTCAGCCTGTTTGCCGAGCGCCCGAACATTGTCTTTGTTTTTAGTGACGATCATGCGACGCAGGCGATCGGTGCCTATGGGCATCCGATTGCGAAACTCGCTCCGACGCCGAATCTAGATCGTCTTGCCGAGCAGGGCATGCGCTTTGACCGTTGTATGGTGACCAATTCGATCTGTGGCCCAAGTCGAGCCGCTATATTGACGGGAAAATACAGTCACCTGAATGGTTTTTATTTTAATGAGTCGACCGAGTTTGACGGTTCGCAGGTGACTTTTCCTAAGTTGTTGCAAGCCGCAGGTTACCAGACATCAATTATCGGGAAATGGCACTTGGGTTCGGACCCGACTGGCTTTGATCATTGGGAGATCCTGCCGGGGCAGGGCTTGTATTACCGTCCTGAGTTTCGTGGGCCGAATGGAGTGGTGACGGAGGATGGCTATGTGACGGATGTCGTCACGGACAAGGCGATACAGTGGCTCGAGCATCAGCGCGATTCAGATCAGCCCTTTATGCTGATGGTGCAACATAAGGCACCGCATCGCGAGTGGTCGCCGCCGGTCAAATATTTGAATCTATTTGATGGTGTGACTTTTCCGGAGCCAGCGACTTTATTTGATGACTACCGCGGGCGGGGAACGGCAGCGCATGATCAAGACATGTCACTGGCCCAGACGTTTGAGAAAGATCGCGATATGAAGGTCGACGTGCGTCGCGAGGATTCAGTGTTTCATGAACGTGTTTACTCGCGCCTGTCGCTTGAACAGAAAGCGCTCTGGGATCGTGATTTGGACCGGCGTGAAACGATCTACAACGATCCTGATTTAAAGGGCGTATCGCTGGTTCGTTGGAAGTATCAAAGTTATCTGCGGGACTACTTGGCCTGCGTGCGTTCGCTGGATGACAATGTAGGGCGATTGCAGGATTATTTAGAGTCGAGTGGTTTGGCTGAGAATACGGTGTTCATTTATTCGTCGGACCAGGGATTTTATCTAGGGGAGCACGGTTGGTTTGATAAGCGCTTCATGTATGATGAATCCTACCGGACGCCATTATTGGTCTCGTGGCCAGGGGTGGTTCCCGCAGGATCAGTCAATCGTGACCTTGTTTCGAATCTCGATTTTGCGCAGACCTTTTTAGAGATCGCAAATGTTCCGGTGTCTGCCGAGATGCAAGGTGCTAGCTTAGTGGATTTGCTTGCGGGGGAGGCTCCTGAGGACTGGCGTGATTACCATTACTATCACTATTACGAGTATCCAGGTTGGCATATGGTGCAACGGCATGAGGGTGTCTATGATGGCCGCTATAAATTGATTCATTTTTATGATTTAGATGAATGGGAGTTGCTCGACCTTGAGTCTGACCCGCATGAGTTGACAAATCAGTATCACAACAGCGACTACGCTGAAATTAAGGAGCGTATGCACACCGCGCTTCGTTCCGTGAAGAGGCGCTATCAGGTGCCAGAAGGTATTCCAACGCCACGAAGCGGAGTGGATCCGATGCAGTATTACTCCACAGAGCGTCGCCTGGTTGAGGCGCTTAAGTGATGTTGCCGGTTGTAACTGTTCCAGTTACCTATATGAGTATGATATGTGTGAATCTTGTTGACAATATACGGAACAAGATGTTGGATATTTGATCAAGTCAATCCCTCTTGTTATGAAGGCCCGAAAATCAGCATTTACCCTCATCGAATTACTCACCGTGATTGCCGTCATTGCGATCTTGGCGGCCATATTAATCCCAGCTGTTTCGAAAGTGCGAGAGCGTGCGCATGCGGCGCAAGCGGTAAACAATATTCGCCAAATTGGTGCCGCGGCCTTGTTGTATGCGAATGAACATAAGGGGAAGGTGCCGGGGCGAGGCAATGACGATACCACGAATGGAATGGGGCTTGCGGGCGCGCTGTATCCGTATTTGGAGTCACGCACTCAGGATGGATGGCCGAGTTGGAACGAGTTGAAGCGCACTTACTATGATATTCGCGACCCGCGCATACCTGAGGAGATTCTCAAGGGAGGTTGGAATTGGTTTGGGAGCAATGGTCTTTTCTCAGATTATCCAGTCGCAGGTCCAGACGGGACAAAGCCAAACAAAAATGAGCGTCGTTTGATTAACTTTGATAACCCTAGCCGTGTGATTTATGCGTCGAGCGGCAGTGAGAACTTGAAGGTGCAGCATGCGACTGACGCGGCGCAATCAGTGATTCCTGAGGGGCCACGGGTAGGGTTCTATTTCTGTCACGATGGTGCGGCCCCCATGGTGTTTCTCGATGGTCATGCTGAGATGGTGAGTTTTCCAATCGATCCGACTTGGCTAAATCCAGACTATCAAGAATAGGATGCGTGTGGCATTTCGCTAGTTATTCGAGCGTCGGTTTGTATCTCGTTGGTTCATATGCTAATGATTCAATTTGAATGTTAGTATGAAAGATAAAGTTACCAAGGATCGTCATCTACTGCGTCAGCTCATTGAGAATATTGATGACAATATTTTTTTTAAGGATCTGGAGCACAATTTCATCTTAATCAATGAGGCCAATGCGCGTTGGTTTGGCTTTGATGACCCCGCGGATGCAGTCGGTAAAAACGACTTCGATTTGTTTGATGCAGAGTTTGCGCAGAAGGCCTATGACGACGAGGAGAACGTCATGGCGAGCGGAAAGGCAATGAAGGGGGAAGTGGAAGCGACCATTCACAACGGGCAATTAGCCTGGGGCTCCGTCACAAAAGTTCCGATTCGCGACGATACAGGTGCTATCTGTGGGATAATGGGCATCGGTCGCGACATCACTGCACTGAAACAACGAGAGGCTGAGCTTGAGGAGGCGCATGATCAGATGGCGCAGGATTTGCGTGTGGCTGCGAGTTTACAGAAGGCATTCTTGCCGAATCGTTATCCCACGATGGGAGACGACGCAGGCTCAAGTAAAATTCAATTTCACCATTATTATGCCGCCTGTGATCAGCTCGGCGGGGATTTTTGTTCAATTCATCAGCTCAGTGACACGAAGGCAGGTCTCTTGATTTGTGATGTGATGGGGCACGGAGTGCGATCTGCGCTGGTCACTGCGAGTATCAAGGCGATCGCCAGTGAACTGTCTAGGGCTCCGCTGACGGCTGCCGATTTTTTGTCTAAAATGAATCGTCGCTTACATGCGCTCTTACTAGACGGTGATACGCTTATTTTTGCGACCGCCTGTTATGGCATCATTGATGTGGCGTCTGGTCAGCTCCAATTGGCAGTCGCAGGGCATCCGACGCCTGTGCATCTGCATTCCGAGGAAGCTTGTGCTGAGTTTGTTGGTGTTCCTGAGGAGGCTCGAGGACCTGCGCTCGCCTTGCTACCTGAATATACTTACACAGATTTCGATGTTCCGTTCAAAACGGGTGACTCACTGATTTTATATACGGATGGAGTGGTGGAAGCGATCAATGCTGACGGGCTAGAGTATGGCGCAAATCGTTTGTTGAATGCTCTCTCTGGGAATGAATCGTGTGTATTGCAAGGTTCGATACGGTCAGTCGTCGAGTCTTTGCAGCAATTCTGTGGTCATGAACGTTGGGAAGATGATGTCTGCTTGCTTGGCTTTAAATTGAGTGAATCAGCTTGAGGTTTCGATTCGGTAAAAGACAGTGCTTTCTTCGGTCGTGTGAACCAAGCTATTTGTTTGTGAGGCATCAGCCGGGATATTCTCAGGTTGCAGTGGCTGCCAATCATCAGCGCTTAGGTCTGTGGAGGTATAAACAGTATAGAATTGCCCGGGTGCACTGTTCCAGCTGAGGGTGATGTGGCTGCCGTTGATGTTGGGAGGCATCGCCTTGAAGGCGGATGTCGCGTCGGTGGGCGATGTGCCCGCCTCGAATTCCTGTTGCCCAGTCATGCCGTCGCCATCGCTGACTTGTTCTAATAAGGGTTTGAGTGCGCCCGTCGATGGATAGTGCTTGGAAAGCCAACTCATCTCCAGCATCCATTGATAGAGGTCAGCACGCTGATAGGTTTCAGTCCAAACATTGTGTGGGCCGTCTACAATGGTATGGAAGTCAGTATTTTGGGCGCCAGCGGTAAGGAGTGCGGCGTTCATGTCCACCGAGTGTTGATAGCCTACAGTGTTGTCTGAGTCGCCGTGGAATATCCAGATGGGCAGGTGTGCGATGGTGTTGGCTTTGTTCGTATCGCCACTGCCGCAAATCGGCACGACTGCGGCATATTTATTGGGGTGGCGCAGGGCCGATGTGTAGCTGCCCATGCCGCCCATACTTTGACCGGTGATAATGATGCGATCAGGATCGATGCGAAAGCGGGCGAGATGCTCGTCGACCAGTGCATCGATGTTATTCTGTGCGCCATTGTCTCCCCACCACTCTCCGGTTTTGCACTGCGGGCTGAGCACGATGAAGTCATTCAGTAGCGGGTCGTTGTTTTTGATACGTGAGGGTGGGCCACCAGCGCTGCGTAGTGACCATGCGTCGCTGCCTCGGTTGCCCGCGCCGTGGAGCCACAGGATCATCGGCCATTCTCGATTGGGGTCGTCATTGTAAGCTTCTGGTAAGAAACGTAGGTATTCCTGCACCTTGTTCATGCCTGCGGTATAGGGATGCTGGCCTGTTAACTCGGAACTATCATCGACGATATAAAAGGACACAGTTGTGGATGCGTTGCCGCCGACATTATCCGTAGCGATGACTTCGAGTTCGTGCGCGCCAGGGGCTAAGTGGCTAAAGGGATTCTCCAGTGTGTAGGCGCTGTCGGTCGTGTTTTCATCGATTTGCACGTTATCGATCAAGACGCGGATACTCGCAATCGTGCCGTCGCTGTCGCTGGCTGACACTGCTAGATCCGCAGTGCTGCCTTCATCGAGCTCTTCATATGTGCCTGGGCCGGAGTCGATGTTAACGACCGGCAGGATGTTGCC
>JABJQI010000144.1 GCA_018663485.1 Opitutia bacterium
GGCTAGGTCGAGTAATGTCGGAAACACATCGTAATGGCTGAGCATCGATTCGCATCGGGAGTTCTGCGGCACTGTTCCAGGCCATGAGAAGATGACAGGCACTTTAACCGAGGTGTCCCACATGTTTTGTGGATAGGTCGCGTTGCCTTTACCCCAGACGCCGTGATGCCCCATGTTCATCCCGTTGTCGCTGGTGAAAATGACGAGGGTATTTTCCCGCAGACCTTGCGCTTCAAGCTGGTCGAGGAGGATTCCGATTCCTCGGTCCATCGCGGTGATCGCGGTATAGTACCCTTGCAGCAGTTCTTTGCGCCGTTTGCCAGTTCCAGCGGGTGCGGTGTCGATTTGGAGCGGGTTGACTGGCAGGTCTGGAGTCGCGGTGAAGTCGCAGTCGTTGTATAGGTCCCAGATACTAGCAGGGTGATCCTCTTTATCCCATGGGCTGTGTGGCGCGGTGTAGTGGACACTGAGGCAGAAGTTTTTATCTTTGTGCTGATTCAAGAAATCGACGGCGTTGTCTGTGATGACATCGGTGATGTAGCGATTTTTGGTTTCGAGTTTTCCATCTTCAAAGAGTTGGTAGTCGGTATAGCTGCCACCGCCAAAAGCATGTGCTTTCCAGAAGCTGTGGCTTTTTTGTGGAGCGCCGTTATCGCCCAGATGCCATTTTCCTGATAGGCCGCAGGTGTAGCCGTCTTGAGCTAAATAATCGGTAAAACCTTTGATGCCCTGAAGGTATTCTATGGGGCGATCTTTTCCCCTGTATTGCCCGTCAGGATCATCTATATTGCCCAGTTTGAGCCAATCGTGCACGCCGTGCTGAGAGGGGATGCGACCGGTAAGCAAAGAGGCTCGCGCGGGTGAGCAGACCGGGGAAACGCAGAAAAAGTTTTCAAAGCGTGTACCAGAGACGGCCAGTCGGTCGAGGTTGGGAGTGTGCACATCGCTATTCCCTGCGCATGCGAGGGACCAATGGCCCATATCGTCCGCCATGATCACTAAAATGTTGGGTTTCATGACCACTCTCCTATTTTAAGAACCGCAGCGTTTGAGGATTCAGAGTTCATTAATGCGCAGAAAAGATAGTCCGCCTTGCCGTTTTTCATTAGGATTTGAGGGCGTTCGAAGCGTTGAACTTCACCGCCGAAATAGACCGTCGATTGTTCGTAACCGAGTTGCGGTTCCGACCATTGGATGCCATCTTCTGAGCGGAGGTAGAGGCCTACATGCGGGTGAATGACGCCCATATCGCGCATCAGCATGTGGAAGCAGCCATGCTCGAACCATACGTAAGCGTCCTCGACTTGGGCATCAATGGATGAAAAATCGACCACTGGGTTCATTTCGTAGCGATTGTAGGGTCCCTCTAGTTTTTCGGCGACAGCGAGGCCCATCTTGCGTAAGTCGTCGTTATGGCGATCCCACGCCTTGTAGTAGAGCCAGAGTTTTCCATCTGGGTGCTGAAGTAGAGCAGGGTTGGTGGTCAAGTAGCTATCCCAGTCTGAAGGATTCTTGCTGACGTCCAGGAGCGGCGCTTCATCGCTGATCCGAGCCCAGGGGCCTTCCGGCGAGTCGGCGACGGCCAATCCAATTCGCTGGGTGGAGGCGTGGTGCGCATGGTTCTTTTCCGCCTCGGCTAGATTGTTGCCAATGTATAAAAGGGCATAGCGGTCGCCAACCTTTTGAATGGTTGGATTGTGGATTGTATCTGCATCCCAGAAATCTCCACCGCGTCCGCTCAGGACAGTTCCCGTTACGGTATATGGCCCTTCTGGAGAGTCGGCCACGGCGTGGGCGATTTCGGAGCTTCGTAACCAGTCGCCGAATGTGTCGCGCCAGCGTGAGAATAGGACGTGTACCCGGCCATCGGCGTCGTAAATCGGGGAGCAACACCAGACATTCCAGCCTGGGCAGTCGAGTATTTGGGCGACAGGTTGGAGTGAGTCGCAAAAAGGGGAATGAGTTGAGTGTGTCATTATATTCTCTATATCTGAGATTATTATATGGCAAGTCGTGCTCTAATTACAGGTTGATACGCGCAAAGTATGTCGTTATTTCAACACTCAATAAATGGTGAAACCGAATATGATTTATTAGAAGCTGGAATGGGGTGACGAGAGACTTTGCTTGCGATAGTCCGAGGGGGTGGTCTCCAGCTTCCGGCGAAATGCGGCGTGCAGATTGCGTCGATCACCGAATCCAGAGCGCTCTGCAATGTCGTCGATTTTCAGGTCAGTTGCCTCAAGGAGACGGCAGGCCAGATTGAGTCGTCGCTGCAGGATTTCACAAGTCGGGGTGTGTCCTAGATTTTTATTGAACAATTGCCGTAGGCTGGTTTCGGACATCGCGGCTGCAATGGCCACATCGGCTACAAATATGTTAAGGTGGAAGTGTTCCTTGATGTAATCGAGTGCTTTCAACAGGCCGGGGTGGGCGATCGCATAGGTATCGGTGCTTTTGCGGGCAATTACCTCAGTTTCGGGTGGAATCAGAATCGGGGCGCTTGGTGCATCTTCTCCGTCTAGCAGGCGATCTAAAAGGGCGGCAGCCTCGTAGCCGACTTTAATCAGGTTGTTTTCAATACTCGAAAGTGAAACCTTAAGTGTTTCGCAAATTAACTCATCGTTATTTGCTCCGAGTATGCTGACATCCTCGGGCACGCGAAGGCCTGCGGATAGAGCGGCATCTAGGATCTCGGCAGCAAATATGTCCTCAAAGGCAAACACTGCAGCTGGCAGGTCCGCTTTTTTGATTTGTGCAACTAGCTGGTCGCAGTGGGCCGACCACTGCAGGGACTTGGCGGGTGGGCGAATGTTAAGCATACGGCAATCGAGTGCGTCGCATTCTTCTTTGAATCCCTGTCGTCGTAGATCATTTTTCTTTGAGAGATGCGGGCAATAATAGAGCATCGTACGAAACCCGAGTGAGTGAAAATACCGTGCGGCTATGCGTCCAGTGGCTTTTCGATCATTACTGACGCTCGGCCCCAGGGGGGTGGGGGTGACTGAAACGACCGTGCCGGAGAAGTCCTTCAAGAATTCTTCGATGATTGGAACTCCCCGGTGCGTGATGATGCCGGACCCTGTCCAGCCCTTTGGGATACTGCCTCCATACTCAATCGAGGCATTTAGGTGCCAGCCTGCCTCGCGGGCAAACGTCGCAACGCCCAAGTGGAGTTTTGGGTGTTTCCAATTTAGGGCAAGTAGTACGTTTTTCTGTTGTTTAATCATCAATGAATTTCCGACATGTTGAGTTTGAACAGTGTAGATCCTTTGCGCATGATTCAATCGGATAATGTCGAAATCATGACATGTATTGTTAGAAGCTGCATATACCAATTTCAGCAAGTAGTTTATTGTGTAAACATGTTTGAACACTTTGGTTATTTTTATGATACAGAATAAAACCGCACAGAGCATGGGGCCGCCATGGATCGGTGCTGCGTATTATCCCGAACTATGGCCGGAAAATGAGTTTGAAGCGGATCTGAAGCGAATCAAGGCTGCCGGACTGAATGCAGTTCGTCTCGCTGAGTTTGCATGGGGCTTGATGGAGCCGGAAGAAGGCTGCTTTGATTTTAACTGGTTGCATCGTGTGATTAGCCGACTTGAAGAGGCGGGGATCGCAGTGGTTCTGGGAACCCCTTCAGCCGCTCCGCCAGCATGGCTCAATGTTGATCATCCGGAAGTGATGACACTCACCGATGACGGCCAACGAATCACGCA
>JABJQI010000223.1 GCA_018663485.1 Opitutia bacterium
CTAATGCTTGTGCTGTCATCCCAATGGCACTCGCATCAATTACCTCGGACGCATTCATTTTCTGTTTTTGAATCTGTTTGTAGACATCTTTTGCATACATCAGCGCTGGCAATTGATTCGGTAAATCTTTAAAGCGTCCAGCTTGCTTTGGCCCACGCTTCTTTTCTTCCGCTTTAATTTCGTCCCATTGCTTAAGCACAGCCTCCGAGTTGCCGAGTTTCGCATTTTCGCCAAACACATGTGGATGCCGCGTAATCAACTTTTTATTCACTACTGCACACACCGCTTCGAAGTCAAAATGCCCCGACTCCTGCGCAATCTGGGCATGCATCACGACCTGTAGCAGTACATCGCCTAATTCCTCTTCCATGTGGTGCATGTCGAGCCGATCAACCGTCTGCAACAACTCGCAGCACTCATCGATCAAACATTCGCATAGCGATTGGTGGTCTTGCTCAATATCCCATGGGCAACCTGTCTCCGGTTCACGAAGCGCTGCCACAGTTTGAATTAAATCATTAATAGAACTCATACCCTAATCCACTAAATGACCGCCGCTGGATTGGCGAATGAAAAGCGTCGGCACGGGGATTTAGCAATATTATGATGTGCGAATCTCTGGTGTCCGCTACGCCAGGGCATCTCCCACATTGGCCCCCCTTAAAGCCTCAAGCGATTCACTAATAAAAAAGGGCGAACTTATCAGTCCGCCCTTCAAAATGCTTATCGATTACGACCGCGCGAACGACTCGGCGCTGCGCTCGACCCGCCGCCACTGGATCTGCCGCCACCTTGTGGACGACCACCGCTGGAACGACTACCACCTTGTGGACGACTACCGCCAGAGCGACCACTACCTTGTGGACGACTACCGCCGGAACGACCGCCGCTGGAGCGACCACCGCCACCACGGTTCTGTTGACCCGGTGCCGGGCGTGACTTCTTCGAGCGTGTCGCTGGGCGTGGCACAGCAATCTTTTCGCCGCGATCATCGATCCTGTAAAGTGGTATGTTTTTTTTCATCGTCTTCTCGATATCCCAGAGGTAGCCCTCCTCCACATCACTGACGAGTGAGACCGCATTACCAGCCTTGCCGGCACGACCCGTACGGCCGATACGATGTACATAGTCTTCGGGAATATTGGGCAGCTCGTAATTCACCACATGCGGCAAATCCGCGATATCGAGACCACGCGCAGCGATATCAGTCGCGACCATTACACGGATTTTATTCGACTTGAACATGTTGAGCGCACGCTCACGGGCGGACTGACTTTTATTACCATGAATCGCCATTGCGGCGATCCCTTTTAGGTCCAAATACTTGGCGAGCTTATTTGCGCCATGCTTGGTGCGAGAAAAAACAAGTATTTGCTCCCAATCTCCCTGCTGGATCAGTTCAGCTAGAAATTGTGGTTTTGCATTTTGAGCGACGACATACGCCTCTTGTTCCACGCGGTCTGCAGTGGCATTACGCGCAGCCACTTCGACTTCGACCGCATTGTGCAGCATGGAATCGGCAAGCTTTTTTACCTCCTTGGTATAGGTTGCCGAAAAGAACAAGTTTTGACGCTTGGCAGGCATCAGTTGCAAAATCTTCTTAATGTCATTGATAAAGCCCATGTCCAACATGCGGTCAGCTTCGTCGAGCACGAGCATCTCTATGTTCGAGAGTTGCATCTCACCTCGCTGACAGAGGTCGAGCAAGCGGCCTGGAGTGGCAACGACGATGTCGAGTCCGCGGCGCAGAGCATTAATTTGCGGTTGAAAACCCACGCCACCGAATATCACAAACGACCGAATATTTACATGCTGACCGTAATCTACAATGCTCTGATGTACTTGCGCTGCGAGCTCACGAGTGGGTGCGAGAACGAGCGCACGAGGGCGCTTGTTTTGGCCGTTAAACTCAGCGCCGGAAAGGATCTGCAGCATGGGTAAACTAAAGGCGGCAGTTTTACCCGTTCCAGTTTGTGCGCCGCCGAGGACGTCGCGGCGGTCAAGGACCGCAGGGATGGCGCGTGCTTGGATAGGCGAAGGTATGGTGTAGCCTTTAGCTTCAACGGCTGCAACGAGTTCAGGAATGAGTCCCAGTTCAGAAAATGACATAACGATTTGCTTTGAGTAGTGAGACGCTCTGGCCGTCTTAATAAGACGATTCTCCGATCATGCGACTTTTGGATGGCTGAGTCAGTTTTGACTGCAGCTTGGATAATAGGTGCACGCTAAAAAAGTCGGATCTCTCCCGAAGCATGCAGCCGCCCTTTCACGGTGCGACATAGTTAGAGTCGGAGGTGTATCGTAAAGAATGCCGTTCGCCTAGCAAAAAGAGTCAGACCACTGCATTGTCATAATTATTGGTCTACCACGAAAGTTGGTACTTTAGCTTTTTACGAGTCGAGAGCTCTACAACAAGCGATTATTAAGGATGTAAGAATTCCTAGCCACATTCAAAAGTCATTTTTTACCAACAAGAAAAGAGCACGATTATACAAAATAGTGTAACTACTAGCTACTGCGACAACCATTGTTATTCATACTTAAGGAAGTACGACGGAGCCCCACGTAATGCGTAAGTCTCTAAAAAATCTCGACTAGCAGTCGAATGCAGGCTCGCGGCGCAACTTAATAGGTGGTCCGAACAGCGACCACGACCCCAACTGCTCGACTACAGTTTCAGAAATGGCCGAATACGAAGTAAGTGCCTTTAGACTGAGCTGCATGAACTGCTTAAAAACAACTTCTCTTTAGTTCCGCCATCTACCGTTTCGGATTGACCTCGCAAAAGGTCGTGACGAAGTCGCCTATCATATCGCGCAGCTCTGCTTTAATAACTTCAACCTGCTTGGAGCCTGAACTGGAGCTGCCGCGGCGGCGCATTTCAAAAACGGTCGCGACAGTTTTTTCGCTATTGCGATCAATCGTTACGAAATCGCGCACTCGCACGATTAACTCAAATTCACCGGAAGCAATGCGACTGGAGGTATCAATTGAAAGTTGAATGAGCGGGATATTCACCTTTGGTTGATTCAACACATAGGTATTTAGAGCGACATTACCCCTTCTGAGTTGAAGTTCCATGATATCATTAAAATCGAGACGTTCACTCGATTTAATATCAGCAGCCATGGATGTATCCACGGTCATATACAATGAATAGATGCCTTTCAAATGAGCGCTGGTAGCCTCATCAAAAGCCGCAGCAAATTGAACAGAAACTAGGAACGAGAGAAACAAGGAGAAACAGCGCATCATAAATGGATTGTGTTGAGTGATTGTGAAGGAAATAGGCTTTGCATCATATACAATGACACCATCTCCAAACTTAATTGCCAACAAATCTAAAACAACTCAAAAATGCTGCAGTGAATCATGAGTTAGTCTGTACGCGGCTATTGACAAGCCCCCGCCCCTCACGAATCTACACAATTATGCGTATACTCCTACTCGTCCTTTTCAGCCTCCTATGCATCTCTTGTGCTTCCACCAAGAAGCCCGCATTCACGAGCGTTGCTATCCTCGACATCAAACCACGGTATATTGAGGCCGAGGCCTTTAAACGCGCTGCGGAGTATTTGACCGGCAAAGAAAACCTCGGGGATCGAGTCATCGTTCGCACTGATAGAAGTGAACGTGCGGGCTACTATTTCGTGCTGATCCTCGACGAGCAAGTACGCGACCTTCCCGCAGGTACTTACGTCGAAGGCGAATTCTACACCCCGAAATCGCTCGAAGCACAAGAGCACATCTTTCAATTGCCCTCAAAGATACCAAAGAGTAAAGAAATCTTCATCGGTTTAACAGGCGAAGACTGGCCTAATTCAAGTGCCACTCCTGCAGCTTGGCGTTTCACTATTAGGAACTCAAATGGCGAGGTGCTTGCTACTAAAAAGAGCTACCTTTGGGGTTTCTAAGCTTTGTAGGGTCACACCACCACGCCACACTGCTCGCCCATCTTAGCATATACTTCGCGACCGAGTGCGGCTTGAGCCAAAAGATCATTGTCAAAGCGGATGGCACCTGGTCGGTAAACCGTCGTCACACAGGAACCGCCGAAAGAGAAATATCCTTTGGCTGCCCCCCTCTCAACCTGAGACTCTGCTTGGTAAGTCTGATACATACCACCGACACACGTAGCACCAACCTCCATCACAATCATTTTACCGAACGCATCCGATTCGACTTCAGTGATCATGCGGCGATTCTCCCACAGGATCGACAATTGACGGCGCAACGCTAAGGGGCTCACTGAGCGCAAACTGCCATCTAAAATACGTGCCGCGCCAGATCGACCTGCCACCGGAAAGTGGAAACGGTGGTAATCTACTGGACACAACCGGGAGATCAACATTGAGCCGCCTTCAAACTCCGCAGCCAATTTGGCACTGCCGAGGAACTTCGCTAAATTGAAGCGCTGCCCCTTAATATAGAAACTGTCTGCCGAACTGACGTTTGCAATTGCCAGATGCCGCCCATCTGCGGGAAAAACTGCAATGGACGCACCTGCCGCAATTGGACGAGCGCTCGGCTTGAGCGTCCGATAGAAAAACTCGTTAAAGGAACGGTAGCTATCCACATCAGCTGCAAATTCTGCGACATTCACCGCATAGTCGCGAATGAACGGCGCGACCTTGTCGCGACTCGCAGGGCGATCCATGCGCCACCCATACCAACGCGAAAACCATAATCGCTTCACGGCGACCGCCACAGTCAGGCGGCCCAGAGGATTGCCATACGCCCAGCGCAAAAAGGCTTCGCCATAGACTGACTCGGTTTCCACGACGCCACTGTGACGATTAAAATATTCAATTGGTGCCTCAAATTGATCGTTCAAATTCATGCCGTTAATCGATTGCTGGCCTACGGCCATATTGTCGTTGATTCGTGTTAATTTCCTGCAGCGTGGATTCCTTCGTCTCAGTGGTGCGAAACTTTGAGACTGCTACACGCTGCGACGTATAGATGCCAGTATGCCCACTAAAATAATAAGCCGTAAAACAGGCGACGGCGTAGTAAACAGTATTCTCAGCGCCAAACAGCTCGACTCCCATCATCGTGCACGCCAGTGGTGTATTCGTCGCCCCCGCAAATACGGCAATAAAGCCGAGCCCAGCAAATAGATCGACCGGTGCACCCGAAAGCATCGCAAGCGTGTTACCTAGGGTCGCTCCAATGAAAAACAACGGCGTTACTTCCCCGCCCTTAAAGCCGAAGCTCAATGTGATTGCCGTCAGCAAAAGCTTCCAAAACCAACTAAACGAGTCGGCACCGCCGGCAGAAAAAGCCGATACAATACTTACGCCGTCTGCATTTAGCGAACTTACGCCAAGGCCAAGATAATCCGTCGTTCCCAAGCAATAACTAATTCCCAACACCAGCACAGCACCCACCACAGGGGTCAACCACTTGCGGGCAATCAACTGCTGGCTCTTCGCTTTCAAGCGATGCGACAATTCAGAAAATCCATAACTGGCCAGACCAAAGCACGCACCAGCGATCAGTACCTTCAGTAACAATGACACATCAAACGAGATAAAGGACAATGCCCCCATCGCCTCTTTCGCGGAATAGCCGATCGAATAGTGCGTATGATGAATCTGGAAAGAAGTGCAGGTAATGTCGGCCACCAAGCTCGCAATCAAACACGGCATCAACGCATCATATTTAATTCGCCCAACAGCGAGCACTTCTAAGGCGAAAATTGCCCCTGTCACTGGCGTACCAAACACCGCGCCAAAGCCAGCAGCCATTCCCGCCATCAGCAAAATTCGCTTGTCCTCATGCTGAAGTCCAAATTTCTGGGCAAAATAATCGGCCACACTGCCGCCCATCTGCACCGCCGTGCCCTCGCGCCCCGCGGAACCACCAAACAAATGCGTAATTACGGTCGTCAACAGTACCAGCGGCGCCATCCGAAACGGAATCCCACCGCCAGATTCATGGATCTCATCCATGATTAAATCATTACCCGCTTCGGTTTTATTGCCGTAGAGGCGGTACAACCAATAAATACCGACACCAGCCAGCGGTAATAGCCCAAGCAACCACAAGTTCGCCTGCCGCATATCCGTGGCCGATTCCAATAGCCACAAAAACAACGCAACCAGCGCGCCGACCGCTACTGAGACTGGCAGAACTAGCAGCGACCAACGAATTACGTGCTGGGCGATCCATAATTGCTCAAATCGGTATTTAGTGGGTGCAAACATAGTAAACCACAACTTGCTTGGCTTGATTCGTGCCAACTGTAAAGCCTCCCGTTTGGTTAAGCGAGTTGATGCGCGTCATAAAAAATACGGAATACCCACTTCATCTACATTGTAGCCTAGGGCGTTATAATGCCTTTTAGTGATGATTCCGTGTTCGCAGAGGTCGGACACAAACACACCACAGAGCGGCGTGACGACATCCGAACTCAGACATGAGCCCTAGGTGCACTGCGATCCCGCATTTAATTTAATGTGCTAGCTCGCTTTTGCCAAGGACAACTCAAGAAGAACAAACAATGTCGCGCACAAAACCCATGTTCGGGGCGGAATACGCCTGCGCTAACTCGATTATGAAATCATGGAAAAACCCGAAATAAATTGGTATTAGGCCTTGATCTTTCGCTGGCACGCCCATTTATTTCTCCGCTTTCACTTTCAACCAACAGCACACCATGTCACAACACAACAGTTTCAGAGCAACCACCGGCGGCGGCGGTAAGAAAAACAGAACAGTCCTCAAGCGTTTCGAGCGTGTGGACCTACTCCGTGAACGCGGCGAATGGAAAGAAGGCGATCGCGTGGTCGGCATCAAAAAGACCAAGCCAGCTGAATAAACCTCTCTTGGTTTAACATTTTTAAGAAGCTCTTCCTTAATCGGAAGGGCTTTTTTGTGTCTGCGTCACAGAGCCGGTAGCAGAGTTGTTTGCAGGGATCTCAATGGTGGCTGATGGGAAAGCTCCGTAAGCCATTGCTTACCCTAGTGCATAACAACAAGCAACGATATGCGCAAAAAAGCGGTCTTCAATTAAAGCCCCGACATTTTGACTACAAAAAAGCCAGGCATCCAAAATTTGAAAGCCAGACTCTATATCAAAAATGCTGCTATGTTATTCAAGCAGGCATTTGCCTGTCATCGATTCGGGCTGTTCGAGTCCCATCAGCTCGAGGATGGTAGGAGCGATGTCACCCAGTGCGCCGCCATCGGTAATCGCACGTCCCTTGCAGTCGCCACCGTAAACAACGATCTCAACTGGGTTCAGTGTATGTGCAGTGTGTGGGCCGTCATTCTCGGGGTTCCAGAGTTGATCAGAGTTGCCGTGATCAGCTGTGATCAGCGCATGCCCGCTCACGCTATCCACCGCATCAAGGAGATCTTGCACGCAGCCGTCCACGATCTCACAAGCCTTGATACACGCTTCAATCACACCCGTGTGACCGACCATGTCAGGATTCGCGAAGTTCACAACGACTAGACCATACTTGCCGGACTTGATCGCCTCGACAGCCGCATCGCGGATGCCGAAGGCCGACATTTCAGGCTTCTCATCGTAAGTCGCGCAATCTTTGCGGCTTGGGATGAGCGCACGGTCTTCGCCCGGGAATGGCTCTTCACGGTAATCGTTGAAGAAGAAAGTGACATGCGGGAATTTCTCAGTTTCGGCGCAACGGAACTGTGGGATGCCCTTGTCAGAAATATAGCTGGCGAGGATGTCCTTCATCTTTTCAGGCTTGAAGAAGATGATGTTATCGCACAGGCCCTTCTGGTATTCGCTCAATGTCGAAAAGTGGATGTCGAGCTTTTCGCCACGATCAAAATCATCAAAATCGTCTTGGATGAAGGCACGAGTTAATTCACGTGGACGGTCGCCACGGAAGTTACAGAAGATCACCGAATCGCCCTTCGCAATGGTCGCAACAGGCTTGCCCTCGGCATCGAGCACTGCAGTTGGCTGGCAAAATTCGTCGCCCTGAGTGCCTGGCGTCTCAGGATGGTCATATTGGTATTGAATGGCCGCTTCAGCGGAAGCCGCAGTCGTCTCGATAGTGCGCCCAGTGAGGCAGTCGTATGCCCGTTGCACACGATCCCAGCGATTGTCGCGATCCATCGCCCAGTAGCGACCAGACAGCGATGCGATCTTGCCCAAACCGATCTTTGCCATTTCGGCTTCGGCTTCCTTGATAAATTGCTTACCACTGAAAGGGCCAGTGTCGCGCCCATCGGTAAAGGCATGCACGTAGAGTTTTTCAACACCCTCGTCCTTGGCGATACGGATCAGGCCATAGAGGTGCTCAAGCATCGCGTGGACGCCTGCGTCGGAGACGAGCCCCATAAGATGCAACGCAGTGCCCTTTGCCTTCACATTGGCAATCGATGCCTTAAATGTAACACTATCCTTCACCGTGCCGGTTTCGATGCCCTTGTTAATGCGAACGAGCTCTTGATCCACCACACGACCTGCACCGATATTTTGGTGACCGACTTCGGAGTTACCCATAATACCGAGAGGCAAACCCACATCGAGCCCACATGCCATTATTTCAGTGCGCGGCCACTCGGCTGTGAGGCGATCTGCGCATGGTGTCTTGGCGAGCTTGACCGCGTTATATGAGTCTTGCTCCGAATTATGATTCTCCCCCCACCCGTCGCGGATGATAAGGACTACTGGTTGATAGGAATCAGACATAATGTGTGTTGGAATGAAAATTCTAGGAGTTATTAAAAAAGAAAGCCGAGCTGTGACAGGCCAGAAATGGAGAGAATCGCAACGTAAAGGAAAAGCAAGAACACACCCTCACGACGGGTGACGATATGTCCGCTCTTAAAGATCCATACCAGCAGCACTGAAAGTAGCACAAGTGCGGGGAACTCGATCAACAGCAATTCATCATGTACATCCATACCAGCAAAAGCAGACACACCGCCACCGATCAAAAGCATATTAAACAAATTGGAGCCAACGATATTACCAGCACACAGATCGCCATGCCCAGCACGCACCGCCGCAATCGAAGCGGCCAACTCTGGCAAACTCGTGCCAATCGCTACGATCGAGAGTCCGATAAACAGATCGCTGATGCCCATCCGAGTCGCAATCTCGACGCTACACCCAACTAGAAAGTCCGCGCCCAAAGCCAACGCTCCAGCACCCAGCGCAACAATCAACAAAGCCTTGCCCGTTGATTTATACTCAAGCTGCTCAGTGCCTTCGACGAATTCATCGGTAACTGCTTGAGAGTCCTGCTGATTGGCACCACGCACCATATAAACTAGATAGGCCACTGTCAGCGCGAGCAACAACATGCCTTCAAAGCGATGAAACCCACCGCCAAGCGCAAACGTAGCAAATAACAGCGTGACTAAAATTAGTATAGGCACCTCACGACGTATCAGCCGTAGATTGATCTGTAGGGGTGATATAATCGCCGCAACACCTAAAATCAGACCGATATTGGCAATATTACTACCGAGGATATTCCCCAATGCGATGCCCGGATTTTCCTTTGCGGCCATTAGCGAGGTCGCCATTTCTGGCATCGAGGTCGCAATCGACACTACTGTCAGGCCTATGACCACTGGATTGATTTTCAAATTGCTCGAAATCGCCACAGCGCCATGAGTCAACCAATCGCCCCCCAAAGCCAGCGTGACAAACCCCACCAGCATAACAGCTAAAAGAGCCAATAATGGATAATCTGGATACGGAAGACTGATAAGTGCTAGTGTCATTGGATTTTAAAAGAAAGGCTCTGCCGTTGCCTCATCGAGGGCAATCTTGCTAGCGTGAATACTAAACATCTGCGAGAAAAATCTGTGAGCTTGACTTGAGAAGTCAAAAAAACACACTGCGCCGTTTTTACATGGCCCTCGGTACCTAAATCATGGCTCTAGACCTCAAAAATACGCTCAACCTTCCAGAAACCGCTTTTCCAATGCGCGGGAACCTCGTAGAACGCGAACCCGCTCGTATTGAGCACTGGGAAAAACTCGATCTTTACGGCAAGATCCAAGCGAAAAATGCCACAGGCCCAAGCTTCATTTTACACGACGGTCCACCGTTTACCAATGGTGATCTGCACCTTGGGCACGCTCTCAATAAAACGTTGAAGGACACCATCTTACGCTTCAAGTGGATGCAGGGATTCAACGCTCCATACATTCCAGGTTGGGACAGTCATGGCCTACCGATAGAGCACAAAGTCTCACGTGAGTTGCAAGAGACCGGCCGCACCGACTACACAGCACTCGAAGTGCGTGAAGCTTGCGCCAAATTTGCCGACAAATACCGTCGAAGCCAGCGCGAACAGTTCAAACGCCTCGGAGTTTTGGCTGATTGGGACAATGAATATTGGACCATCCACCCAGATTACGAAGCGGCTGAACTCGAAACTTTCGCTAGTTTCGTTGAAAAAAATATCGTTTACCGCAGTAAGAAGCCCGTCTACTGGTCCATCCCTTGCGCGACCGCTCTAGCCGAAGCCGAGATCGAATACCGTGACCACAAAAGCGTTTCGATTTATGTAAAACTCGGTCTCTCTACTGAAGCACTCAAGGCACTCGCAATCGAAGAGCCTGCGTCCGTACTGATCTGGACGACCACTGCATGGACCTTGCCTGCCAACATGGCAGTCTCCGTAAATCCTAAGATCGAATACAGCGCCATCAAAACCAGCAACCAAGGCACGATTATCGTCGCCACGGCGCTGCGCAATGCAGTCATCGAAGCCTGCAAACTAGAAGATGCCGAAACGATCAATACTTTCCTCGGCACCGCGATGGAGAGGCTCGAAGCGCGTCACCCGTTCATAGACCGCGCCAGCCCGATCTTACTCGCCGACTACGTCACCACTGAAAGTGGCACCGGTTGTGTGCACACCGCGCCTGGCCATGGCCAAGATGACTACATTACTGGTATTAACAACGGCATCGAAGTGTATTGCCCGCTTGATGACAACGGTTGCTACATCGACGATGGCCAAGTTCCCGCCGAACTGGTCGGCCTTTCTGTGCTCGAAGACGGCAAGATCAGCGAAGCCAACCGTGGCGTCCTAAAGATTACCGCTCAAAACGGCTCACTGATTGCCAAAAAAACCATCACCCACAGCTACCCGCATTGCTGGCGCTCCAAGACTCCTGTCATTTTCCGCGCCATGGATCAATGGTTTATTGCGCTCGATAAGGGTGGCGATCGTAAGAGCGCACTTAACGCACTCAAGGATGTGAACTTCATCCCTGCTTGGGGCGAGAAACGTATCCGCGCTGCAGTTGAAAACCGCCCAGACTGGTGTATCAGCCGCCAGCGTACATGGGGCGTGCCAATTCCTGCCTTTTACAATGAAGACGGCGATACATTTATCGACGCCGATGTCATTCGTGCCATCGCGAAAAAAGTCGCGGTTAGCGGCACCAATATTTGGTTTGAGCAAACTGCTGCAGAACTGCTTGAAGGCATCTCCTTGCCAGAAGCTTGGCCGACTGCGGATCAGCTTAAATCTGGCACAGACACACTCGACGTCTGGATCGATTCTGGTACCAGCCACCGCGCAGTGCTTCAAAGACGAGGCAACCTGAGCTGGCCTGCAGACCTCTACCTCGAAGGCAGCGATCAACACCGTGGCTGGTTTCAAAGCTCACTCTGGACGTCTATCATCACCGACAAAGCTGCACCATACAAGACCCTGCTGACTCACGGTTTTGTCGTGAAGGAAGACGGCACTAAGCTCTCCAAGAGCGACGGTGCAGCACGCCCATTACCGGAATGGATTCAGAGCTATGGCGCAGACGTCGTGCGCCTCTGGATCTGTTCGCAGGATTACCGTAATGATGTACCTGTATCAGATAAGATCGTGCGCAATGTTTCGAACAGCTATCGTAATATGCGCAACACTTTGCGCTTCCAGATCAGCAACCTTTCCGACTTTGACGCAGCTATCAATGCGGTGCCACTCGCTAACCTCAACGCTATCGACAAGTGGGCGCTCAACGAGCTCGCACAACTCGTGCGCAAAGTTACTGAAGCTTACCAAGCCTACGAATTCCACCGTGCATTCAAGGACATCATTGACCCCTTCTGCGCGAATGTGCTTTCGGCCACTTACCATGACATCCTCAAGGATCGTCTTTACACCTGTGCACCGAATGATCCACTCCGCCGCTCTTCACAGACAGCGATCAGCATCATCTTCAGCGTATTCACACGTCTAGTCGCACCATTGATCCCGCATACAGCGGATGAGGCATGGAGCTATGCGCAAAATGACACCGACTTCACCGACAAACCGATCGCACTAAGCGACTGGCCGTATGTAGACAACGCATGGGATCAACCAGAATTAGCCGCCGACATCAGCGCCCTGCGCACATTTCTCTCCGAAAAGCTTAACGATAGTCTCGAACAACTGCGCCAAGATAAAGCCATCGGACAGAGTCTCGACGCGAAGGCAACGATCACTGGTTCCCCCTGTGATCCAGAATTCGCTCGCCTCAAACATTATGAGTCCGATCTACCTGAACTCTTTATTCTTTCTCAGGTCACTGTGACCGAAGATACAACTGCCTCTAAGCTCAGCATCGAAGTCGCGCATGCCGATGGCGTGCGCTGCCCACGCAGTTGGCGCTGGGTGCCTGCACTCGTCGAAACCAATGAGTGGGGCTTCGTCTCACCACGTTGCGCCGAGGCACTCAAACAAATTTCAAAGTCCAACAAATAACACCCTACTATTGTACCAATGACTATCAAAAAGACCAAGGCACCCGCGGCTAAAAAAGCTGAAACTAAAAAAGCCGCCAAAAAGGCTGCGGTAAGAAAATCTACCACTAAGAAAGTCGTAAAAAAATCTGCAACTAAGAAAGTTGCGAAAAAGGCTCCAGCTAAAAAATCTGCTGCTAAAAAAGTTGCGAAAAAGACTGCAGCTAAAAAATCTGTAACCAAGGAAATCACGAACTCTATTCCTTTAGTAAAGAACCCGTCCGTCGCTCGCGAAGGTGGAGCCACTAGCAAAAAAGCTACACCGATCGCGTTCTCTTTCGATGACGTCGAAGCACTCGTTGCGACTCGTAAGAAGTCAAATAAATCGGCATCCGAAGAGACGACAGCGAAGAAGAAAGACGTGCCTGTTAAAAAGAAGACCATCGTTGTCGATAAGCCAGTTGAAAAGCGTGTGCTCGGCGCTGCCTCACTAGCAGATATTCTAGGGTTCAACCCAGCAGAGAAGAAAAAGGTCACTTCACTTGAAGGTGAATCAATTCCTAAAAAGTGGAAGAAATATTACAAGCTCCTGCTTGATCTGCGCCAACACGTCAGTGATGAAATCGACCTCCACACATCGGACACACTGCAACACGCATCCCGCGATGAAGGGGACCGAAAACTCGAATCCGACGCCGGCACCGATGCTTTTGACCGCGACTTTGCACTCAGCCTCGTATCAAGTGAGCAAGAGGCCCTCAACGAAGTCGAAGAAGCGATTATTCGCATCAAAGATGGCACCTATGGTGTCTGCGAAGTCACAGGTAAAACAATCAGTAAAGAACGCCTCACAGCCGTGCCCTTTGCTCGCTACTCAATCGAAGGCCAAGCTGAATTCGAGAAGAATCAACGCCGCAAGATCGAACGTAATGCAGGTGGACTTTTTGCAGACAGTGCCGATGCTCCGAAGATCACATCGGACGATGAAGATTAAATGCACGACAGAGGCTCCTCTAAGACTACCAACAATGTAGTTTGATACGCTAACCTTAAGTCAGAAACGTATTAAAGGATTATAATGGTTCAAGACCAGTCACTCCAGATTTTAACGAGCGAATTTACCCCGCGTATTCCTGAATGACAGACCAGCTCCATTCCACGTCAAACCCTAACACTTTGAGCACTTCCTACAAGCGCTTAGTGATTACTGCGCTGATCGTGTTTGCGCTCGATCAGCTCACCAAAATATGGATTTTCAACACAATGGCGTTGGACAGCTATTTTTATCCGCACGATGCCGATGTAATAGAAGTAATCAAAAACTTTTTTTACATCGTACATATTGGTAACGAAGGCGCGGCCTGGGGAATGTTCTCAGGACACGGTGAGATTCTCGCTCTCTTCGCTTTGATTGTACTTTCTGCAATTTACAGATTTCGCCACACACTTGAGCTTCACCGTAACACGATGCAACTCGCGTTTGGCTTACTAATCGGCGGCGTACTCGGCAACCTCGTTGATCGTCTAGTGCACGGACATGTCATCGACTTCCTAGATTTCCATTTAGGGTTCACCCTTCCTTGGGTGTTGCCGACTGGTCGCTATCCAGCGTTTAACGTAGCAGACTGTGGTATCGTGATCGGAGTATTCACCTACATTACCTTAAGTTTTTTTCAGACTGAAGTTTCTGATGGTGAATCGTAGATGACTAACAATAAGGACCGTTTTTTAATATACGCTAGATTATATGCTATTAAACTTGTGGCGAGTCTGTCACCGAACGGTTTAGTTTAACCGCTTCGGACAACACCAATCCCACCGATACACTATCGAAGGTAAACGCCTGTACGACTGGGCTATCGACCCAGTGGTTATGGCATTACAGCACTGTAGCCGTTATCCAGAAATGACATTACGACTTGGGTATATTAACCTAAGTTTAAGTTATTTTTAATTAAACTCAAACGACCCGAAGATCTATTTTAGCCGTTAAGAATTAAGTATACCGCAAATACTAAAAAGGCATTTATGTATCAATTATTAGGCATACGCAAAACGGTACGGCATTAAAAACTAGTACCATAATCTTAAACAGCCCTATAAACGCATAGGACATAATATTGCACGCATCACGTGGAATCGAAAACCATTGATGATGTATATTAATAATGAAATCTGAGCCGGTTTGGTAAAGTTGGACAGGTTGCGCCTACTAAATAAAGTAAAGCAACCAATGAAAAATAGACGTAAATTCACCGCAGATTTCAAAAGCAAAGTAGCGC
>JABJQI010000201.1 GCA_018663485.1 Opitutia bacterium
AAAAAAATCCTAAGAAGAAAATTCCTAGGAGAGGGGGGCTTCAGAAAGTGAGCCTTTAAAAAAATGGTACACCCGAAGGGATTCGAACCCCTGGCCTCCTGATTCGTAGTCAGGCGCTCTATCCAATTGAGCTACGGGTGCTTAAGAGGAAGCCGGGATAAAGACAAAGTGGGTGGATGAGATCAAGCAGAACTTTGCAAAAAGTTAACTTTTTTTGAACTCGCTTCGGACTATCCTTGAACGCGCACGTAGTACACCATGGCTGCGGCTAAGATGCCGAGTCCTAGGATGCTCCACCAGAGAGGTTTAGCGAGGCTAGGCTTGCGGTTAATGAGGACAATGACGCCCCCTAATGCGAGCCAGATCAGCATCTTTACGACGAGCCAAGGTGCTGTAAAACTGTGGCCGAGTTTGGAAATCATACCAAATCCAGCGATCAGGATGAGCAGCAGGCCGATGCCGCTGGTAATTGAACCGAGTTTACGAACGGCTGCGTTGTCGCTGTGAGCGAGGCTGCGAGCAAGCAGAGCTCCGTAGCCCATAAAGAGCATTATAATTCCGGCAAGGTGAAGGATTTGGTAGATGTATACAGGCATATGTAGGACTCTTGTGAAGTTTGTAAAAAAAGCAAGCCCGACTCTCGGAAGAGAGTCGGGCTGGTGCCAACCTGCTAGGCTGTTGTGCTAGACTGCCTTGGGTATTTCGGCAGGAATATCGATGACGTGTGTGTTTTTGCGTTTGACCTTTTGCAGGCGAGAGCGTCTCCGGAGCATTCGGTCGAGCTTGTTGACCATCTCGTCGATTGACTTGTAAAGATCATCCGTCTCTGCATGGGCATTATGGTCGTTGCCTCGCACTTCGAGGTGCCCTTTGGCGATAAATTCGTTCTGGTGTGTGCTTTGATGAGCGTCGTATTCAAGTTCTACGCGCATGCGGACAATATGATCTTCGTGTTCGAAGAGTTTTTCTACTTTTGCTTGTACCACATTTCGAATCGCATCGGTGAGATCCATATTTAATCCGGAGATGATGACATCATGTTGCTTCATATATTATTTTTCCTGTTCTATTGTGGGTTGATAGTTAACGAAGACGATTGTCCCCGCCACTTTGACAGGTCTGAGCAAAAAAAGAGCCAACACTATTTTGATCGCTAAGATCAAGCGTGTTGGCATCTATTAACCTGAATATGCCAACACCTACTGAATATTTGAAACACACGTCCGTAATCATTATTACTGGTGGTTCGTCGGGTATTGGCTGCTCAATTATCAAAGCAATTAAAAAACTAGTCCCAACTGCTACGGTATGCAACCTTTCTCGTTCAAAGCCGGGCGTTTTTTTTGACCAACACGTTATTCACATTGCAACAGACTTAAGCGACTCAAAGGCAGTCGCTGCCGCTGCGGAGCAATTAAATATAATTATAGCAGGTGCGGAGGCGGGCGAGATCTTACTAATTAATAATAGTGGTTTTGGGGATTACGGTCGCCAGCAGGATTTGGATCGAGCGAAACAGTTGCAGATGATTGATCTGAATGTTCGAGCGGTAGTGGATCTGACTGCCCATTTACTGCCGCAGATGCTCGAGCGCGGTGGTTGTGTGGTAAATGTGACGTCGACTGCGGGCTTTCAGCCAACCGCATATTTGGCGACCTATGGTGCGACCAAGGCCTTTGTGTTAAATTGGACCCTGGCATTAGGCGAGGATTTGCGAGGCACGAAGGTGCGGACCTTGGCGGTTTGCCCGGGCCCGACGCGCTCGAATTTCTTTAAATCAGCAGGTTTTGAGACTCCACCGATGCAGGAGGGAGCGAGTTGGACCCCCGATATGACCTCCGAGCTAGTGGCGGATTTGACGCTGCTGGCACTGGCGAAGGGGAAGTCGCTGCTGGTGACTGGTTGGAGGAACCAGTTAATCGCATTTTTCGGCAGTAAATTTCCGATCATGGTTGTGACACGAGTCGGCGCTGCCATATTGCGCAAGATGCGTTTAGAAACACATCAAGGGAATTCGAAATGAATCCTTACGGCGAAGAAGCTCCACTGGTCGATCTGGCTGTCTTTCCAGAGTGGATAGTGCAGGAAGATGAGAATCTGCTAGTTATTAACAAGCCGGGTTGGTTAGTCTGTCATCCTTCCAAGAATGGCCCCTTGTCTAGCTTGGTGGGGGTGGTTCGAGAGCATACTGGTGCGGAAAAGCTACACTTGGTCGCGCGCTTAGATCGCGAAACGAGTGGATTGATCGTCTTTGCTAAACGTCCATCGGTGGCCCGTAAATTTCAGATGGCGATTCAGAATCGGATCGTGAAGAAAGAGTATTTGGCGATTCTTGGAGGTGAGTTTGATCAGACGATCCATGTGGATGAGCCAATTGCGCGGCGTCGAGGCGGGCCAGTTATTGTTAAATCGGAAGTGAGTTATGACCGTAGTTCGCAGACCGCGGTGACCGATTTTATACCGCTCATTTCAAAGAATGGCTATACGCTCTGTCGCGTTGAGCCAGAGACGGGCCGCAAACACCAGATTCGTGTGCATGCGGAATTTTTAAAAAAACGCGTGGTCGGCGATAAAATTTATGGGCCCGATGAGACCTTGTATATCGAGTTTATCGAAAATGGTTGGACGGACCGTTTGGAAGCGGCTTTGCCGATCAAGCGTCAAGCACTGCATTGTTATCGCTATGTGTTTAACTTTCCAGAGGGGCCGATCTCATTTGCCGCACCGCTGCAGCAAGACATGCTTGAGTTCTGCGAACAGCATATGGGGCTGAGTGCTGACGAAATGGCCGCGACTGTGGGTGACTGATCGGGTGATAGGCGGGTGGGCGAGTCGCCCACGTTAAGCCGATGTTAATGCAAACAAGGGCGAGTCGCCCTCACTCTTATTTTGCAGCACGCATGCGAAACATGCACTGCACCTTGCCGTGTGAGGGCTGTTTTCAGAGCCTGAGTAGCAGGCGCTTGACGCCGTTTATTGCTTGGGTTCGCGCCTGATGAGTGGTGCCATCTTTGCAGGACGTGCGCCGATCAAGCCGAGTGGTGCATTATAGCTTGGCTTGAGGATGAAGTCGTTGGCTTCACTCTCGGCATCTGCTTTAGTCTTCATGCTGCGGATAGTGTCGTCGTTAAGTGTACTTTTTGAGTAAGCACGGCTATCGATGGGCTGTACTTGGCCGTTGATTTCCAAAGCGACAAAGTAGTAGGGCGGCTCTTTAGGGAGGCGGTCGCGCTTGACGACGATACCGGGCATATAAAAATAGACGTTTTCGGTCTTCCCTTGCTCGATGGAGATGACTTCGACTTCGGCTTTGTAAAAGTCAAAAGTTCTGGCTTTGCGGTCGCGCACGTAGGCGAAGTAGCCGAGCACCTTGATGTTGTCGACGAAACGTTCGTTTTTGGCATCGGGAGACAGGTTGCGATTGGCTTTGATCTGGACCTCCATCTCGACCCAATCGTCGCTGAGGTTTTTAAACTTAATGTTATCAACTTGTGCCGCAGAATCTTGGGCGAAAGTGAGATTTGCGATGCAGAGGGACAGTGCCAGTAGAATGAATTGTTTCATTTGAGTCTATATGTTGGGGTGAGGTGGGTGAAGTTCTGTTTAAATAATATGAGCTGTTGAAAGATTGGACAACCTTTTTTCGCGAATATTCATCAATATTAGATTCTGAACTAACTGTTATTTAGTTATTCTATTTTGTTGGCGCGACTCGATGGGATTTTGGCTGATCTTATAATTGATGCGTCGTGCGGTCTGTCGATCACAATGTAATTGCTCCGGCTAACCACAACAATGCGACCTGCAGGCAGCCAATCACGAAGCCCAGCACCGCACCTAAAGCTTCAATTGTGCGAAATTCACGTTTGGCGACCGCGTTGACAATGCCCTCGAGGCGTTCGAGATCGAATGCTGCAATATTGTCTTCTATCATTTGTTTGAGATCGACTGATGCTTCAAATTGAGTCGCCACTTTTTCGATCAATGGCCCAGCCTCATTCTTGATCTCAGCACAAGCGATGACTTCGAACTTCGCTAGTATACCGTCGTTGATAAAACCGCCAAGTAGCGGGATCGCACGCAATTGCGGGCCAATGCGTTCCCAGACCAGAGTGTGCGCGGTTTTCTCCAAATAAGGCTCAAGATTAATCTTTTTAATCTCATTCAGGATCATGTGTCGCTGAAGAATCTCGCGCTCAATGATTTCAGCGGATTCGCTCGCTAGCTGTAGCTGACGGCGAGGGATCAATCCTTGCCATTTCCAGCAGAAGATACGCATGGGAACACGCGGATGGAACAGCATCTTGATTGCGACCCAATTTGTAAACCAGCCGATTGCGGCTGTGATGAATGGGGTGAGAATCAGTAATAAGTGGGTAGGCATAATCGGGTTCTGGTTTGGAAAGGTGCTGCAGCGTCTCTGCTCAGTTTTAGGTACTGCTGCCAATCAATAAAAACTACCGCGCGAAGCGGTGAGAGTTTAAAAGTATGGATCTGTTGGATCTCTTATTTCCAGCTGTAGATCAGCTTGGTGTAGTAGCTGGTGTCGAGTTTTTCTTCCGCCGAGGTTTGGCTTTCGTATTCATTGTTAATGCCCATACGAATCCAGAAGTTTTCGCCGTTTCCGATGGGTATTTTCAGGCTGCTGTCGTGAATCGCACGATAGTTGCCAAAGTCATCCAATGCAGGTGAATAGTAGAGCTTGTTTTCGAGCCTGCAAAGGTTCTTGTATTGATAGCTGTGCTCTAAGCTTGCTTCAAATGTGGCGGAGGAGTCGTTATCGCGACTCTCGGTTTCGAAGTCGGTGAAACGGTAGCCCAAACCGCTGCGGACGATGAGTGTTTGCCTGTCGTTGTTAATAACTCGGTGGGAAGCACCGGCGCCGGTGCTCGAGCGTATGTAGATGTCGCTGATCTTGTCGGTTTCCAGGGCGTTGTGGACATACCAACCGATATTCTTTGGATTGAAGCGCTCGTAGCCGATCCGTCCGAGTGCGCGGTCGTCAGTTTGGTTGTCGTTTTCTTCGCCTTGTTCGTATTCAAAGCCGAAGTGTAGCTCGTCGTCTGGGCCTTTGAAGCGCACGTCAAGATCGGAGCCTAGGTGGAACTTATTGGTGTTACCTTTTTTACCGCTCAAGTTGAGCGCGAAGTCGTAGCGCCACTTGCGACTATTGCGATCGATCTCAGGGTCGGCGGCGGTTGATGCCCAACTTGCAGCGATCTTGCTGGTGTTGGTTTCGAGCACGCCATCTTCAGATTTGATCTGAAGTGTGCCATCGTTGCCAGCGGTGACTGAGCCGGCCATCGTTGTGCCACTTTTGAGGCGGAGGACGACGGACGATTCTGTCTCAAAAGTCACGACCTCGTGCTGCTTGATTTTCAGTTTGCCTGCGTATTTCGTGTCGATGTGGATTTCTCCCTTATCAATCAGCGTGATTATGCCGTTTAATGTCGAGCCGTCTTGAGTCGTCACTGTATCCGCACTAGCGAAAAGTGTGACAAGCGAGGCTACGATGAGTAGATAGATAAGTTTGTGTGTCATTGTGTTGAGCAAATTGTTAGGAATCTGTTGTGGATATAGTAGGCCTCTTGCATTTCAAGCCTACAGCGTATTATGTTTTCGCGATTATCCTCAGGTATGTCTGTGTTTAACTTATGCTTATTTTGAAATTTAATTGATTTGAAGACTTTTCATACATCTCGAGGCGCAGCGATTAGCACGTTCAAGCGTGTCGCCATTTTTGGGGCTGGCGTCAGCGGGCAGGCTGTGCGGCGTTTGGTGCTTAGCTTAGGGCTCGAGCTCTGCTTGTTTGATCAAAATGGGCGTGGCGACGCTGCGGATTTTAGTCGGGCCTCGCTGAGTGAGTTTGATGCGTTTGTCTTCAGTCCTGGGTTTGCGATTGGACATCCATGGCGTGTCTTGGTGCAGCGCTCCGGTCGACCATGCTTTAGCGAGCTGGGCTTTGCCGCGTTGCACTGGCGTGGCCGCGTGCTCGGCGTCACAGGTACAAACGGCAAGACTACAATCACGTCGTTGCTGTGCAATGCTTTGAACGCAGCTGGCCAAGTTGCACTTGAGGCTGGGAATATTGGCACGCCATTCAGTGACTGTGTACTCGGCGATGCCAACCATGCCGAGGCGACTGCGGTGTGTGAGATCAGCTCGTTTCAGGCAGAATTGCCGGATGGGCTGCAGCTCGATGGTCTGATCTGGAGCAATTTTGCCGAAGATCATTTGGATCGCTACGATTCGATGGCTGAATATTTTGCGTCGAAAGCCCAGCTCTTGTCTTGTTTACGTCCAGATGCACCGTCGGTACTGGGCGCGGATGTACTTGCGTTTAATCCTGAGCTGTCTGGTATTTCGGGTTTGATTGTGGTTGGTCAGGATTCGAGCTTAATTGATCGACTCGAGCCAGATTCGCCTTTTCGCAACTCGCCACAGAGCACCAATTTCGCGCTAACAGCGGCTCTCTGGCGAGCGCTCGATTGCCCTGTTGAGTCGTTAATTGATAGTGCAAATGCCTTTCAGTTAGCCGCGCATCGCTTGAGCCTGATTGATAGCTGGGGTGGGGTAACTTTTTGGAATGACTCAAAGGCGACCAACTTTCATGCGGTATTGGCGGCGATCGATGGATTGGATGGCTTGGTGTATTGGATTGGCGGTGGTAGCGGTAAAGGCGGTGATTTCGATGCATTCGCGCGATCAATTGCGCCGAAGGTCGAAGAAGTTTTTCTCTATGGTGATGTCGCGGAGTCACTTGCTGTGAGCTTGAAGCCGTTCCATTCTAGCATCCAAATTCGCGCCGATTTACACGCAGCCGTGGTGGCGGCGACGGGTGCGGCGTTGGCTAATTCGCCGTCGGTTGTTTTATTGAGTCCAGGTTTTGCCAGCTTTGATCAGTTCTCGGGCTACGCCGCTCGTGGAAAAAGCTTCATTTCTACTGTTTTTAGTTTGAAGGATGCCCATCGGCTCAAGTAGTGTGTGTACTCAATGTATTTGCAGCTTATAGTATTATGAAAATTTCAAAAGTCTTCGGTTTTGTCCTCTGTCTTCATCTCGGTATTATTGCCGTTCTTATCGTCCAGCCGGGATGTGGAACCACGCAACCGCCGACACAAACGTATCAACAGAATCGAACCACTGGTTTGGCGGTTCAGGAACCATCTGAGAGTTTGATTCCTGCAACTCGTTTAGACGCTTCGATTGATCCTGCGTTTAACGCCGGGTTCGATGCAAGTGAAGATGGGCGTTATGCACCAAACCGCCCTGATCTTGAATTTGCTGAATTCGAAGAAGTGACGCCGCAACTTGAACCAATCGTTTCCGAGACAGTCGTCTCGACAGTCGATGTTGCGGGTCCGTCTTTGCAAGGCTATGAGGTGAAGAAGGGCGATAGCCTTTGGGCGATCTCCAAGCGCTACAAAGTTTCGTTGAATGATCTATATGCCGCGAATGACTTGAATGAAAATTCGATGCTTAAAGTCGGACAGCAAATTCAAATTCCGGTTGAAGATAGTACAGCAACTGTCACAACAGATGCGGCAGATGCGTATCAGCCCTCTGATTATAACATGGCCACCGAATCTTACACGGTGAAGGGTGGCGATAATTTATCTAAGATCGCAATGAAGTATAAGACCTCAGTCAGAGCGCTCAAAGCGGCCAACAACAAGACTTCCGATCTGATTCGTGTTGGCGAGCAGTTGATGATTCCAGTTGCTGGTGCTAGCAGCAACAGCTCGACTGTGACGACACCTGCTCCTGCTGCCGCGGTCAAGCCAGTCGTAGCGATCGGCGCAGACGACACACACGTTGTCAAGGCTGGCGAATATCCTGCAACGATAGCGCGTCAATATGGTATGACTGCGTCTGAGTTGCTTGCGATCAACGGCATCACCGATCCGCGCAAGATGCAGATTGGGCAGAGACTTAAAGTCAGCTCCACTGGTAGTGCGGCGAATGTCGAGGCAAAGACTACAACAGTCGCTGCTGCAGTACCTACGGTGAGCGCTAGCAGTGACGGACCGATTGAAATCCGCGTAGTGGAAGCAGATCCATTAGTCGAAGAGGATATCGTTGAGATTAATACTGATGCCTTATTCGAAAATGCTGTAGAGATTCCAGTTATTCGTCTGGATGATCAGTAATCTTTGAACCCAACGATTTAGCTCGATATCAGCATAGAATGTGCGCACGGACTGCTTTGCGAAATTCCTTTTGGAGTATTCCGCCAGCAGGAGTGTTCATCGCTCTAATTGTTATTTCGCTCACGTTCCTTGGTCTGGTAGTACTATTTAGTGCCTCGCAAGCGATGCATTCTGATCCGACGGTATTGCTGCGCAAGCAGCTCATCTGGTTAGTGGTTGCGTCGCTGTCTGGTGGTTTTGCGATGATTGTCAATTTGGCGGCCTTGCGCGACTATGCATATATTTTAGCGGGTGGCGCGGTGCTGTTATTAGTTTTAGTGCTGATCCCTGGTATCGGTGTGACGGTTAATGGCGCGCAGCGTTGGATTGATTGCGGACCGATGCGCTTGCAGGTGTCGGAGATCGGAAAGTTGGGCTTGCTGTTTATGATGGCGCATTATCTCGCGGCGAATCGGCGCAATTTGGATGATGCACTGCGTGGTTTTATTGTGCCTTGTGGTATGCTTGCGGTGATTTGCGGTTTAATCATCATAGAGCCTGATTTTGGCACTGCGTTTCTTTGCGGTGCAGTGGGTGGCACTATGCTTTACCTCGCTGGTCTGCGATTGAAGTTTTTAATTCCCACCGCGATTGGGGCCCTAACTTTGTTTTCTGTGGCGGTGTATCACGATCCCGTGCGCTTACAGCGCATTACTTCCTTTCTCGATGTTGAAGGTAATCGCAGTGATAGCTCTTATCAGTTGTGGCAGGGTATTTTGGCCTTTGGTGCTGGCGGCGTACAAGGAGTGGGGCTTGGAGCGGGGCGACAGCAGATGTCCTTTTTACCTGAAGCTCATACAGACTTTATTTTTGCCATCGTGGGCGAAGAACTCGGCCTGGTATTTACCCTCGGGGTGGTGGTGCTTTTTATGACTTTATTTTTTGTCGGCGTGTTGCAGCTGAAGCGTGCGCCAGACCTGTATCAATATTTGTTGATTATGGGCGCGCTACTCTTTGTCACGCTTCAGGCATTAATTAATATTGGAGTGGTTACAGGATGTCTTCCGACTAAGGGCATGTCTTTGCCGTTTATTTCGTACGGTGGCTCAAATCTTGTTTTCATGTTTGTGCTGACTGGAATTATTTTAAATGGCTTCCGCTCGTGGGAGCTTCCTGCGTTGTGGAGACAGCGTGAGCTATGAGCCGTATACTGATTGCCTGCGGTGGCACTGGTGGGCATCTGGCGCCCGGAATTGCGATCGCCGAGGTGTTACAATCGCGTGGCCATCACTGCACTTTGTTGATTAGTCAGAAGCAGGTGGATTCGGCCTTGATCGAGAAGTATGCACATCTGAACTTCCACAAGACCCCTGGACGGGCATTTTCAGGTGGAGTGACAAAGTGGATCACTTCGTGTTGGAGCCTGCTGTCTGGCTGTCTTTTTTCGCATAAACTGGTGCGCAAGGAAAAACCTGACTTGGTGTTGCTTTTTGGTGGGTTTCTTTCGGTGGGCTTAGGCTTAGCTGCTCGTTTTGCAGGAGTGCCAGTTGCCGTACATGAGGCCAACTGTCGGCCCGGTAAGGCGGTGCGTTTGTTGAAGCACCTCGCAACGCGTGTGTATTTACCCGATGGTGTGCGACTGAAAGGGGTCCCCTCTAGGCGTGTTCGTTACCTAGGTTATCCCGTTCGTGGCGATGTGAAGCATCGTTTGAAGGCAGAGGCATGGAAGCTCTTAGGCATTACGGTACCCGATAAGCTGCTGGTCTTGATCGGAGGAAGTCAGGGTGCTACTGCCCTGAATGGATGGGTCATCGATCATTTTGAGGCCTTGGCGAAACAAGGAATATCGGTCTATTGTGTAACTGGTCTCGGAAAAAAATCTGCCGGCTCGCTTCACACATCTAGTCCTAACAGCGAGAAGGTATCGGCTAGATTTGTGCCATTTTCAGATCAAATGGGCGACGTGATTTCGGCTGCTGATCTAGTGATTTCGCGTGCAGGCGCGGGTTCGATCGCGGAGATTGTTCGTTGTCGCGCGCCTTCGATTTTGATCCCGTATCCTTTTGCTGCGGATGATCATCAGCAGGCGAATGCGGTCATGCATGAACGCCATGGCGCCGGCCTAGTTCTAGCTCAGGATAAGTTGAGTCAATTACTAGCTGAAGTTGAAGGGCTAATTTTTAATGACTGGGTACTTAGTAAATTTAAATCCAACCTCGAACGTCTGGATCGTTTTGATTCGGGTGAACGCATTGCGTCTGATATTGAAGCATTGTGTAACGCGCGGGCTTTAGCAGCAGCTGATAAACTGGAGCCTGCGGTATGACTGAATCTAAGGAGTCATACTTGTTTCTCGGGATTGGTGGCATGGGCATGGCACCCCTGGCGGCATGGATGGCGCATGCAGGGTATTCGATTGCTGGATATGATGATAATTTGCAGGAGCGCGTGCGCTGCTTCTTAGAGGATGCTAGTGTATCACTTCGGGACTTTGTCTTTTCCGAACAATTTGTAGAGTTTACGACAGTTGTCTATTCAAGCGCGATTCAGCCGGACCACCCGCTGTTAATCGCGGCTGGTGAACAAGGGCTGAAAACTTTACGTCGTGGTGAGATGCTTGCTAAAGTCGCGGCGTCGAAGCGCTTAATCGCAGTGGTCGGCAGCCATGGAAAGACGACGACGTCTGGAATGATTGCGCACGGGGTACGACAGTGCGGAGTCGCTGCTAATTATATCCTCGGTGGTTTATTTAATGATACGACGCTCTCGCCAAGCCATTATGTGGAGAGTGATTGGTTGATTGCGGAGGTCGATGAGAGCGATGGTACGATTGATCATTTTTCTCCGGAAGTCACTGTGTTGCTAAATGTGGATTGGGACCATGCGGATCGCTATTCCAGCGGCGAGATGCTGGATGATGCTTTCCGTCAATTGATTGTGCGTACTAAGGAGCAGGTATTGCTATCGGTCGAGGGTGATTTGACTGGGCGCTTTATCGAAACTGGCGGTGCGGAACTACTAACTTTTGGTGCGCACGGAGATTTTGATGTGCAAGTTGGTGAGAACGGGCGCTTACAGTTGAGTGGCCATTTTACTGAAGCCCAGATTGCGGCGCCAGCGGTGGGGCGCTTTAATTTGATCAATGGTGCGGCCGCATTGGCTGTTCTAAAACTGTTATCTGCAAACTTGCCTGCTGATGTTCTTTCTAATTTCTGCGGTATTTCGCGGCGTCAAACGGTACTTCACTGCGACGAGCAACTTATGGTCGTCGAAGACTATGCCCATCATCCCACTGAGATTGCCACGTTGTTTGCGTGTTTGCGCTCGATGGCTCCGGATCGTCGACTTGTGGTGGTGTTTCAACCCCATCGCTACTCGCGCACCAAGCAATTCAAGCGCGCTTTTGCTGATGTTTTGCAAGCAGCCGACCAGCTCTTTCTGTTGCCGGTATATGCTGCGCATGAATCTGTAATTGAGGGTGGGACGATCACAGAAATGGCTCAGGAGTTTGCTGGCGAGCCGCCAGAAGTATTGACGATGAACCCTGCGGGTATACGAAGATTGGTGAATTCGATTGGTAGTGAGCCTAGTTTGGTGGCTTTTGTCGGAGCGGGGGATATTGATCAATTTGGTGGTTTGTTCACCTCGATGCATCGTAATGCGGCGCATGTTGCTGGTGCATGGTGTGATTTTTTAAAAGGTCGTGTATCATCGGAATGCGTATTGAAATCGGACGAGCCATTGGCAAATAAAACGACGATGCGTATCGGTGGTGCCGCACGCTTTTATGCCGAGCCGGCAAACTTGTGTGATCTGCGTGCCTTGTTACGCGCGGCAAAGTTGTTCGATTTTGAGACATTTTGTCTTGGTCGTGGCTCGAACTTACTGGTGCCGGATCAAGGCTTTTCGGGCTTGGTTATCCGTTTTTCATCGGCTGGCTGGCGTCGTACTGAGGTACTAAGCGATGGACGTATCTGGTCCGCTGCAGGTGTGCGACTCAAAGAAATCTGCGGACATGCTGCGAAGGCAGGTCTCGCAGGTTTTGAGTTCCTCGAAGGGATACCTGGTGCGTTGGGTGGTGCCTTGCGTATGAATGCCGGTGCGATGGGTAATTGGATGTTTGATGTGGTGGAACGTGTGCAGTTTCTGGATCAGGCTGGGCAGATGCAGGATTTGCCTAAAGATGCGTTTCACTTTGGATATCGTAGGGTCGAAGAGATTAGCTGTGGCATCGCCCTTGGGGCAGTATTAAAGAGTGCCGAGATTGAGGGGGAAGTCTCGATCCGAGAGCGCATGGATAGTTACTCGAGTTCGCGCAAAGCATCGCAGCCGAGAGATCCGAGTGCTGGCTGTATCTTTAAAAATCCAGAAGGCAATTTTGCGGGTAAGTTGATCGATACTTATGGAGTGAAAGGCATGCGTGTCGGTACGGCGGAAGTTTCGGATGTACATGGTAACTTTATAGTCAACCGCGGCGGTGCCAGCGCCGCGGACGTGATCGAACTTGTGCGGCAAGTGCGTGCGGTGATTTGGGCGAAGTCTGGTTATCTGTTGGAACCGGTAGTTTTATTGCTTGGCCAATCATGGGATGATGTGCTCGGCGATGTGGAATCTTTTGCAGAAGGGACAAATCGTGGCTAATCCAGAATCGATCATTGTATTGTATGGGGGCGTCGGCTCTGAGCGAGAGGTCTCTCTTATTAGTGGCGAATCGATCGGCAAGGCTTTGGCTGTTAATTTTGAGGTTGAGTTGTTGTGTCTCGATGCCGAGGCACTGCCAGATTCGATCAATGCACAGCGCTCGATTGTGTTTCCTGCATTACACGGTGCGTTTGGTGAAGATGGGCGCTTGCAGGGGCTGCTTGAAGCTGCGGGCATCGTTTATTGTGGCAGTGGCTCGGTCGCGAGCAAGTTGTGCATGGCCAAGGATTTGACCAAGACGATTGCCCAGGAGTTAGGCATCGGCGTACCGGAGGCGATGGTTTTTGACGGTACTAATGCGCCGCGGGCAGATGCAGTGATTGAGACGCTCGGCAGCTCGCTAGTAATTAAGCCGACCGATCAGGGCAGTAGTGTCGGGCTGTATTTTACTGAGCATCGTTCGGCGCTCGGCGTGACGCTGTCTCAAATCCACAGTGGTAATTGGTTGATTGAGCAACGCATCCATGGTCGCGAGTTAACGGTCGGTGTGCTGAAGGGCGCAGCGATGGGCGTGGTCGAGATCGTGAGTGCGAGTGGGGTGTATGATTATACTGCCAAATATACGGCTGGTTCGACTGAGTATCGCTATCCGGCGGAGTTAGGGCCTGAGCTGGAAGCGCGTATCAAGTCACAAGCGGAGGTACTATTTGATGCCTGTGGCTGCCGCGATTTTGCGCGGATTGATTTTCTGTTGTCCGGCGCGCAATTATATTTTTTAGAGATTAATACTTTACCAGGATTGACCGCGACGAGTTTATTGCCAAAAAGTGCATCTTGTATGGGTTTTGATTTTGAGTCATTGGCTGGTGAGCTGGTGGCCCCTGCTATCGAGCGATTTGCCGCGCGTAAAACAAAGGGATTTGTGGAATGATTGGGAGTGGTCAACAAAAAGGCGGCACTGCCGCTGGTGAAAAACAAAGCTGGCGAGAGCTGGCTGGGCCGCGCCGCTCTCGAGTGAATTCGCCTCAGGCGCGAAAGCGCCGGCAATCGCGTTGGTTTAAATTTTTGGCTATTTTCGTATTGCTGTTGGTGGTGTTTGGCGGGCTGGCTTGGGTGGGATGGACATTCAACAATCGCCAGCAGACAATTCCGTTGACGCCTAGTTCGAAGCCGATCGAGCGTATTATTTTTGATACTGATGGTGTCTTGCCAGATAATTGGCTGAGCCAGACGATTAAACTACGCCCTGGGATGTCGATGATGGAGGCTGATATTCATGCGCTGAAAAAAAGTGTGGAAGCTGATGTTCAAGTCAAATCAGCTTCGGTCGAGCGTGTGTTTCCGAGTGATTTACGGATTCGGGTGAAAGAGCGTGTGCCGGTACTTCGCTTAGCGGTAGCCGGAGCCGACGGTAAGCGACGTCTGCGTTTAGTTGCGCTCGACGGTGTGGTTTATGATGGGATCGGTTATCCAAAAGCGAGGTTGGAAAACTTACCGTTTGTACAGCCGTATCGGCATGTCGATGGCAGTTTCTTCCCGATTCGTGGGATTGAGTCGGTTGCCGAGCTCTTGGAGCTGGCTCGTAGTACTGAGCCGAAGTTCTTTCGCACTTGGCAGGTAGTGTCGCTGCAGCACTACTCTGGCGACTTAGATGTCCCTGGGCAAGTAATTGAAGTGCGCTCGACGATAGTGCCTCGAATCATCTTTGGTGGCTCAGCAGACTACGGACGTCAATTGGATCGCTTATCCTATATTCTCGAGTATGTTAGAAATCAGGGTAATCCTTCAATCGAACGGATCGATCTTTCTTTACGTAGTTCCGCTGCGGTGCAGTTTAGCAGTGGTCGTGTCGGCACATTTTAATCCAACGAATCTATCTTACAAACTATGAGTCAATCCAGAGTGGTCGGTGCAGTCGAAATCGGAACGTCTAAAGTGACGGTTCTTCTCGGCGAAATCGTAGGCGACTCGGGCTTGAACATCATCGGCCATAGCTCGTGTTTTTCGAAGGGAGTAAAAAAAGGTGTCATTACAGATCTGAAAGCTGCGAGCGATTGTGTGCATGCGGCCATTATGACCGCGGAGCAGAATGCCAAGACCCGTGTTGATGAGGTCTATCTTGCGCAGACGGGCAGCCATCTGCGGGGCAATTTTAATGTCGGCACCACTAATGTCGGTTCGTCGGATTCGATTGTTCGCCCAGCCGATATTGAGCAGGCAAAGGAAGACGCTAAGCGACGTAAACTGACGGATGTGCGGACGTACATCCACCATATCCAGAATCCTTTCTCAATCGATGGGCAACCAGTGGAGAATCCACTCTCGAAAGAGGGCGAACGTTTGCAAGTCGGCTATTGGTCGGTGCACGGGGACAGCCAGATCGTGAGCGATAGTTTACGCGTAATTCGTGGTATCGATCTGGATGTGAGCGATATGATCATTTCAAGTATCGCTTCTGGCGCAGTGCTGCTGGAAGACTCAGAGAAGGATAATGGCGCGCTAGTGGTCGATATTGGTGGAGGCACCACTGATTTTGTGCTTTATCGTAAAGGTTATATTGTGCTGACAGGCGTGGTGCCAGTTGGGGGCGATCACATTACGAACGACTTGAGCATAGGGCTGCGTGTGGGGCGCAAAAGTGCGGAAGAGTCTAAATTAAAGAACGGCCGCGCCTATTATAAAAGTGGAGACCGTGAACAGAAGGTCTGGCTGTATGGAGATATGACCATTGGCGACCGCGAGTATCCGTTGGCAGCGATTACTAAAATCATTGAAGCGCGCGTCTCGGAAATCTTTGACATTATCAAGGATCAACTCGTCGAGGCAGACCTGCTAGTCCCTGCAGACATTGCCTCGGGCATAATTTTGACCGGGGGCAGTTCGCGCCTCGAGGGCATTGATGAGGCAGCTCGGCGTAGTTTAGGGCTGGAGGCTCGTCAGTCTGAAGGGCCGCAGGATGTCTCTCCCGAACTACGCGTGCCGGAGTATAGCACCGCGCTCGGACTGTTGCACTATGCACTGACAGGACAGGAGGATGCGCAGCAAAGCGCAAAGCCAGCCGGCATCTGGAATCGGCTCGGTAGCATTCTAAATATTTGATCACTCGTAGTTTATTGAATACAGAACTCGACAGTTTATTTAGTGATGAGGCGCCCTGCACGGACCTCAAGATTAAGATCATCGGCATCGGTGGCGCAGGCACAAACGCGGTCGGAGCGCTGCAGTTGGAGGACTTTGCTGCAGTCAGGCTTGCGGCAATTAATACCGATGCGCAGGCGCTCGATGGCTCTCCAATTACTGAAAAATTAATGATTGGGCGCTCGGTCACTCGTGGGCTCGGTGCTGGTGGCGAAGTGGATATTGGCAAAGCGGCCGCCGAATCGGATCGCGATGCGATTGCCACTATGATTGGCGATGTGGACTTGATCATCATGGTTGTTGGTTTTGGTGGCGGTACTGGCAGTGCCGCAGCATCAATTGTGGCGGAAGTCGCTGGCAAGACGAATGCACTGGTACTGGCTTTTGTAACTTTGCCTTTCAGCTTCGAAGGTCCTCGCCGCCAGCGCATTGCTGAAGAGGGCGTGGGTGAGCTGCGAAAATTGGTGCACGGTTTGATTCCGTTACCCAATGATGTGTTGCTGCAAGAGGGCGAAGAAGATACCAGCGTGCTTAATGCGTTTGCGATTACGGATCGTTGGATTGGGCGTGGGGTGAATTCACTTTGTGCGATGCTATTAAGCACGGGTGTGATTAACCTAGACCTCGGTTCATTGCGTTCCGTATTTCAGTCCCAGGGCGGCAAGACAATTTTTGGCACTGGTGTCGCCAGTGGCGGCGACTATGTGAAAGACGCGTTGGATGATCTGATACTCTGTCCATTACTGCACCTTGGGGATCGACCCGCACAGTTGGATCGTATTTTAGTCAACGTCATCGGCGGCGCGGATTTACCAATTACTCGGGTGAACGAGATTGTCTCCCAAGTGTCCAAGCGTTTTGGTTCGCGCGAGGATATCGTTTTTGGTGCAGTTCTCGATTATTCACGCACGGAAAGTCTTGAGATTTGCGTGTTGGGGAAGGCTGAAATGGAGCGTCTGGATGCGTCAGTGAAAAAATCCAAAGTTGCGGATGCACCGTCGCCAGTAGAAACCATGCAAGGGCTCGGGCTTCAGTCTGAGATCGCTCAAGACAAATTGCCCATACTCCAGCAAGTGCATTTGTCCAAACTTGCGAGCAGGAAAAAGTCGACTAGTGAAGATCAAGATGAATTTACTTTCAATGAAGTCGACGCCCAGCGCGGTTATTTCGAAAAGACCGATCGCAACGATTATAAAGACGAAGACCTCGATGTGCCGACTTATCTGCGCCGCGGTATTAAGATTAAACTGAAGGTTTAAAGAGTATATACCGCTCTTCCGAACTTGATACACGCTTAATTCGTGGCAAGTTGCTACCATGCGTCGTATTTTATATAGCATTTTTTTACAGCTGCTTGCGTTTGGTGCGCTTGCTGCGGAGTCCTTGTTTGTGTCAGGCCGCGTGTTGGATGTATTACCAGAGGCGCGCTCGTTGCGAGTGGCGTTGACGGAGTCTATGAATGCAGAGGTGCCAGCCGGGCAGACGATTGAGTTTCGAGTCGGTGCCGGCGACCTTGAGATCGGCTATCTGGGGCGTGTGATACGTGCTGAGGCGGTTAATTATAGCCAAGCGTGGCATTTGGAGCGCATTTTCCCTGTCGATGGCACGGGTGCGAAAGCGATGGTCGATATCAATAAGCAGCTGCACGCCGCAACTGCGACGATGAGCCGGCGTAAACATGTGAGTGTGGGCGACTATATACCGAATTTTGCGATGATCGATCAGCATGGCGACTTCTTGCAAATCGGAGCGATGCGCGGCAAGGCCTTCGTCTTGAACTTTATTTTTACCCGCTGCCAAGCGGCGACGATGTGCCCCGCATCGACCCTCCGCATGTCGGAGCTGCAGGAGCTTTCCCGCCAGGCGGGCATGAAGGAGTTACACTTTGTGACCATTACATTTGACCCCGAGTTCGATTCGCCAGGTATCCTTCGCCAATATGCAACGGGCTATGGCTTGGAAAATGAAAATTTCCATCTACTCACTGGCACCCAAGAGTTGGTCGATGATTTACTGCGTCAATTCGGGATACTCACCATGGAGGAGGATGGTACCATCAACCATACCATGGCGACACTGCTGGTCGATGCCAATGGCCGCGTGGCTTTTCGCAAGGAAGGCTCTAAGTGGACGACGAAAGAGTTCCTGCAGGAGGCGCGAGCACTGTAGTTAGCTTAAGAATTTAATTTTCTACGGTTTCAAATATGCGTACTGAGCAACTAGTTGAGAGTAATCAAATTAATCGAGGGCCACTCTTTCATGTGTTGGTTCTGACACTTGTTTTTATCGCTGCGTATTTTGCGTTGCGGGCCCTGCCAGATGCGCAATGCGGGTTCTTGCACTACGAGGAGGTCGTCAATGCGGACGGTTCGGTTGAATTCTGCGCTACTAATCATGCTGGATTTCTGGATCTGACGCGGCTCAAATATCCTGTCGAAATGAATATTTCCTTGGACGATGAAGCTGCTGTGGGCGTGGCTCAGGAGGTGACACTCGAGCTTTTGACTTCGGGGGGCATGTCGATCGCACCGCATGAGTTGGCGCTGACTCATACGAAGAAAATGCATGTGATGGTGGTTGACCCTTCGTTGCAGGACTATCACCACGTGCATCCGCAGGCGGTTGGATTGAACGGACAGTATACTTTTGAATTCACGCCGAATCGGGCGGGCACGTATCAAGTCTTTGTTGAGATCGTGCCACTGCGCACACGTCGGCAAATTATTGCAACGGGTACAATTGAAGTGAGCGGGGTTGCTTCGACTATGAAGTTTGAGCATCAGATTGAGAGCATCGTCGATGGCTTACGATTTAGTCTGGGCGATATGCCTGCGGAACGCATGCGCACCGGGGTCGACTATCGTTTCGAATTAGACGTAACTGCGGCCGATGGCAGTATTGTTGAGCTGCAAGATGTTATGGGCGCACAGGGACACATGGTCGCCTTCGACGCTGCGGGCAAAGGCTTTGCTCATATGCATCCAATCGGTAGTGTGGTTTCCGCCCGATCGCTAGAGTCACCAGAGCTCGCCTTTTTGTTCAATGTGCCGAACCCTGGCTGGTATCGTGTCTTCGCTCAAGTTCAGGTGTC
>JABJQI010000091.1 GCA_018663485.1 Opitutia bacterium
GGTGTCGCCGCAGACAGATTTTGGGCAATCGCTAGAGTTCTTGGCCAGTGCATCGACGATTGTGTGACGAGCGACGATGTCTTGCTGGAGTTGGTTGCATTCGGCGCAGTGGCCGCCGAGGAGATAATCAAGATTGGTTTGGATCAACCCGTTGACTGGCTGCGTGAGGCTGTAGATCATCCAGGTGCCTTCACGCTTGGCTTCGATTATGCCGAGCGGCTTCATAATCGCGAGTTGCTTGGACATTTTCACTTGAGTCGCCTCGAGGATCTCCTGCAAATGGCAGACGCACAGCGGGCCCTCATTTAGGAGATTAATAATGCGGAGTCGCTGCGGATCAGCGATGCATTTGTAGAGGTCGGAGGCTTGCATTAATGTAATTAGTATATGCATGATCATGTATATACTGTCAATGGTATGTTTTAGGTTTAACCAGATCGATGCGTTTTTCAACAGCCTGTCCCTTTCTTTAAAGGAGGGAGGGCGACTCGCCCTCCTTTGCAGCCATCCAGGATAAATGTGGGCGGGTCGCCCACGCTCCTTTCGCGGTCCATGGCTCAAACCAGCCGCTACCGATCGCGGTGCAGCTGGATTAGATCGTTTTACCAGCGGCTGTAGTCACCTGTTGCTGATGCATGAATCGTTCACCCGTCATAATATGAGGGTGGTTAAAATCTGTTTTGTGAGTGACCATCAGTTAGCTGAAGTCGGTAGTGGCACTGCGGTTATGGTTTGTTGTATTGTCATTTCGGTGGCAGCCATTTTTTCTGGAGGCCTCTTTTTTTGAATTATGTTACTCTCACTTTTACTTTTGTCCGCACTGCTGCTTGCGGTGGCGTATCGTTTTTATGGCAATTTCTTAGAAAAACGCTGTGGAGTCGACCCTGAACGAGAGACGCCGGCTTGTGAGATCAATGATGGTGTGGACTATGTGCCGACGCGGGCCTCGGTGCTGTTTGGTCACCACTTTTCGTCGATTGCGGGGGCGGGACCGATCGTGGGGCCGATCATCGCGGCGTCGGTGTTCGGTTGGTTACCGACCTGGATTTGGATTATCGTGGGCTCAATCTTTGTGGGCGGGGTGCATGATTTTGGTAGCACCTTAATGTCGCTTCGCTCTCGCGGGCGCTCGATCACAGCGACGTGTCGCAACCTGATTGGCGAGACGACAGGTAAGTTGTTTCTGGTCTTTGTTCTGTTGGCGCTGGTCTACGTGATCGTGGTGTTTCTGGACCTGACAGTGGCGGGCTTTGTCAATCAACCTGCCGTGGCGACGGCGTCGGGGTGGTTTATTTTGGTGGCGCTGACGTTTGGGCTGGTGGCTCGTAAGTCGGGGATTTCATACAAAATTGTGATCCCTGTGTTTGTGGTCCTAACGTATCTCGGGCTGTGGGTCGGGGTTGAGTTTCCGGCTCCGGCGATAGGTAAAGAGGTCTGGATGGCGGCGGTGTTAGTTTATTGCTACTGTGCGGCGATTCTACCAGTTGGTGTGTTGATGCAGCCGCGTGACTTTTTGAGCGCTACGTTTTTGTATGCAATCATGTTGCTCGGCGTAGTGGGGCTAGCCGTTCACGGCGGTGGCTTCGAGTTACCGATCTATACCAGCTTTAATCCGAAGGACTGGAGCTATATGGTGCCATTTTTGTTTATCACGGTCGCTTGTGGTGCGTGTAGTGGTTTTCACAGTATCGTGAGTAGCGGCACGACTTCGAAGCAGATCCAGACGGAGCGCGATGTGAAGAAGGTCTCGTATGGAGCGATGCTGGTTGAAGGTTTGCTCGCAGTGTTTGCTCTGGCTTGCGTCGGAGTGTCTGGGGGCATGGAAGGTGGCCCCGTGGCAACATTTGCGCGTGGCTCGGCGGTGTTTTTCGGTTCACTGGGAATACCTCAGGATGTCGGTCTGACCTTTGCGACTTTGGCAGTGAGCACGTTCTTGCTGACAACGCTCGATACGTGCACACGTTTGACACGTTTTTTGGTCGAGGAGTTGTTTGATTGGCGTGGGGCGGGGAGTCGCTACCTCGGCACACTGCTGGTGTTGGCGTTGCCCGCCGCCGCCGCCTTTGGTACATTTACTGCACCAGATGGCACCGTGTTGCCTGTCTGGAAAGCGATCTGGCCACTGTTTGGGGCGACCAATCAGTTGTTGGCTGCGCTCGCTCTGATTACGTTTGTGGTATTCTTGAAGCACCGCCGGATTGCCTTCGGCTTTGCGCTGATCCCGGCCGCGGTGATGGTGGTGATGCCGATCATGGCGCTGATCTTGATGGTGGTGCAACACGGGCCGATGAGTATGCTCGGCGGTGTCGCGTTAAGCATGCTGCTGATCGGCCTGTACGTGACGGCGATGTCGTTGAAGTTTGTCTGTGCGCGGAAGGTCGGTGACGTGGGAGTTTCGGTCTGAGTGGTGTCTGTATCATTAAATTTAAATTAGAGCAGTTCCGCAATGGAGCCGAAGTCTGGATCGTAGAGGCGTTTGTAGGTGCGCACGGCGAGGCTGTCGGTGAGGCCTGCGGTGAAGTCGCAGAGGCGCCTGTGGCGGCCTGCGGTGGTGTTCTCTTGTTTGATTAATTCCTGCACTTGCACAGGCAGGATGCGTAGGCCGCTACCATCGGCATTAGCGCAATTTTGACAGAGTGCAGTAAAGAGTTTTTTTAAAATGTGGCCGCCCTTGAACTCGATCTGTTGGAGCTGCGGTGAACGAAAAATGAGGTCGAGGGCGATGCGCTTGTAAAGTGCGCTCTCGGCTTTGACGTCGGCGGCGATGGTCAGGTCGCAGGCGTGACGGTTGGTGCGGTCGCTGAGGAAGCCACTGCGTGGTGTGAGGGTGCAAGCGTGCACGAAGCGACCGATGCGTGCGCCGAAGTGCGACTCATAGCGGTCTTCGCGGATGACCTGGCAGAGCTTGTCGATCAATGCAGTTTGTGTGTCGTCGAGATTTTGGCCTGCGGCCCATTCGGTAATGCTGCCGATATTGATGTAGCGTGCGTGAATGCCATCGACAATGTCATTCAGTGAGTAGGCGGAGTCATCCGCCCAATCCATCACTTGGCATTCAATGCTTTTAAAAGAGTTGAGTGCTTGCGGAGTACTTAGCTCGTCTGGGACTTGCTCACTGTCAAAAATGGTATTACGCCAATGGACTTGCTCGTCGTAGATGAAGTGGTTGTCAGGATAGTCGGGCGAGCCATCGGCTTGGGTGCCGATGCATTCCCTGTGCAGGGCCTTGTATTTCATGACGCCGTCGAGGAAGGCGCGGGTCGGGGCGATCCCTTGGGTGGCGCCGGGGCGTTCGTAGATCAGCTCGGTGAGGATGCGCAGGGTTTGGCCGTTGCCTTCGAATCCACCGTTCGGTCCCATTAGCTCGTTAAGCTTGCGCTCGCCGATATGACCGAACGGCGGGTGGCCCATGTCGTGTGCGAGTCCGACAGCTTCGGTGAGGTCAGCATCAATATAAAAGCGCTCATTGAGAAGAGCTGAACTGGCGCGTAAGTATTCGCAGATGGAGCGGCCGATTTTGGCCACTTCGATCGAATGTGTCAGCCGTGTGCGGTAAAAATCGTATTCGCCGGATTGGAACACCTGCGTCTTCGACTGCAGGCGTCGGAAGGGGTAGGAAAAGATGATGCGGTCGCGCTCAATTTGGAAGGCGTTGCGGTAGTCGGAGTCGGCTACGGGCGTGGCGGGGAAACGTTCGAGGTCGAAGTCGTTATAGAAAGTGTTCTTCATGCGATTCTGGCTTGTTTGCCGAGCTTAGTCAGCTTATTATAAAGTCTTATCTCAATCATGAAATATCCCAAGTCTTCTTTTCTCCTCGGTTTATCGTGCGCCGTGTTGGCGTTATCTGCTCTCAGTTCAACGGCTGAGGCTCGAATTGGAGAGCGTCGAGATTCGATCGAGCGACGTCTGTTTGCGTCCGGCGGTATCATGTATCGCGACGATGAGACGGAAGAAAGTCGCCGTAAGGGCATGCCTTATCTCAAATATATGGAACTGATTGCTGGTTCGACTGACATTCGCATCTATTATAAAACCGCGGATGGTCGTCGTCCGTCATCCAAAGAACTGGAAGGGAAACGTGTGCTGCCTGGCTGGGATATGCACGTGCTATATGTCAATGGTAAGTCTGCTGTCGAAGTGTATAAGCGTAGTCAGGGGATGACCGAGTATGAATTTAATCAGCTTCTGGGGATTCAGTCGTCCGGTTCTTATTGGAAAAAAAAGACAAAGGCCGCGAAGACAGCAGATGGGAAGCCAGTGAAGGATCCGTCTGCCTTCGGCTACGAGATGCAAACGGAGAATGGAATGGTCCGTGCCAGGAAAATGGGCAATGGGCTGATATTTTTTGATCCCAAGCTCGATGTGATGCTGGCAGAAATGAATGACTCTGATCAGATTGAGAAGGCGCCGGTCAGTGTGAACGGTTTTTAGGCTCCATATTTCTCATTTGCGGGTTGAAAATTTTTGCAAGCATGGTCTTTTTAGCCGCCACCCTCTAAAATACAGAGCTCGCCGTTTGTGTGCGACGCCTAAGTTTTAGCTTTTTTAACTTCTCTATAAGATTATGGCAAAAGATTGGCTCGAAGGTATCGAAGAAGAATATGACGTGGTCGTCATCGGCTCCGGCTTAGGCGGATTAACCGGCGCGAACTACCTCGCTAAGAACGGCCACAAGGTGCTGCTGCTCGAGCATCATTATCAATTTGGTGGCCTCGCCACTTGGTTTAAGCGCCCTGGTGGCCATATTTTCGATATCTCCCTACATGGTTTTCCATACGGCATGGTCAAGTCCTGCCGCAAGTATTGGACCAAGGAAATTGCCGATTCGATTCACCAGCTCAATGATGTGCGCTTTATTAATCCGCAGATGAATGTGTGGACGACGTTCGAGCGTGATGATTTTACCAATATTTTGGTCAACGACTTCAAAGTCGACCGTGCCAAAGTCGAAGGCTTCTATGACCACTTGCGGGCAATGAACTTCTACGATGACAACACTCAGACCACGGGTGAGATGTTTGAAGAGTTTTTCCCAGGTCGCACCGATGTGCATCGTCTCTTGATGGAGCCGATCTCGTATGCCAACGGTTCGCATATTGACGATCCTGCGATTACCTACGGCATCGTGTTTTCCAACTTTATGAGCAAGGGCGTGTTTACCTTCCAAGGGGGCACTGATACGTTGATTAAGAAGATGGTCGCGGAACTCAAAAACAACGGCTGCGAAGTACGCAAATGTGCGCTGGTCGAAGGCATCGACGTGGAAGACGGCAAAGTCGTCGGCGTGCGCGTACGCAGTCAGAATACTGGCGGCGAAGAATTTCCGATCCGCAGGGTCCGCTGTAAGGCAGTGCTGTCGAATGCCAATGTGCGTAACACTATCGAGTATCTGGTGGGCGAGGATAAATTTGCTGAGGAGTTCGTTGCAGAAGCCAAAGCGGTGCGTAACAACACTAGCTCTTGCCAAGTCTATATGGGCATCAAAAAAGGCGAGACGATTCCAAATATCGGCGACTTGGTGTTCACTTCTAAGGCGCCTGAGTATACGATCGATGAGCTGACTTCGATTCATACCAGCAGCCATACGTTTTCAGTCTATTATCCGGAAACACGTCCGCATCTGAAGGACGAGCGCTACACGGTGGTGGCTTCGCTGAATGCGAAGTGGGATGAGTGGGCCAACCTCACTGATGCGCAATACATAACCGAGAAAGCACGTATGTGTGAAGAGTGTGTGAGTAGTTTGGAAACGTTCATCCCTGGTGTGCGTGATAAAATCGACCACATCGAAGCAGCCACGCCACGCACCGTGAACCACTACACCAAGTCGATGCAGGGCACCTCCTTTGGCACAAAGTTTGAGGGGCTCAAGGTCTCGATGGAATTGTCGGATCAAATCGAGGGGCTGTATCACGCCGGTTCAGTTGGTATTATCATGTCGGGTTGGTTGGGCACGATGAACTACGGGGTCATCACCGCCAATAAGATCGATAAAAAGTTATTTGAGCTAGCTAAGGGGTAATGCCCATACGGTGCTGTCCGTTTTTTTATTCATTATGAACGAGGGCGATTCATCCTTGTTGTGGGATGGCAGATGTCGTGGGCGAGTCGCCCGAACGCCTTTCTCGTAATTGACCATGAGCCTTTTTATTGTATCCTAGGTTATTTGTGACTGCTGTTTTAGCGTGCATTTCGCGGGTTTAGTCGTTCACTCACAGGTATGGACGAAATTCTCCGCACAATTCCACATCGCCCGCCGTTTCTATTCATCGACGAAATTGTCGAAGTTCGTGAGGACGGCGCTACTTGCAAGCGCACCATCCGCATGGAGGAGCCTCAGTTTGAGGGCCACTATCCAGGCAATCCGATCATGCCGGGCGTGTTGCTCTGCGAGTCCTGCTTTCAAGCCGGCGCGATCTATCTCGCCAAGCAAATCGAGAAAGAGGGCCGTTCGCTCAATGATGTGACGCCTGTACTTTCGCGTATTAGTGATGCCCGTTTTAAGCAAATGGTGAAGCCGGGCGACGAGATCAGCATTGAGGTGACGATGAAGGAGCAGGTTAGTAAGTTCTATTTTATGAAAGGTAAGGTTCTGAAAAACGGCAAACCTGCGCTTACGATTGAATTCGCTTTGGCGATGCTTGAACCGGAGGCTGGAAAGTGAGCTTCCTCGAATTGGCAGGCAAGCGCTTCCTCGTGATGGGGGTGGCGAATCGCAAGAGCGTGGCATGGGCGATTACTAAGTCTCTCGAAGCGGAGGGCGCGGAGGTGATACATAGTGTGCGTTCGCCTGCGCGTCTCGAGAGTTTGCAAAAGCTGCTCGGAGAGCGCAAAGCTTACATTTGCGATGTAGAGTTTCCCGAGCAGATTCAAGCACTGGCGGAGCAGGTGAGCGCCGACTACGGCCAACTGGATGGCATCGTGCATTCGATTGCCTTCGCAAACTACTCGGAGGGCTTTAAGCCGTTTCACGAGACGCTGCGTAAGGACTTTTTACAGGCGACTGCGATTTCGGCGTTCTCACTGGTCGAGGTGGCGGGTGCGTTTAAGCCGCATTTGAACTACGAGGCGTCAGTCGTGTCGATTGGCATTTCCTCGACCGACGTGACTGCCGAGAACTACGGATACATGGCACCGATCAAGGCCGCCCTTGAGACTTCGTCGTATAATTTGGCTAAATCGTTTGGCGCGGATACCCGCGTGCGTTTCAACACCGTCAACGCCGGTCCGCTCAAGACCAGTGCCTCGGCCGGGATTCCCGGCTATCTGGAGAGCTATCTGTATGCCGAGAAACTGACCTTTCGTAAGCAGAATCTGACTACGCAGGAGGTGGCGAATACCGCAGTCTTTTTGTTGAGTCCCGCTTCGAGCGGGATCAATGGTCAGGGCCTTGTCGTGAATGCGGGCATGGACCGCAACTATTTCGATAAAGAAGTGGTCAGTCTGGCAATGCGTCCCGAGCAGAAAAAGTAAGCGGCCTTTCGAAGACTGGGTATTAAATTGGCGGCCGTGTTGAGGCATCGTCCCTCCCTTATTAAAAATTACTGCAATGAATTTTAAAAATGTAGCTATTGAATCGCTGGCCTATGCGCTGCCAGATGAGGTGTGGACCTCGGCGGACGTCGAGGCGAAGCTGACTCCGGTCTACGAACGCCTAGGTCTGCCGAGAGGTCGGCTAGAACTGATGACGGGAATCAAGGAGCGTCGTTTTTTCCCTGCGGGCAGTCTTGCCTCTGAGGCGTCGGCTCTGGCGGGTGAGGCAGTTCTAAATAAATCTGCTTTTGATCGTTCGGAAATCGATTTGTTAATTCACTCGGCGGTGTGCCGCGATCGGCTGGAGCCGGCGACGGCGGCGTATGTGCATGGTCTGCTGGGGCTGCCGGGCAAGACGCAGATCTTTGATGTGTCGAATGCCTGTCTCGGCTTTTTGAATGCTATGGTGATCGCGGCGAGTATGATCGAGTCCGGCCAAATCGAGCGTGCGCTGATCGTGTCTGGCGAGAATGGTCGGCCGCTGGTCGAGCATACTTTGCAGCAATTACTCAACCCTGAGCTGACGCGTAAGTCGATCAAGCCGTATTTCGCTAATTTGACGATTGGTGCTGGCGCTGTTGGCGCGGTTCTATGTCGCAAGGATCTCGCGCCGAAGTCGTGCCCTTTGGTGACGGCGGCAGTGGTCGAGACCGATAGCTCGGCGAATGAACTTTGCCAAGGCGACAGCGCCGGCGATGCGCTGGAGATGTTGACCGACTCGGAGGAGCTGCTGGTGGCTGGCATCGGAGTGGCCACCCGTGCGTGGACGCGCTTCGTGGAAGCGACGGGTTGGACGGCGGAGACGCCGGACCGTGTGATTACGCATCAGGTCGGCAAAGCGCACTCGCGCGAGCTGTTTAAGGCGCTGGGCCTCGATTTGACCAAGGATTATACCACCTTTGAAACCCTCGGCAATGTTGGTTCGGTTTCCTGCCCGATTACCTTAGCGCGAGCGATTGAAGACGGCGCATTTGTTGCGGGGCAGAAGGCAGCGTTGCTGGGGATCGGTAGTGGTCTAAGTAGTTTGATGATGGCTGTGGAGTGGCCAAAGCATGATTAATTCAAGAGCTTCTCAATTACCGCCCGAAGTGCGTGTCGAGTATCCGTTCGCCGGCAACTTATTTGATCAACCAGCGACGCCGAAATCCGACGGCCCGGTGCAGATGCATTATCTCGATGAGGGCTTGGGTCCAGTGGTGGTGATGCTACACGGTAATCCGACCTGGTCGTTCTATTACCGAAATTTGGTCAATACGCTAACTGCGGCGGGCTATCGCTGCATCGTGCCGGATCACGTGGGCTGCGGGCTTTCGGATAAGCCGAGCGATTATCCTTACACTTTGAAGCGCCGCATCGAAGATGTGGAGCGCTTGATCGATCATCTCGACATTTCTCAATTTAGCCTGGTGGTGCACGATTGGGGCGGGGCGATCGGTTGCGGACTGGCTGGGCGTCGTCCTGAGGCCCTGGAGAAGTTGGTGCTGCTAAATACCGGCGCGTTTCGCTCGAAGCGCATCCCGTTGCGGATTGCGGCGATCAAGGTGCCACTGATTGGCGAGGCGATCATTCGCGGTCTCAACGGTTTCGCGGGGCCAGCTGCCAACATGTCGGTTCAAATACCACTGTCACCGGCGGTGAAGTTCGGTATGCTCTGGCCCTATCGCAGTTGGGCGGATCGTGTCGCAGTTTGGAATTTCGTTAAAGACATCCCGTTGCGTGAGGCTCACCCGAGCTATGATACACTGCTCGAAGTAGAAGCGGGTTTATCAAAGCTCGCCGCTAAACCAGTGCAGATTGTCTGGGGCGGTAAAGATTTCTGCTTCAATATGCACTTTTTTAAGCGCTGGTGTAAGATCTTTCCAAACGCCGAGGTGCAGCTGCATAAGGAGCATGGTCATTACATCCTCGAAGATGGGGAAACGGCCGTCAATGCCCAGATCCGAGCCTTCCTGCAGTCGGCGTAGCGCTCGGAAGTCGGGTTGGAGGCCATGTTTGAGCCATTGCACTCTGCGAGTATAATAAACCGCGATCGGAGTGCGGGCGACTCGCCCACATTGATCCTGTGTCGCTGCAAAGGAGGACGAGTCGGCCTCCCTCCTTTAAAAGAAAGCCGCAGGCAACTACAGCCTCGAGGGAAACGGCCTAGTCCGCTCGGACTGCTATCGGCGGCGGCTTGTTTGAGCCATTGCACTCTGCGAGTATAATAAACCGCGATCGGAGTGTGGGCGACTCGCCCACACTGATCCTGTGTTGCTGTCAAGGAGGGCGAGTCGCCCTCCCTCCTTTAGCGACTAATCGGCGATCAACCAAAAAATACCCCCTGCGAGCCGAGGCTCGCGGGGGTACTGAAATCAATGATCTGAGCGTTCGATTAACCGTCGATCTGCTCTTCGAGGAACTGGATGAGTTCGTCTTCAGTCACGCGGCGTTGCTCGCAAGTGTCGCGGTCGCGCAGAGTGACGGTGCCGTCCTTTTCGATGGTGTCGAAGTCGATGGTAATGCCGAAGGGTGTGCCGATCTCATCCTGACGACGGTAGCGACGACCGATCGCACCGGAGGCGTCGTAGAAGACATTCCAGCGGCGTTGCAATTTCTTGTAGAGTGCTTGTGCGCGCTCGACTAGCTCTGCCTTGTTCTTCAGTAGCGGGAAAATTGCGGCTTTAACGGGTGCGATCTTGGGGCTGAACTTGAGGACTAAGCGCTTTTCAGCGACGCCCTTGTCGTTGGGCACTTCGTCTTGGGTGTAAGCGGCAGTGAGCACGGCGAGTAGGGTGCGGTCGACGCCGAGCGAGGGCTCGATGACATGTGGCACAAACTTCTCCTTGCTGGCTTCGTCGAAGATGGTCATCGACTTGCCTGAGTGCTTCTGGTGTTGCATCAAATCATAATCACCACGGCAGGCGACGCCCCAGAGCTCTTGTTCGCCGTGTGGGAACTGGAACATCAGGTCGGTGGTCGCCCGAGAGTAGAAGGCGAGTTTGTCTTCTGGGTGGATGTCTTCGCTGATGTCTTCACGTGGCAGGCCGATCGAGACCAGCCAGTCGATGCAGGTGTCAATCCATTCGCGGTGCAGGGTTTTCCAGTCGGCACTGGGTGAGATGAAGTATTCGATCTCCATTTGCTCGAATTCACGCGAGCGGAAGATGAAGTTGCGCGGCGTGATCTCGTTGCGGAAGGCTTTACCGATTTGAGCGATGCCAAAAGGAATCTTCACACGGCCGGTATCGACGATGTTTTTATAGTTGGCAAAGATGCCTTGTGCGGTTTCGGGGCGCAGGTAGGCGACCGCAGATTCGTCTGCCAGTGGCCCGACCTTAGTCTCGAACATCAGCTTGAACTCGCGTGGTGCGGTCAACGAGCCTGGCTTGCCAGTCGCTGGGGAAGGGACGAGGTCGTATTCCTCAGGCTTCGATTCGGTGTAGTCTTTGAGCACGATCGGCTCGAGTGTGCCTTGTTTGGCAGCTTTGCGCTTAATGTCGGCAGCGGCCTTTTCGGCGATTTCCTGTTGCTCGGGGCATTCGACCACCGACACGTAGCCAATGGTTTCGCCTGCGACGATAACGGGGGCGAAGAATAGCTGATCGGCACGGTAGCGCAGCTTAGACTCACGGCAGTCGACCATCGGATCGGAGAACCCATCGACGTGGCCAGAGGCCTTCCAAATGTCTGGGTGCATGATGATGGTCGAGTCGAGGCCTTCGATATCGTCGCGGCGTAGTACCATGTCGCGCCACCAAGCTTGTTTGATGTTGTTGCGGAGTTCGACGCCGAGTGGGCCGTAGTCGTAAAAACCGTTGTAGCCACCGTAAATTTCGGAGGAGGGAAAGATGAAGCCGCGGCGCTTGCAGAGGCCGACGATTTCTTCCATGAGACCATCACTGGATGCTTTTGCTGTCATAAGCCGCAAAAGATGGAGACAGGCATATTTGGGTCAAGGTTGGAAAGTACGTCTCGGATTGGGTTGGGAGGCGGCGTATCTCTACTTACAAATCGCTGCGCTGATACTCTATGGGATGAAGTCAATAGCTGGGCGATCTGCGCGAGAACTGATTTCGATTAAGAGTCTGTAGATTTGGGTGATACGGGAATTGCTATGAGCGAGGATTGCAGGTTTGCTGTTTTGCATGGAGGAGCAAAAGAATGTAGACGAAGCCGCACTCGCATCGAGTGGGGCGACGTTGCCGAAGAAACTACAATGGCAGCAGCGTTGTGTGCTTGGTGTGCTTGGTGTTGCGATACGTCTCTGGGCCCGCACCTTGCGCCTGCATGTACGAGCCGAAGAGCAGGCTTTGATCGGCGAGTCGTTGCAGCCGGCGGTCTGGATTCTCTGGCATAATCGCTTATTTGTGGGGGCCGAGTTTTTCCGTCGATTTGCTCCCGAGCGAAAAACATCTGCGATTATTAGTGCGAGCAAGGATGGTGCATGGCTTGCTGGGCTGTTTGAGCAATTGGGGATCAAGCCGATTCGTGGCTCGCGCCATGGTCGTGCGATGCAGGCCTTTCGCGATATGCTAAGAGCCATTCGCGAGGGTTACGATTTGTGTATTACTCCAGATGGCTCGCGTGGGCCGATGTATGAGATGAAAGCGGGAGCTGCCACTGTCGCTCTTCGGACTGGAGCGCCCATTATTTTGATGTCGTATAACTTCAGCCGAGCATGGCGTTTGAAAAGTTGGGATCGTCTTTATATCCCGATGCCGTTTAGTCGAGTGGAGGTCAGGCTTGATCGCATTGAGGACGGCAAGCGCCTCGCAGGCGGAGATGTCGAGCAAGCTGTAGCGCTGCTTAGGCAACGCTTAATGGCAATCACCGAGGACGACGAGTATTCCGAGGCGTGATCTGAGGTAGCGTGCTGGTTCAAAGCGCACAGGTGAATGCTTTGTAGGATGTGGCCTCAAAGCTGACGGGACCTTTGGCTGGCAATGCTTTCGGGAGCAGATTTAAGTTCCAATCGAGATAGAGCGCATACCGCATCAACCCTGTGGCGCAAGTGTGCGTGAGCGGAACAAAAAGGACTCATCCTCGATTCGTGGGGAAGTCTCGATTGAATGACAGGCCGCACTATCTAAAAGACCAGGGGGCCTGCCAGCGGGCTTGTTTAAAAATTGACCGCGATCGGAGTGTGGGCGACTCGCCCACATGCTGCAGTGTTGCAGCACAGGAGGGCGAGTCGCCCTCGCTCCTTATCAGGCAATCGCCCTCCACGAATTGCACAAAAAAGCCCTCGTTTCACCGAGGGCTTTTGACAGAATCTAGTCGAATCGGCAGAAACTACCAAATGAATGTTGGCGAACTGATTGATTCGTTGCCGGTTGGTAGTGTAATGTTTTCGCCTTCGGCCCAAAGCTCATCGTTGATGAGGAACTTGAAGATGACTTTTCCTTTGTTCGGACAAGAGAGCGCCCACTCGTAGGGTGACACGTTCGCAAGGGCAGTGCCTTTTTCCCAGCTTAGACCAGCGCCTTCGCCACGAACGTAGAGCACGTTGCCGAAGCCGACATCAACGCGCGCGATGATGCGGTTCTGCGCGGTGGTCTGTTTCGCAGGTGCCTTTTTAACTGGCGTAGCTGCTTTCTTTGGAGTCGCCGCTTTTTTAGCTAGCGCGACTTTTTTAGGAGCGGCAGCTTTTTTGGCCGGAGCCTTCTTGGCCGGAGCCTTCTTGGCCGGAGCTTTTTTGGCTGGAGCCTTTTTGGCCGGAGCCTTTTTGGCCGGAGCCTTTTTGGTCGAAACCTTTTTGGCCGGAGCCTTCTTGGTCGGAGCAGTTTTTTTAGGAGCAGCGACTTTTTTAGCAGGGGCCTTTGACGCGACTGCTTTTTTAGTGGTTTTTTTGGTAGTTGTTTTTTTAGCCATGAGACTGATTTATTCGATTTTCAATGTAGTTAAGTGGTCGAGGTCGATCGTGCATTTAGGGCTAAATTGATCTCAACGCAAACTGACATAGCAGAATGAGGGCCAAAAAGA
>JABJQI010000140.1 GCA_018663485.1 Opitutia bacterium
ACGGTTTCACCGTTTGCCTGAATCAGAGTGATCGTGACACCGTCGCGTTTAGGAATGCCAACAATGGCCGTCGTGTCTGCTGGCGAATTCAGCTTTAAGGTAAAGAACTCAGTTTCGTTACGCAGTTCAACATCGATGTTTCCTTTGACCGATGGAACGGTGGTCTTGATGATTTTCAATGGCCCCATCTGCGGCAGCACCTGATAGGTTTCGTAGCCTGGCGTCACAGGAGCGACACCGGCACCATATTGCGACAGCAGCGTCAGTGCACCACCACACCAGGCGTGGTTGATCGTGCCGCCACCACTGCCACCGATGCGCCAATCTTCCCACAGGGTCGTGTAAGGATGATCGGTCATCTCCTTGAAGCGTTTCTTGGTGCGGGCAATCGCGTCGTGCTCAAAGCGCATCTGATACAGTGCTTCGCCCACATACTTTTCCATGTACGGACTGCTGTGCTCTTGGGTTTTGAAAACTTGTCGGATCGAGTCGTATTGCTCGGGTTTAGCCAAGCCTGAGAGGACTGCCAAGGCATGTACACGGTCATCGGTTTGGCCCTTGTATCCAGGTGATCGATACACTTTCCCATTCCAGAAGGTATTGTTGAAGTTCTGATTGATGCTGAGCATACGCGCTTTGATACCGGAAACATCCCCCGCTGCCCCGACAGCCTTGGCCATATTCAACTGACCTTTTAGCGCTAGGTAATACCAGCCATTAAAAAGGATAGTCATATCTTTGTGATGCCCCCAGTCGCCCCAGAGCCAGTCGCCCTTACGTGGCACAACCAGCCCGTCTGCCCCCAACCGCCAAAGCGATAGGTAGCGTTTGACTGCTGGATAAACCGCACGAATCGTTTCCAGATCTCCGGTATATTGATAGTAAGTCCAGAAGCCGTAGTAACCGACCGAATTGAGCATTTGCATCGGTAGTTCCCGGTTCCAGTTGCCCGCAGGCACAGGTGAAAAGATCGCGCCGTTCCCCTTCTGCCAGTTGGCCAGCTCGAGAATCCCCTTCTTGGCTAGATGCGCACTGCGTGGATCGAGCGCATAGAATGCTTCGCCCATCTCATTGACCATGTCGCCCCACCACTGAGCACGCTCGCGATCCGGACAGTCAAAGTAGGTATCGCGCATGGTGATATACAGCGTGCGCAGCGCTTTCTGTCGATAGCGGTTAAGGAAATCGTCGTCGCACTCGAAGGTGCCAGTGAACTCGGTGTTGTAACCCGTCTCACGATATTTGAGTTGCAGAATTTTGAAGCCTGCTGGAATCGTGTAGTGCACCTCATGTCCGTTCATCCAGCCTAGGTTCTCATATGCCTGCACACCTTGGCGCGTCACATATTCACCGCGCACATTGACCGCCTTACCGCCGCGGTAATTATCCATGCGGATATCAATCAACTGCCCCGCGGGGCCTTCGACCTTCAGATACGGAGTCACCTGCGCATTGTAGGGCAGCTTTGCTTTGATGACCTTGCCATCCGACACCTTGGGCAGCTCGGAGGCGTTCACATAGTCTTTCAAGCCAAAGTCCTTCCACAGTGGAATCGGCCGCTCAATCAGCGCATTCCACGGCGCACACGGCGCGCCCCCATACTCGGCAGCCGCTGCCCATGAGGAATCGTCGAAGCCTGGATTCTGCCAGCCAAGCAAATCGCTCTGTGCATCAAATCGGATGTTGGATTCCGGCAGACGGTAATTCGGGTGCGGCTCACCCGTATTTCCATAGGCCGGATGAATCATCGCCTTCCAGCCGCCGTCACTCAGCAGCGCTTTCCCATCCACCTGTGCATCGAAGACCAGCCCGGCTTTGCCGCTGCTCTTGTGGCTGAACCCGTGTTTGCCGAAATACCAGAGTAGCACTGCAATCGTGTTGTCACCTCTCTTCAGATGTTTCGTCAGATCTACCCGATCAAAATAGGTATCGTTCGGCGTTGGCCCACGCTTGAGCTGGCCCTCGAAAACAACCAATTCGCCATTGATCCAAAGCCAATACTTAGAATCCGCCGCAATCCGCGCCACCGCCTGGCGAGGCAGCTGATCGAGATGCACGACTTTGCGAAAACAACTCCACTGGTTGACGTCTTTGGGCTGCGACTCCTGTTGCATGCCCTTCACTAGATCGTAATGCGCATTTTCCTTCAGCGACGTTTGGGTCACTTTACCGTCAACGGTGAACTGAAGCTCCAAGGTCTTCACGAGTCCAAAAGCCGGATCGCGGCCTGCGAATCCGTTGTTGGCAGTAACACGATACTTTCCGGAAGCCACAGCCTGTTGAATCTTTTGGGTGAGATCCACCTGCTTTTCCGGATAGCCCTTCACTCCGTAGAGCGCCCGTTGAATAACGACCTTAGGATGCGATTCAGGCAAGGGCTCGTTTAACGCCGGCCGTTCAGCCGCACCGATCCAGGATGCCTGCCATGCCTCGCCGACCGTTTCAGCAGCGGCGGCGGCCATTCCAGAGAGCGCCCCACACAGCATCGCGAAGATAAACCATTTATTCATTTCCAATTTCAAATTTCCCCATTTCCAAATTCCTATTTCCAAATTTCTATTTCACCTTATGCCAATCTTCAATCTGCGTTGTCAGACGCTCAACCATCTCCGAGCGCGTTGACGCCAGATCGTTCTTTCCGTGGGGATCGTCTTTCAAATGGTAGGGCACGGCGATTGTTTAGCGTGCTCCTACTGCTTGGGGCTGTTGATCAAATCAAAGCGCGCATTTTCCGCAACCGACTGCTTCACCAGCGTCCCATTCAAGGTATATTCCAGCTCTAGTGTTTTCTTGATTTCGTAGGCTGGATCGTGGCCTGCCAGTTCGTTATTCGCCGTTATACTGTAAGTTCCAGATGCGATGGCCTGCTGAATTTGCTTGGTTACATCAGCCTGCTTTGCGGGGTTGCCTGGCTGTCCGTAGAGCGCCTTTTTGATCACAATCGCCACATCTCTGATTGGGGCAGACTCTGCAGACGCTCCAAGCCATGATGCCGGGTCTGGCTTTCCGATGGTGGAGCGAAATGTATATTGGCCAGAGGCGACTGCATACACCGCCCGCCCTGCTTCGATGCGCAGGAACGTCACGCCTTCGACCTGATCGATCGCATTTCCGGATTCGCTAACCGAAGCCGCATCTTTGGAAGGTACATAGACAGTGGCAGTGGTATTCGCCGGCACGCGGATCGTCCAGTCAAACTGATCGCCATCGCGTTTCCAATCACTACCAATGCGCCCGAAAATCGAGTCGTAATGACCCTTTGCCCAGGTGATCCCCTCGCCAATCTCGGGCTTCATGGTGATCTTGTTGAAACCAGCTCCATCGGTATCGATGCCGAGCATGCTGCGGAACATCCACTCACCGCAGGAACCGAGCGAATAGTGGTTGAACGAGTTCATCCGCACATCACCAAAGCCATCTTTTTTGCTGAAACTGTTCCAGCGTTCCCAGATGGTGGTCGCCCCCTGCTCGATAGAGTATCCCCAAGATGGATACGTAGTGTTTTGAATCATGCGATACGCCAAATCGCTGCGCCCGATATCCGTAAGCGTCGGCAGTAAAATAGGCATGCCGAGGAAGCCGACTGATAGATGGTGATCCTTCTGCTTAATCCGCTCCACCAAATGAGCCGCCGCCTGTTTGCGTTGCGAGTCGGTGAGTAGGTCGAAACTGAGCGCCATGCAATAAGCCGTCTGGAGTTCACTCTCGATCTTGCCATCGGGCTTCACATAGGTCTTCTGGAAATAGATGCGGATCGCTTCGAACTGTTTGCGATACTTCGCGGCATCTTCTGTCTTACCGAGCGCATCAGCCATCTCAGCCATCAGGCTGGTGGTATACGCATAGTAAGCGGTTGAGATTAATGCTGTGGGTGGGCGACCACTCGGAGCCAACCAGTCTCCCCAGGTGTGCGCTTTTCTCCCGCTTGGACCGTCCTTACCACAAGCCTCAAGGTAACGAGCCATCGCGTCGTAATTATCTGCGATGATTCGGGTATCGCCGTAATCCTTATAAATCGTCCACGGAGAAATAATGCCGGCACAGGCCCAAGCCGCCGCACCGTGACCGTGAAACACCGGAGCCTGATTGCCAAACAACCCTTGCTTGTTCTGGGTATCCATCAAGTCGATCATCCATTTGCTGAAGAACGCGGACACATCCTGATTATAGCAACCGGTCCGAATGAAGACCTGTGTGTCGCCGGTCCAGCCCAAGCGTTCGTCACGCTGTGGACAATCAGTCGGCACTTCAAGGTAGTTGGAACGCTGCCCCCAAAGGATGTTGCTATGCAACTGGTTCAGCATCGGATTGGAACACTCGAACGAAGCCGATACAGGCGCATCCGAATGTACCACAATACCAGTGACCGCATCCGCAGTCGGCTCTGATCTCAGCCCAGAAATTTGCACATAACGAAAGCCGTGAAAGGTAAAACGCGGCTCCCAAACCTCTTCGTCGCCGCCCTTTAGAATGTAAGTATCAACCGCGCGAGCGCTGCGAAGATTCGCGGTATAGGCCGTG
>JABJQI010000108.1 GCA_018663485.1 Opitutia bacterium
CCTTCGAAGGGGCAACGACCACCGAATAGCCGACCAAACCAGCGTCACTCAACGCTTTCAATAGCCACGCTTGCGCTGGCAAGCCAGCATACTCCGAGCGCCAAGCAGTTGTTAGCATTTGCGCAACACTGATCGCGCGGTGTTGGTCGAGAAAGGTCGCCAAATTCTCAACCGAGCTCTGCGGAGAGAAGTCCGCTTCGAGCTCTTGAAATAAGATTAGCTCGGGCCCTAGCCCCGCGTTAAAAGTTTGCAATACGGCTGTTATATTTTGCAGCTTCGTCAGTAACTTGGGTCGCCCATAGGTAAACTGATCATCTGGCTCGTCTTGAATGTAATCCTCGTAAATCGCAATCCCATCGAGATCGAACAGATTTTCGACGTTGTAGGCCAGTACAGTAAATTCGCTGTCAGCCGCCGAACAAACGCTGGCAGCACTCAGCATAAAACTCAGAAAAATTCGCCAGCGCTGCGTGACCTGATACATGCCAAATTAATCGTTAGTAGAAACTGAGGCGGTCCGCTGCGCTACGCTGGCGCGATACAAAGCCACATCTGGAATATCGATAATGACATGTACGACCAAACGAAGCACCACCACCGCCAACGCCTCGATCGCACCAGAGAGTAACGCCACCCCAGTCGCCGCAGGCAATGAAAACAGCATGGCCTGTAAAATCGTAATAATCAGAATGGTGGCTAAGATCACCCATGAGAGCAAATCGACAATCAAACGAAGGTCCGCATAGGCCGATTCGGCACGAACGTGTGCCTTCAATGCACCAGATGCAGACAGTGCCGAAGGACCATGCATACCCGCCACACTGGAATGATTAGAATTGCGCCTACGCGGTGAACCATCCTTGGCTGCAGAGGAACGCCCACCTCGAGAGTTCTCACGCGCGCTGCAATAGGCCGCATAGGCCTGCCCCCATTGGTGCTCCGACAGCTTCCGTGTGCTCGGATCCATCTTCTCGCGCGACGTCCTAAAATCTTCAAAACTTTTCATACTACGACCAGTAAGTATCTGACGGAAATCTGCAACCCTAAGCAGCAACCGAGACTCACACTCATTTATATGTTATACATCGGCTCAATGTGGGTGAATCGGTCTTACTCCGAGTCCTGTCTTCGACGATAAATCGCCATAAAAAAACCGCCGAATCGCTTCGGCGGTTGACTGAAAACGCGAGGTAGACCGGTTAGGATGCGTCCACTTGTAACATATGCACTTGCTGTTGCGGATATGGAATGCTGATACCTTCCGCATCAAATTTCTCTTTAACTGCCTTAGTGAAATCAAACTTCACACCCCAGTAATCAGCAGCGTTGACCCAAGGACGCACGACAAAATCGACGCTGCTATCACCTAAGTTTGCGACCTCAATCTGCAGAGCCGGATCTTTTAGCACACGCGCGTCAGCCTCAAGTAGGTCAAGCATCAGTTGCTTCGCCTTATTTAGGTCATCCCCATATCCGACGCCAACCACCATATCGATGCGACGAGTCGGGTGAGCGGAAAGGTTAGTAATCGGACCGCTCATGACCGCTGAGTTCGGCATGATGATTTTAACATTATCTGGAGTTTTCAATTCAGTCGTCAATAGCCCCACTTCCACAACAACACCCATCTCGCCACCAGCCTTGATGACATTGCCGACCTTGAAAGGCTTAAACAGAATCAGTAACACTCCGGCAGCGAAGTTCGAAAGCGAACCTTGCAGCGCGAGGCCGATCGCCAAGCCTGCCGCTGCCACCACCGCAGCAAATGAAGTCGTCTCGATACCAAGCTTACCAATCGCGGCAATGGCAACAAATACCACAATCGCTCCGTAAAGCATACTGGAAAAGAACCCGATCAGCGTCGCATCCACTTCTCTTTTGATCAAGGCATTCGCGAACAGAGCTTTTACTTTTTTCGCCACCCATAGGCCAACGATTAATATAATAATTGCAGCCACGACTTTAAGTCCGAAATTCGCGATGCTGTCGATAATTGAGCCTGCGGTTGATTGTTCTTCCATCATTTGTATGTGCTTAGTTGATCGGTTTAAAAATAGAAATAGACCGAAAGTCTGAATTCCATCGTTACGTATAACAATCGCTACTCCCACCTAGGACGCAAGCACCTAAGGAAGATTATTTAGCTAATTAAGCGTACGTTTCATCAAACGAACAGACGTTGATTAATTTGATCAATCGCCCAACGTGCGTGCTCAGCAACCATCGCGTCGCTCCCAGATTCAACAATCTGCAGCGCTGGCAAGTCCACCACCGTACCGATATTTCCAAGCACCACACAAATATTACGCCGGAA
>JABJQI010000199.1 GCA_018663485.1 Opitutia bacterium
CCTGCTTACCAACGAACTGCATGGAAGTGCCGGCCTTGGTCACTTCAAGACCCGCTTCGACCACCTTTACGCATGCGTCATCTTGAACTGAAGCGGCATTTGAAGAACTCGCGACTGCAACGTTGCAGTGCTCACCAGTTGCAGCAGCTGTGGTGTTGACAATGATGTCGCGGCTTTCACCCGGAGCGAGGGTGCCAAGCTCGGCGACGAGTTGACTGTTACCGCTTTCATGCACCACGCCAACAGGCAATGTATCTGTAACCACAACATCGTATGCGCAGAAGTTTCCACTGTTTGTCACTGTAATGTCCCAAGGCACACCCGTTTTGACTAGGACTTGCTCGTTTGGAGTCGTCTTGACGATCGCCAGCTCAGGGACACCAACAGCCGTGGTGGTGCACGCATCTTGATAGGTCGTGACGGTTGCACAGCTGCTAAGATCCGCAACCGATGTGGCTTTAACCATCAATTCGAGTGGCGCCTGAGTGCCGTTCGCAAGATTATACAGTGTCCAAGTCACGTTGCTGCCTGAAACTTCTGCTTCAGGATTACTTGAGACATAAACAGCACCGGCAGGGATTTGCTCCTGAACGACGACCCGCTTGAGGTCCTGCTTTGCAGTCACGGTGTAGCTGTAAGCATATGGCTCATTCAGTGCGACTGTAGCAGGCGCAGACTTGCTCAGGCTTACACCATACTGATCGATCGAGTCAGCGACCAGGCCTGGCGCACAATCGTCGACTGGTGCAGGTGCCGCAGGTGCGGCTGGTGCAGGCTTGTGCTCGCGATAATCGTGAACATGACGATTGATCGACGGATGCTGCAGGTTGAAAACCGTGGTTTCGGGAGAATCCGATACCGTGAAATTTTTGCCAATATCTGGTTCGCGCTCAGCAGACAACTGTGCGGCGGAGATGGCAATCATTGCTGCAAGTGCAGATGCTCCTATGAGCTTTTTCATTATATTCATATGATGATGGTGGGTTATGGTTAGATTTTAGCTTGTTGATATGAACCCTAGTGTTCACTCATCCGCATTTTGAAGATGAGCTTAAAAGCGTATTTAAAAATAACGATATATCGAATAGAAATTCATTTTATTGAAATAAGCTATTCGACGCTTAAAAAATCAGTCAATCAATGGACTACAAATGAAACCACAAAAACCAGACAAGCTGTTTATCTGCAGATAGATACACACCAAATAAACCAGTAATATACAATTAGGTACTAAAAGTCGAATCCGACCCTAACGGTCATAAAAAAGGCGATCATGCATGTGCACGATCGCCTTTGATCAAAACTAAAAATGTCAATCAGGCCTATTGCACAAGGTAAAAGAAATCCTTCACCTTCGCCGCGGTATAATCGCGATTAAGCTGCGCAATCATATCCAGCGAAATGCTCTTCGGACAGACTGCTTGGCATTCACCAATGTTGGTACAACCACCGAAACCTTCACCATCCATGGTGCTGACCATTGCGAGCGCGCGACGATCCTTCTCAGGTTTACCCTGCGGCAAGCTGTTCATGTGCGAGACTTTCGCAGAGGTGAACAACATCGCAGATGCATTTGGACAAGCGGCCACGCATGCGCCACAGCCAATGCAGGCGGCCGCATCCATCGCGTAGTCCGCAGTGCCTTTGGCAATCGGGCTGGAGTTGGCATCAACTGCGGTGCCCGTGCGGGCAGTAATAAAGCCACCGGACTGGATAATCCGATCAAAAGCGGTGCGATCGGTTACTAAATCCTTGATCACTGGAAACGGTGCCGCACGCCATGGCTCGATCGTGATAGTCTGGCCATCGTGGAAGTGGCGCATGTGCAACTGACAGGCAGTGGTGCCATTTTCTGGACCGTGCGGGATACCATTAATCGTCAGCGAGCAACTGCCGCAGATACCTTCGCGGCAGTCATGGTCGAATGCGACCGGCTCTTCGCCATTGGCAACCTGCTGCTCCGAGAGGATATCAAGCATTTCCAGGAAAGAAGACCCTGCCGAAATATCGTCGAGTTGATACTCAACAAACTTGCCTTGGCTTTGACTGTTTTTTTGACGCCAAACTTTAAGTGTAAGTTTCATAATTCTGTCTTTATTTGAGTGGTTCGCTTACTTGTAACTGCGGGTTGCGAGTTTGACCTCCTCATAGACGAGATCCTCCTTATGCAGCTCAGGGTCAACATCGTCGCCCTTGTACTCCCAGACGCCCACAAAGGTGAAATTTTCGTCATCTCGCTTGGCTTCGCCTTCGCTCGTTTGGTGCTCGATGCGGAAGTGACCACCACAGGACTCTTCACGCATCAGCGCATCACGGCAAAGCAACTCGCCAAATTCCAAAAAGTCAGCCACGCGCCCCGCACGCTCCAACTCTGGATTAAGCGAGCGTGCGTCACCAACGACGCGCACGTTCGCCCAGAACTCCTTGCGCAGCGCTTGAATTTCCTCGATCGCACCAGTCAAGCCATCCTTATCGCGGGCCATACCACACTTGTCCCAAATGATCTGACCGAGGCGCTTGTGGAAGGATCGCGGCGACTCGGTGCCGTTGACCGACAGCAGTGTTTCAATGCGAGCTTGCACCTCTGCTTCAACTGCGGCGAATGCAGGATGCTCAGTCGTGACCGTGCCTGCCGCAGCGATGCCCTCTTCGGCAAGGTAGTTGCCAACCGTGTAAGGAAGAACAAAGTAACCGTCAGCCAGCCCTTGCATCAGCGCAGAAGCACCGAGGCGATTGGCACCGTGATCGGAAAAGTTCGCTTCGCCACCTACAAACATGCCGGGGATCGAGCTTTGCAGATTATAATCCACCCACAGACCACCCATGGTGTAGTGCACCGCGGGGAAAATCATCATCGGCGTGGAATATGGGTCTGCACCCGTAATGCACTGATACATATCGAACAGATTGCCATAACGCTCGGCGATCGCAGCTTGGCCGTCGCGGGCAATCGCATCGCGAAAGTCGAGGAACACACCGAGGCCGGAAGAAGCAACTCCGCGACCTTCATCGCACACTTCCTTGGCTGCGCGTGAAGAGATGTCGCGTGGAGCCAAATTACCAAAGCTTGGGTACTTACGCTCAAGGAAGTAATCGCGCTCTTGCTCGACAATTGTATTCGGATCCAGTGTTCCTTCGCGAATTTGCTTGGCAGCCTCTGCAGACTTAGGAGCCCAGACACGACCGTCATTACGCAGCGACTCGGACATCAGTGTCAACTTAGACTGCTGATCGCCGTGTACCGGAATACAAGTAGGGTGAATCTGTGTGTAGCAAGGATTCGCAAAACCAGCACCTCGCTTGTAAGCGCGATACGCAGCAGACACGTTACACCCTTGTGCATTGGTTGAAAGAAAGAACACGTTACCGTAACCACCAGTCGCCATCACCACCGCATCTGCGGCATGGCGGGAAACTTCGCCCGTGATCATATTACGAACGATCACACCCTTAGCATGGCCTTCTACTTTGACTACATCGAGCAATTCATGGCGGTTATACATCTTCACTTTGCCAAGACCGATTTGCTTACTCAGCGACGAATACGCACCGAGGAGTAGCTGCTGTCCAGTTTGCCCACGTGCATAGAATGTGCGGGAAACCTGTGCGCCACCGAATGAACGGTTCGCAAGCATGCCGCCATACTCACGAGCAAATGGCACACCTTGCGCGACGCACTGGTCAATAATGTCGCTACTGACTTCCGCCAGCCGATACACGTTGGCCTCACGAGCACGATAGTCGCCACCTTTTACGGTGTCGTAGAAAAGACGACGCACAGAGTCGCCGTCGTTCTGGTAATTTTTGGCGGCATTGATACCACCTTGCGCTGCAATACTGTGTGCACGGCGCGGACTGTCTTGGTAGCAGAAACAAGAGACGTTGTAGCCCTGCTCTGCCAGACTCGCCGCGGCAGCGCCGCCAGCAAGCCCTGAACCGACCACGATCACGTTGTACTTGCGACGATTGGCTGGATTCACCAGCTTCATGTTAAATTTATGGTTCGACCACTTATCAGCGAGCGGTCCTTCAGGAATGTTTGAATCTAAATTCATTAGTATGCGGTGCTAGTGGGGAAGTTGTTCAACGATTACTTCAACCGCTTCACCTGCCGGAGCAGTTTTTTTAAGTATACCAGTCATCGCTGCGACCGGAATCACTGCGAAACCAAGGAAAACGACTACGCCATAGATGAGTGCGAAACGATCCAGGCGTGCACGCCAGAGCTGGTTACGCAGACCGACGGTTTGAAACATACTGCTCACGCCGTGAGTTAGGTGCATGCAGAGTAAACCAGTCGCGATGATATAAAAGGCCGAAACCCACCAGACGTGAAAGCCGTCGATCATCATATTGTTCACATTGAAAGTCATCACCACTTCGCCATTGTGTAGCACTGGCTCGCCGTGCTTGACCAGTGCAACATCGTCGATCTGCTGGTTGTACTCCTTACCCGGAACGATGCGAGCGGTGTAGTGAGCGATGTGGAAGATGATAAAAGCGAGCAGGATAATACCGCTCATGCGCATCGTCTTCGCAGCATAAGTCGCCTGCACCGATTTGTTTTGTGCATAGCCCTGCGGACGCGCTTTGCGGTTATCTATTGTAAGCGAAACCGCGGCCCATATGTGTACCCCGATACAAGCCAGCAGGAACAGCCGAATTCCCCAAAGCATTGCCACTGGCATGACATGGTGCAGCTTGTAGGCGTACGCGTTAATGGCATCAGGCCCCAAAAAAATCTGCAAATTGCCTAACATGTGCCCCAGCACAAACAAAACAAGAACCAGACCGGTGAGGGCCATTAGAATTTTTCGACCAATGGTCGATTTCAGAAAGCTACACAGTGCGCACATAATCTTCTAGACGTATTAAACATTTAATAGCTAAGAACAGTTGCAGAATATTCAAACCTCTACCCCCCAAAAGCCATTCTATTAGCACGACTAATCAATATGATTAACAAAGTAAAGTAGGCAAAAATCTCGCAAACACACTAAATTCTAAAAAATAGGTAAAGATCGACAGCGCACAGCTGAACAAAAAAACTAATTCAACCCTGCCGCAAAAGAAGTTCAGCTTATTGCAATGCTTCTTTTAAAGATTCGCCCAAAAAGGGTTGCCAACCTAAAAGGGCAATCAATTGAATGCGTACCCGAAGGCGGGGCAGCAAACGCAAGCTTTCCATTTTTTTATTATGACGCAGTCAAACAACATGAAGTACATTTTTGTCACCGGTGGCGTGGTTTCCTCGCTAGGCAAAGGACTCACCGCCGGTGCTCTGGGAGCTCTACTCGAACAACGCGGCTTACGAGTACGCATCCAGAAATTCGATCCGTATTTAAATGTAGACCCTGGCACGATGAGCCCCTTTCAGCATGGTGAAGTCTATGTGTTGGACGACGGCGCGGAAACTGATCTAGACCTCGGCCACTACGAGCGTTTCACCTCAGGAAAACTCGGCAAGCTCAACAACCTCACATCAGGTCAGGTGTACGAGCGAGTCATCAAAAAGGAACGCCGCGGCGATTACCTCGGTGCTACCGTTCAAGTCATTCCACACGTCACCAACGAAATTAAACAGCGCATCTACGACGGTGGCAGCGAGGACGTCGACGTGCTCATTACTGAACTTGGCGGCACCATCGGTGATATTGAAGGCCTGCCCTTTCTCGAAGCGATGCGCCAATTCGCCCTCGAGGTCGGTCGCCAGGATGTACTATTCCTACACTGCACCCTGCTCCCTTACTTAAAAGCCGCTGGCGAATTGAAGACCAAGCCCAGCCAACAGAGCGTCGCCAAACTTCGCGAAATTGGTATTCAATGCGACATCTTAGTCTGCCGCACCGAAGAACCGATGACCAATGAGATGCGCCAAAAGCTCTCCATGTTCTGTAATGTGCCGGTTAAATCGGTGATTGAAGAGCAAGACGTCGAGACATCGATTTACGAACTGCCACTCGCACTCAAAGCAGAAAACCTCGACGATTTAGTCATCGAACATTTGAGACTCGATGCCCCCGACTGCGACATGAAGATTTGGCACGACGTCGTGCGTCGCCTTAAAGCGCCTAGCCACAAGGTCGAAATTGGCGTTGTCGGTAAATACATCGAGCTGCAAGACGCTTACAAATCTGTTTACGAATCAATCATTCACGCAGGTATCGCCAACGACACTGCGGTGCGCATCGTTCGCCTCGACGCAGAAGAGATCGAAAAGGATCCAAAGAAATTCCTCGGCTCACTCGATGGCATTCTGATTCCTGGTGGCTTCGGCGACCGTGGCACCGAGGGTAAAATAGCTGCTGCACAGTTTGCCCGCGAAAACAATGTGCCTTATTTCGGCCTTTGCCTAGGGATGCAAATCGCGGTGATCGAATATGCGCGTCATGTCGCAGGCTTGGAAAACGCTAACAGCTCTGAGTTTGATCCGCAGACACCGCATCCAGTGATCACCATCATGGCAGACCAAAAAGAGCTCACTACCAAGGGCGGCAACATGCGCCTCGGCTCCTGCCCTTGCAAACTTAGCAAAGACAGCTTCAGCTTCGATGCCTACGGCACTGAAATGATCGATGAACGTCATCGCCACCGCTTTGAATTTAATAACGACTACCGCGAGCAACTCGAATCCAAAGGCCTGCGGGTTGGAGGAATCAACCCTGAACGTGACCTTGTCGAAATCGTTGAAATCGCCGAGCACCCGTGGTACGTCGGAGTGCAATTCCACCCGGAATTCAAGTCTAAGCCGCACGCAGCGCATCCACTGTTTGCTAACTTTATTGCAGCATCGCTGAAGTATAGGAAGTAGTCATGCGACGCCTGCAGCTGACCTTTTTACTCATTGGTATCATACTCGTTGCTGGCTGCAGCACGTTGACCCGCAACCCGCAGTTCTATCTGAGTTATTACGAGTTGAAATCGCCGGAAATTAGCGATTTTGAAACCTGTGCTTCCGCAGGTTGTCGTCAGCTGTCACGCCTATCCTACTCCGAACCGGAATGGCACAGCATCCGCGCCATCTTTGAGCCAGCTCAGCAGAATGCCGCCGAAGAGCGCAAACGCTTGCTTATCGCAGTCGCGGCAATCGAGACCTTGGTCGGCGAGAAAAACGGCACTTCAAGCGACTTTGCCAAGAACCAACGAAAAGGCAGTCAAGGCCCGCAGCTAGACTGCATCGCCGAAGCTGCCAACACTACTGTCGCTCTGTTGCTATTACAGCAAGACGGGCTGATCCATTACCACCGTGTCGGCCACCCTCAGCATCGCGGTTTCGCCCAGCTACAATACCCGCATAACAGCGCAGCAATTATCGAGATTGCGAATAACGCTCATTACGCGATCGACTCATGGTTCTTCGCCAACGGCGAGCAACCCATCTGTGTCAGCGTCGCTAAATGGAAAGCCGGCTTTCACCCACAAAACGAAAAATAAACATATGCAACACTCCAACTACTCAACACGCCTGCAAGCCATTTGGGACGAGGCAGTCGCTCAATACCAAGACAGCAACCGTACACCTGACAGCTATTTCGACGCAACCACACTCGCCGAACTCGCCTCCATCGGCCTCAACGCCATGGACGTCTATGACCCAGTCGAAGACCATCTCGGCGGTGCCGAGATCGATTTCGCCACCTTTCTGCTAGTATCCGACGCACGCCGCGACTACTTTCTTAACCAGCAAAACGGTCAAGCCTCCACGTACATCCTCGACAGCAACACCTTACCGGCCAAAGACCTCGAAGTGCGCGGCATTGTCTGGCTCCCTCGCATCATGCCGAAGGCCATCGCCAAACTACGCGGCGAATTGCCCCCCGAAACGATGTATGGCTGCGGCGGCGACCGACGTTTCTTCAAAGCCAATAATATTCATCCTGCAGAATTCCTTCGCGCCGTATGGGCCTACGAAGACGAACCCGAGAAACTCATCGACTGGGTGACCGCACGGCGAGGGAACTGATCAGTTAAAGGAGTGTGAGCGAGTCGCCCACATTAATTCAACAACGAGGGCGAGTCGCCCTCACTCCTTTACATAATCTCGCACCGGAACATTCAATTAAGCCAAATTCGGGGTTGAAAGATCTACGTTTAACGTTCGATGTTCATTTAGATGGATAAACTAGCCGAGATCATGGCCGCCAAGCGGCACGCACTACGCAACCAGATACGCCCAATTCGCGATTCGGAACTCTCACGACTCGCCGACATGCAGCGCCAAGGCGGCAGCTTCCTCAAAGCCCTCGCCCGAAACGACCGCCTTTCGGTAATCGCCGAGATCAAGCGCAAGTCCCCTTCGGCTGGCGAAATTTCAGATGCCGCCCTAAATGCCGTCGACCAAGCGCGTAAATATATTAACGCCGAAGCCGACTGTCTCTCAATCCTCACTGATACGGATTATTTTGGTGGCAGCCTTCAAGACCTCTGGGATGTCGTCGAATTTCTCGAAGTTCACGAACGCAAGGTGCCCTGTTTACGCAAAGACTTTATGGTGCACCCGGTGCAAGTCGTCGAAGCGGCTGAGGGCGGCGCGCGCTGCATTTTAATCATCGTGCGCGCACTCGCAGACGACGAGATTAAAGCGCTGCGAGACGCGGCTGGACTGGCTGGGCTCGACGCTCTTTACGAGATTCACGAAGAGCGTGAACTCGAAAAAGCACTTAAGTTCGATCCAAAAATAGTCGGCGTCAACAATCGCGATCTCAAGCGTTTCAAGACTGACCTATCCGTATCAGAATTACTGATACCACAAATCCCTGACGATATCATTAAAATCAGCGAAAGCGGTATTTTTGACATTGAAGATGCCGAACGCGCTAGCGAATGCGGAGCCGATGCGATCCTCGTCGGCGAAGCCCTAATGCGCTCCGAAGACACAGATAGATTGATCGAAGCGTTTCACAACGCTTAAGAGAGTATAGAGGTGTTAAAGTAGAAAAGTGGGAAAGTAGAATCCACCACCTGCATACTTGAATACTTTCCCGCCTTCCCACCTTTATACTTTTCCGAATAATGCCACTCAGCCCCAAACAAACCCGCGCGCTGCTTGATGAGCTCGCGCATTTCCCAAACAAAAAGTTGGGACAAAACTTCCTCGTTGATGGCAACATCGTGCGCAAGTCGGTCGAGATGGCGGACATTGACGCCAGCAGCCATGTCGTCGAAGTCGGCCCAGGGCTTGGCACCCTCACGCGCGCCATTCTCAGCACAGGAGCAACTGTCTGGGCAGTGGAGCGCGATAGGACTCTATCCGAGCATATCCGCACCAACGTACTCCCCGAGCAGCCAAACTTACATTTAATCGAAGGTGACTGCCTCGACTACCCGCGTGCCGAGTTGCCGATCGAACAAGCCGAAGCGTGCTTCAAGATCGTCGCCAATCTTCCCTACGCCGTCTCCACGCCGTGGATGGAAGCCATAATCTCAGGACCTCTCCCACAGCGCATGGTGCTGATGCTACAAAAAGAAGCCGCCGACCGCTACATCGCCAAGCATGGCAGCAAAGCGTTCGGAGCCATTTCAATTTTTCTGCAGTCAGTCTATACCGCACATAGCAAGCACCTCGTTTCCGCAAAATGTTTCCACCCCGCACCAAAAGTCGATTCCGCACTACTGCGTTTGGATCTACGCGAGGACGCGGTACATTTTTCGAAAGTCGCACGCGAATGCATCCGTCGTATCTTTACCCAACGCCGCAAACAGCTCGGTGCACTTTGCCAACGCGATCCACTACCCGAAGCACGTGAGTGGTTCGATTCTATTGTAGCAGAAGGAGTCAAAGCGACCGTTCGGCCTGAAGAACTCGCCATCGAATACTGGCAAACACTTGCCCGTCGACTCCCATAACCTCAACCCCTCAGCATAATGAACCCCATTCACTGGAAACTGCACTGGCAGATACTACTCGCACTGGCACTTGCCACACTGTTTGCATGTGTCCTCATGCCCAACATTGACGGAGCGTTTAGCAGTAACGTCGAAGTCTTTTGCCAATTCATCGGCACGCTCTTCATGAACGCATTGAAGATGGTCATCGTGCCATTGATCGTCGCGTCCATCATCAGCGGAGTCATGCATCTTGGCGCTGAAAAAGGCGTCGGCCGTATGGGGTTTAAGACCTTTCTTTATTACACCTGCAGTGGAGCTGCGGCAGTCATCGTCGGCGTAGTCGCGGTGAATCTCATCGGCCCCGGTAATATTGATGCCGAGACGGCCACGGCCATGCTTGGTCGCGGCAGCGAAACTGCCCTCAACGAAGGATTAATGAGCAAGGTCGAAGGCCGTAGCAGCAGCGACCTATTTGATATCTTTCTGCGCATGTTTCCGTCCAATATTGTTGATGCGGCGACCAACAATGGCCAACTGCTCGGCGTCATCACCTTCTCGCTACTGTTCGGCGCCTTCATCGGCAAGTTGCCCGAGACACAACGCGAGACACAGCAAAAGTTCTGGGAGAGCGCCCAGGAAGTGATGCTGAAGCTGACCGACTTCATCATTCGTTTCGCGCCGTTCGGCGTATTCGGCCTGGTTACCCCAGTGTTGTTCAACGCGCCCATCGGCGACCTCATCGGCGCGATTTTCTGGTTCTTCATCACTGTAGTTTTAGCTCTGGCGATTCATTTTTTCATCAACCTCGCCCTAGTGCTCAAGTTTATCGGCAAGGTCAACCCGATCACACACTATAAAGAGATGGCACCCGTGCTGCTCACCGCGTTTTCCACCGCCAGTTCGTCTGCCACTTTACCGCTGACTATTGAAACCGTCGAAACGCGTGCCAAGATTTCGAAAAAGACCTGTTCCTTCACCTTGCCACTCGGCGCGACGGTGAATATGGACGGCACCGCACTCTACGAATGCGTCGTCGTGCTCTTTATCGCACAACTCTACGCATCCACCGGCCAAGTCGCACTCGGCATCGGCGATCAGCTACTCGTCGTCTTTCTGGCCCTCACCACCAGTATCGGTGTCGCCGGGATTCCAGCCGCCAGTCTAGTGGCTATTGCCGTCATTCTCCCCGCAGTCGGGCTACCCGTCGAAGCGATCGGCGTGGTATGGGTGACGGACCGCATCCTCGATATGTGCCGCACCTCAGTGAACGTCTTTAGCGATACCGTCGGCGCTGTCGCGATTGCGCGTAGTGAAGGCGAACAGCCGTATCCGATTGAAAATTGTTAGACAAGCATCTCGCTTTTTTCTCCGACCAACAAGCAGCTGACAACCAACCACACTCACATGACTACTGACCAACGCTTAGCCGAACTCGGCATCGAACTTCCAATCGCACCTGCACCAGCTGGTAACTACGTCGCGGCCATGCAAGTCGGCAACCTGCTCTACATTTCTGGAGCCATTTGTCTGATCAACGGCGAGATGACCCACACGGGTAAAATCGGTGAAACCCGTGACCTCGCCTACGGCCAAGCCGCCGCCCGCGTCTGTGCGCTCAATCTTCTCGCCGTGGCCAAAGGTCACCTTGGCGACCTCGACAAAGTCTCCCGCGTCGTGCAGCTCAATGGCTTCGTCAATGGTGTGCCCGGTTTTGCCGACAGTCCCGCCGTCATCAACGGCGCGTCCGACACCATGGTCGAGATCCTCGGCGAACGCGGCCGACACACTCGCGCAGCCGTCGCAGTCACCGGCCTTCCTTTGGACACCACCGTCGAGATCCAAGCGATCTTCGAAGTCGCTTAATTAAAAGTAATTAA
>JABJQI010000224.1 GCA_018663485.1 Opitutia bacterium
GACGGCAGCTCGACTCAACAAGCCGAAGGCAGCAGCTCTGACTGTATCCTAAAGCCAGTTGCATGCTACCCAGACAGCACTCGTAAGAACGCATTCCTCGTAATGTGTGAAGTCATGAATCCAGATGGCACACCGCACCCATCTAATGCGCGCGCGACTATTGCCGAAGATCCAGGTCTCTGGGTCGGTCTTGAGCAAGAATACTTCCTCCTCCAAGACGGCCGTGCTCTTGGCTGGCCTCAAGAAGGTTTCCCAGCACCACAAGGTGACTACTATTGTGGCGCAGGTTACTCTTCAGTTGGCGAAATCGCTCGTGCGATCGTTGAAGAGCACCTCGACATTTGTCTCGATGCGGGCATCAATCACGAAGGTATCAATGCCGAAGTGGCAAAGGGCCAGTGGGAATTCCAAGTATTCGGCAAGGGTGCACACAAAGCCTGTGACCAAATCTGGGTTGCTCGCTACATCCTTCAGCGCCTCTGCGAAAAGTATGGCGTCGATGTTGAATACCACTGCAAGCCTTACCAAGGCGACTGGAATGGTTCCGGCATGCACTGCAACTTCTCCACAGACTACATGCGCGACACTGGCGGTAAGGATTACTTCCTCAAGCTCATGGACAAGTTCGAAGAATACAAGGACGAGCACATCGCTGCATACGGCCCTGACAACCACATGCGCCTCACAGGTCTCCACGAAACACAGTCCATCGACAAGTTCTCTTGGGGTGTTGCTGACCGTGGTGCTTCGATCCGCGTGCCACACGGCTTCGTCGTTGATGATGCATACAAGGGCTACCTCGAAGATCGTCGTCCTAACTCACAAGGCGACCCTTACCAGATCGTTTCCCGCGTCTCCAAGACAGTTGCCGAAGCCGAAGCTGCATTCAAATAAGCCAACACGCTTTTTTCAATCAACGTCACTCCCTCGAGAGTGGCGTTTTTTTGTGCCGAATCCTGCTATTGCCAGTGCCATCTATACTTGAATAATCTGCGAGTGCCAGCTAGAGTGGCCACTGTAAATAAAATCACCAGCCGACGGGATTCTCGACAGTGAAATCGGTATTGTAGATGGACAAGCATTACCCATCCTCCTAGCATTTGAGCCATTGAACTCACTTCAAAATATTGCGATCTCCGCTTCCGCTGGTTCAGGTAAGACCTACACGCTCACCAACCGGTTTATCTATCTGCTACATGCCTTTGAACAGCCAGAGCGAATCATCGCCCTGACGTTCACTCGCACCGCCGCTGGCGAGTTCTTCCATAAGATCATCGAGAAGCTCTGCGACGCTGCCGAAGACTCCGCTAAAGCCGCGTCACTTTCCGACCAACTCAAAATCACTGCCGACTGCGCACGCTACCACCACCTCTTGCATTTGCTGATCCACAGCATGCACAAGCTCAACCTGCAAACGCTCGACAGCTTCTTCTTCCGCGTCGTCTCGAGCTTCGCACTGGAGCTCGGCCTCTCCGGCAGTCTCAACCTACTCGACGAAAGCAGCGAGCCACGGATGCGCAACGAAGTGCGCGATAGTATCGTGCACCGCCCGGGCGAACTCAGCACCGAGCTCAATGAATTTTGGCACGCCTTTAAACAAGCCACCTACGGGCAAGAGGCACGCAGTATTGAGAAAGTCGTCTCCGATTTTATCGAGCAGCTGTACGCGCTCTACCTCGACACCCCCGACGTTGATCGCTGGGGAGTGGCCAATACGATCTGGCCGCAAGGTTGCCCGTGGCAAACCAGCGCATCGCCCGACTGGGATCAATTGGCCAACAACTTACTCGCCGCCCTCCCCGACGATCTCGGCAAAGCACAGCTCAACGATTTCAACTCTGCGGCCAATGCGATTCGCAACTACGCAGCCAACGAAAAGCTCAACACCTTGCTCAACAATGTACTGGCCGCCGCAACCGACATCCTAGCAGGGCAAGCGACAATTAAAGTCCGCAAAGATCTACCACTCAGCGCCCCACTCTGCAACGCCCTCGCCGACTGCCTACGCGCCATCGTCTGGCACCAACTTAAACGCGCGCTTGAAAACACCCAAGGTGTGCACCGCATCCTTCAAGCCTACCACGACAATTACGACCGAATCGTGCGCCGCCCAGGACGACTCGCCTTTGCCGACCTCACCCACCTGCTCGCGCCCGACTCCGAAGGCTCGCCAATGGGCGAAGTCGATGAGATGACACGCCAACTGATGGACTTTCGTCTCGACGGTCAATTCGACCACTGGCTGTTTGATGAATTCCAAGACACCAGCCGTCCACAGTGGGAAGTCGTCGCCAACCTGATCGACGAGATCGTGCAAGACGGATCAGGTGAGCGCTCATTCTTCTACGTCGGCGACACCAAGCAATGCCTCTACCTCTGGCGCAATAGCGACGACCGTCTCTTCCACGACATCCAAACACATTACAACGCAGGTGGCACGCAGCGCATCGAGCAGCAACCGCTCTCAGAGTCATGGCGCTCTGCACCCGCGATTCTCGATGCGGTCAACGAAGTATTCGAAGACGACGCCATGATCGCCGAAACCTTCTCGACTGATGCTGCTATCCGCTGGGCGCGGGCGTGGCAACCGCACGAAGCATCCCCTGCGACTAAAGATTTGAGCGGGTTCAGTTGCTGGATCGAAGCACAAAAGAGCGACAGCCCCACGCGCAACGAACTCATCCTCAAACTCCTTCAGGACCTCAAGCCGATCGAGCGTGGCATGAGCGTCGGAGTGCTGGTGCGTAAAAATTCCGATGCGAATGAAGTCGCCGATTACTTGCGCGAAAACTGCACGTTCCCGATTCACACAGGCTCAGCCATCAAACCCGCCGTCGACAACTCAGCAGGTGCAGCGCTCCTCGCATTGCTCAACCTAGCCGCGCATCCTAGCGATAGCCACGCACACGGCTATCTCAATCTGATCGACGTCTCGACCGACGGCCCGGCACTCGCCAGATGCGCCGAAGAACTACGCACACGCCTACTCTCAGATAGTAATGAAAGTGCCGTGCGCTGGGCGGCCGAGCAAATCACCGCTCACCTACCCGCAGCCGACACTCGTCACCGAGAACGTCTCAATCGCTTGATTGACAAAGCACGTGCCTTCGACAACGAGGAGCGCCGCGACATCGATGGCCTGATTCAGTTCCTCAGAAAGTCTAGCAGCGGCGAGTGCCACGCCGGCGATGCCGTGATCATCGAGACGATCCACAAATCCAAAGGTCTCGAATACGACGTGGTGA
>JABJQI010000163.1 GCA_018663485.1 Opitutia bacterium
ATTCGAGTGTATCTGTGTCGATTACCTCGTTTTTGTGACTGGTGAACTCACTGAGCTCCTCGTAAGTACCCTCTAGGTAATGGCGAATGTTTTTGAGTGACTTGAGCTGCTCTGTGCTCATATCTGGGCAGCGCGCATGTCCATTGAGCATGGCTAGCATACGGGTAGTATCTGGCTGCCCAGTACCATTTGCAAATGGGCTGATGGAGAGATCGATTGCATCAACACCCGCATCTATTGCAGACATATACGAGCTTGCGCCGAGACCAGCGGTGTCATGGGTGTGCATCCAGACTGGGATATTTAAGGTCTTTTTAAGGCCGTCGACGATCTTAAAAGTATCCATCGGAGAGACGAGGCCCGCCATGTCTTTAAGCACGACTGCGTGACAGCCTAACTTTTGAAGCTCCAGCCCCATGTCGATAAATTTTTGGGTGGAGTGCACTGGACTACTAGTAAAGCAGATGGTGCCGTGCGCTTGTGCGCCAGCAGCGCGAGTCGCATCGATCGCGCATTTCATATTACGCGTATCATTGAGCGCATCGAAGATGCGGAAAATGTTCATGCCGTGGTCTGCACTAGCCTTGATAAAGGCGGAGACCACGTCGTCAGGAAAGTGTGCGTATTGTACAATATTTTGCCCGCGCAGTAGCATCATGTGCGGCGTCTTGGGACAGGCTTTTTTTAAGGCATCGAGACGATCGAAAGGAAACTCGTCAAGAAAGCGCAGGCCAGAGTCGATCGTCGCGCCGCCCCATGTTTCCAATGCGCCGAAACCCCAGTTGTCTAGTTGCTCACAGATTGGCAACATTTGTTCAGTTCGCATACGTGTCGCAGCGAGACTCTGGTGCCCATCACGAAGCACATTATTGTTAAATTGAACTTTATTCATATCTGATTTGGAATATTTATTACTAAGGTATGTTTAAAAATAGGAGCAAGGATATTGAGACTGACGAGCAGTGGCTAGAAGATAATAAAATGACCTAATTATCAGTATTCTTGCAGCGATTGCCTATTTGGAAGGTGCCGTCAAAAAAATGTGCCTAAAAGGCGTTCAATTAGACGTAGAGATTAATTAGCTCGAACAGCGTCTTTGAGCTAACTGGTTTACTGATGCAGTGCTGTATGTCGGCTGCTACGCTATCCGCTACGACCGAAGGAGTCATATCTGCCGTGACTGCAATCATGGGCGTATATTGGTTCTGATTGGTAGTGTTGCGAATTAGATTGTACACTGCTGTATCGTCGATTTGAGCGATCGCCAAGTCGATTAAGATGACATCATACTTGGTTTGCTTGCACAGCTTGGACATTTCTTTACCATCAATTGCTTCGGTCACTTTGCAGCCGTAGGACTCGAGTAAGGAACGGGCGATAAATCGATGCTCTGTTTGCTTATCGGCAATTAAAACGTGGCAAGGCCCAGTCAGTTTGCGTGCCCTTGATCGGGGAGCCGAATTGGTTGCTTGAATGGTTTGCTCTTTTACCCCTTTTATAGACAGATGTATGGTAAAGGTGGAGCCCACGCCCATTTTACTTTGAACTGTAATGTTGCTATCCAACAACGAGAGCAATTTTTTGCAAATAGCTAAACCGAGGCCTAAGCCTTGGTACTGTCGTGTGTATGAGCTATCAGTTTGGCTGAATGCATCAAAGAGCTTTTGCTGGTATTGCGCATCAATACCAATGCCAGTGTCTTTGATTGCGATGGCGAACGAGCAACCTGGGATGTCGGATTGTTTGAGGAAGACTGAGATGCCGCCTTCGTTAGTGTATTTACACGCATTGTTAATTAGACTGTCGACGATTCGGCGCAAGATGGCTCGGTCGCCTAGGACCCAACAATTGTGTGCAGCATCTACTACGGTCGAGTCCGCCACGAAGCTTAGCTTGAGTGAACCCGCAAACACTCGAGCATCACTCACTGCAATCTGGCATAGCTCTACCAAATTAAATACTTCCATGCTCAACTTAATTTCCCCGCGGTTGATACGCATGTATTGTAAGATATCTTCTATGAGCCGTAATTGTCGGTTAGCTGCTGTGATGATTGTTTTAATGTAGTCAGACTCCGGCAAGGTGGTGATATTTTGCCGTAACAGTTCAGCGAAGCCCAATATCGGATTGAGTGGTGTGCGCATTTCATGGCCCATGATTGCCAGGAAATCGTCTTTGGCTTTACTTGGAGCTTCGGCACCTTCTTTGGCTTTAATGAGCTCTGCTTGGGTCTGTTTTGCCGCAGTGATGTCTTCGTAAATACCGAGTACACCAATCACTTCGTTTGCAGAGTTGCGGAGCGGGACTTTCGAGGTTTTCACCCAACAGGTACAGCCATCCAGCCTGCCTTGTTGATATTCATAGTTTAATTTCGATTCACCACTGGCAATCACAGCGGCGTCATCGAGTTGATACGCTGCTGCTTGCTCAGGCCACGAAAAGTCGTTGTCCTTTTTTCCTATTATATCACCTTCAGTGGCTTCTCCAGCGTCTTCGGCAAACAGTTGATTCGCTCCCAGGTAGCGGCTGTCTTTGTCTTTCCAAAAGACTCGCACAGGAATCGTATCGAGCACGTTTCGAAGCAGGCTCTCTGAATCATTGAGCTTAATCTCGTTTTGTTTTCGTTCGCTGATATCTATCGCAGCTCCTAGATAACCGGTCCTTGCCCCAGTTTCATCGTGTATTGCTGTAATGCTCAGTGTGACTGGGAATTGTCGGCCATTTTTACAAACGTAGGTCCATTCGTTCGACTCTCGCCCTGCTTTGAGAAGGTGTTGCATGTATGCATCGAACCCTTCAGATTTTGCAATGCTCAGTGGAATGCCGCGTTGGGCTAACTCCGACTCTAAGTGCAGAATAAATGGTGTCGATTGACCGAGCAATTCCTGCGCACTGTAGCCGAGCATAGTCTCAGCGCCGGTATTAAATAGTGTGATCGTGCCGCTTAGATCCGTTGCGATTACCGATACTCCACTAGTCGCATCAAAGATGCTTTTTAATAGTTGCCTGGAAGCCCCATGCGCCTCAGCTGCTGCCTTACGCTCAGTAATGTCGAGGTGGGTGCCACTCATACGCAGAGGCTCTCCAGTCTCTGACCATTCGATTACTTTGCCTCGCGCGTTAACCCATCGCCAGTTGCCGTCTTTGTGTAGCTGTCTGAATTCGGCATTGTAGTATGGAATTTCCCCCGAGAGGTGTTGTTTAACGAGTAATTTAGTCTTTATTCGATCCTCTGGGTGCAGTTTTTCATCCCATGTTTCTATGCTGCACGGCTCCAACTCTTTAAGGGTGTAGCCAATTATTTCTGCCCACCGCTCATTAAACACAACTTCGTCGGTGAGCAAATTCCAATCCCAAGTGCCTGCTTCAGTGTCTTCAATAATATTTAGGCTGTGGGCGTACCCTTCGCGAGTCGACTTCGCAATCGATTTACGCAAGGAGTCCAAGTGCGCAACTTCTTGTTTTTTTAGCAGATAAATTACGATTCCAAAGAGTGAAAAAGCAAATGCTGCACAAAAGAACATGAGGCGTAAGGCGTATGCGAATTGTTTATCGCTCTGGTCATCGCTGCTATGGTTCAAGAATTCGGCAATGCCTATGAGAGCGATCGCTAAGCATATTAATGCCCCAATCGTGATGAGGTAACGTTTATTGATAGGATTCATATTTCGTTTTTCAACGAAAGTGGAGTAGTCGTGTGCTCGACGGGGAATTAGTCCGTAACTTTAATTGAAATTATAGTTAGGGTTGTCGAAAGTGACTGCTTAATCAATAGTTAATAAATCTCGATGATATTCTATATTTCTCTCGATCCGATGTAGAGACGAACCACTCGTTTTGTAATCGAACAAAGCGCCTCCCAAGGGATTGTACCAGCGAGCTCACTAAATTCACTGGCTGTAATTTCGGCTGTATGACTTGTGCCAATCAGAACTACATGATCGCCTGGCTTGATTACTCGATTCAAATCGCTCACATCAATAATAGTTTGATCCATGGTGACACGGCCAAGGATAGGGCAGTGTTGGCCGTATAGCAGAACAGTCCCAGCGTTGCTTAACATGAGCGGAATGCCATCTGCATAGCCTGCAGTGAGCACGGCGATACGCGTGTCGCGTTTGAGCGAGCAGGTGCCACCGTAGCTGATATCTGTGCCTTCAGGCAGGTCTTTGACGATGCCAATACGAGTATGGAAACTAAAGACAGGCTCGACTTCAACGTTGCCGAGCAAAGAGTCAGGGTAGGGGCGAATTCCAAATTGGAGTAATCCGATGCGAACCGCGTTAAAAGGGCTATCACCGCTCAATGTACTGAGGCTGGCTGAATTGTCTGCATGTATTAATAAGTCTGTGGTATCTGTCTGGTCAAGTATAGCTAGCAAACGCTGGCGTTGAATACTGGTGAATTTTCGTTCGTTGTCGGCACTAGAGAAGTGCGTGTAGATTCCCTCGAGCTTAAGGTTCGACAATTCACGAATCTCGTGAAGTAGGGCGAGGGCGTCTTCGTGCCAAATGCCAAGTCGTCCCATTCCGGTGTCTATTTTTAAATGCACCTTAATCTGCACATTGCGAGACGCACCTAGTGAATTAAATCGCACGGCTTCTTCTGGGGTGCTTACCGTGCCAATTAGATCGTAATCGACGAGGAAATTATCTTCTTCGGGTAGTAGCGGGCTGAGTATTAGGATCGGCCAGCCCTTGCCCATGTGGCGAATGTCTGCGGCTTCGTGCACGTTGGCGACGGCGAAATAATCAACTCCGCTCTGCATTAAGCGGCGGACCATTTGCGGCATACCGTGGCCATAGGCATCTGCTTTTACGACGGCGACATAGCGTACGTTCAATGGCAGGGCAGCTTGGATGCGCTTTAGATTACGTTCAAATGCAGCGAGATTGATCTCAGCCCAACAGCGTTGTAGGGAATTTGGAATATGAGTTAAGAATAAAGGGTTAAAGCGAAGATCTGTCGAAGATGGCGGAGCAATTTGGACTTCCGCTTTTAGTCGGGGCACGGTGCCGTTCGGGTGTCCATTTTTGAAATATGTTCACGCCCGAAGCGTAGAGCTCGACGCTTTCGGTCGGCCGTAGCAGCTGGAAGGCTTCCGTCAGCCGGTCGGGGCGATACTCGACGGCAGTCGCATTGGCGGGAGGCTGTTGCCAGCCTTTGCGTTGCGGGAGGTGGTAAATCGATTCGGTCCAATTCGCGATAGTGGTGTCGTCAGCGACTTCTGTAACTGATGGTTGACCATTGCGAATCTTAAGCGCATTCCAAGTGCCTTTTTTCCAGTCTGAAATCAGTAGCGCTTGGTCAAGGCCTGGTGTATCCACGCAAATCAGTGCGGCGGCCAATTGTAGGCTATTGTAAGCGTAGTAGTGCGCCGATTGTGGGTGCAAGCGACTCCAAGTCTCAATCGCCATTGCGCAAAGTCGTAAGCCCAGCACTGAGCCAGGTCCCTCGCAATAGATGAAGCTGCGTATGCCCGCCAGAGTCAGCTGGGCTGCATCGAGCGTCGCTTCGATTGCAGGGAAGAGGCTCTCCAGCGGGGCACCAGCTTGTTCTGAGTGGGCAAGCCAATTGCCATTTAATCCTAGCACGCCGACAAAGACCACTGAGTCGCTACCATCGATGACGAGTGTAGGTGAAGCGGGTGGGGTCGTTGAAGGATAAATTTCCATAATTAATAAAGGAACTGAAACCATCTACGCTGGCAAGTTGAGAGTTCGTGCTGAGAGCGTAATCTGCTCTGTGGCGAGGCGAAACATCCCCGCGATTGATTGCTAATGCACTATGTGTAGAAGCAACAAAAATGCTGTTGGCTCAATGCCAGCAGCTTTCAGTGTAAAGGAGATCCTTAGAAAGTTACTTGCGGGAAAATGTAGCAACTGCTACTAAGGCAGTTTTCCTCGCTCGTTAAACTTTCCTGCGGGCGTGAGGTAGTTGAGCACCTCACACTTAGCGCAGTCAGATAGTTGCGAATCCTGGTGTTGTTATAGACGAAAGACGAGTAGCCTGACTCTTATTATCTGGTAGCTCGGTTCATTTGGCGGCCGGGAAAGCACTGGCTAAAATGACTACGAGGCAGAGAGATAATTTCGAAGATAGTTTAATCATATGCGTGTTTAAATGATATGCATAGATTTATAACTAACCTAAAAATATCGCAGATTTCTCGTTCTTTTTGGCTTAAGATTAGTTAGTTGTTAAGGACGATTGACTCATAATCAATAACATGAGAAGACTGAATCCGTTAAAACAGGCGTGGAAGCACATCGGCACTAGAATACTCCCCGAACGTTCGTACACACGCGCGAGAATAATGCCAACGACAACCAACGGGAGGAATGACATTAGGTTGCTATGCATAGTGGCGAACAAGGCGCTGCTAATTATTTGAGCAAGTAAGACGGTCGACTGGCTCTTTAAGAAACGATAGATCCCGCCGCGAAAGATCAGTTCTTCAACGATTGGTGCTAGCACGATGGCAATGACTGCTAGCAATGTAATTGCCCATGGATCGCCACCATTGGTGAACAGTTTGATGAGTTCTTGGGGTGGGAATTCGTCGATGATGCCGAATTGTTGCAGTTCAGTGAGTAGTTTTGACCATACAAAACTGACGATCCAAATAATTGGGAGATAGCGGATAAATTGCGGTATCGCCAAAGTGAATGACTGCCAGAGCGTTAAGTGCAGACTGTTGAGTCGACCCGCAAATTGCTTTGGGTAAAATCGCCGCAGAGCGCAGAAAGTCCCCAGTAGTGGGAGTTGCAACAACAGTACCGCCATCACCGCCATCCGTGGTGTCAGTGCCGGGCGATCGATTGCGGGTGTGTCCACGTTGCTGATCAAATCGACTGTAGATTCTAATTCAACCTCATTGGCGATGACTGTCGCTTCGATAGGATTCATCAGATGGATTAATTCAGCCGCGAATAGTTGAACGATGACAACACTAGTAACCAATACGCAGATGAAGATACCGAAGTTGATCCAACCAATCGGCCAGGCTGGCACAACAGCTGCACAGGCGAACTTGTGCTGATCGCGCTGCAAATTGACGATCCAGAGCACAGCACTAGCAACTAAAATAGCTACAATGATTGCCCCCGCGAGTATCGCGGCCAGGTCTAGTTCTACAGCCATCTTAAATGATAACAGATTGGCCGTCAAAAACAGCACGACCTGCTACATAGGTCGCCTTAACTTTACCTTTGAGCGATTTGCCATGCCATGGGCAATTGCGCGACTTGCTGTAGAACTTATCCGCATTAACCGTCCATGCTTGATTGGGATCAAATAGACATATATCGGCTGTTGCACCTACGCTTAGTGTACCAGCATCGAGCTTGCAGATTTCCGCAGCCTTATGCGTCATGAGTGCCACCACTTCACTTAAGCTCAGTCTTTTACTGTGGTAGAGCGCGTGCAATGAGGCGGCTAGTGAGGTTTCTAAGCCAATAATCCCAGGTGGTGCATAATCGAATTCACGATCTTTCTCGGTTGGCGTGTGCGGTGCATGGTCGGAAGCGATGCAGTCCAGCGTGCCGTCTTTAAGTGCTCCAATAATCGATTCGCGATCGGTATGCGTGCGTAGCGGTGGATTGACTTTGAAATTCGTGTCGTAGTCTTTCAGGTCTGCATCAGTGAACTCGAAGTGATGTGGGCATGCTTCGGCAGTCACGGGTATGTTTCGCCCTTTTGCACGACGAATAATGTCGATCGACGTCGCCGAACTGACGTGCTGCATATGAATATGGGCGCCGGTTAATTCTGCGAGTAAGACGTTACGAGCGACCATTATATCCTCAGCGAACTTAGGCCAACCGCGCAGGCCAAGTTGTAGGGACCACTCGCCCTCATTCATTACTGCGTCTACGGTTTGCGTCTCATCTTGGCAGTGATCCATGATCGTAAGATCAAACATTTTCGCGTATTCGACTGCGCGGCGCATAATTTCATGACTCTGTACGCACCTGCCGTTGTCTGTCATAGCGACGACTCCAGCAGTTTTCAACTGCCCCGTTGGAGCCAGACGTTTACCTTGCATCTCAAGAGTTAGGCAGCCGGTCGGGTAGACGTTAACAACGGCCTCGCGCGCCACTTTATCCATAATACGCTGGATCGTTCCAGCGTTGTCACAAACGGGGCTCGTGTTGGGCATGCAGATGACTGAAGTGAATCCTCCAGCCGCCGCCGCCTCGGTTCCAGTGCGGATGCACTCCTTATGCGTTTGCCCAGGATCGCGAAAATGGACGTGAATATCAACCAATCCAGGCGTGACTACGAGTCCTGTGGCATCTATCTTATTTGCTAATCGCTGTTGATCTTCACTCAGAGCAGCTGAGACCTTTCCGTCGATGACGCAGATGTCGCCAATCGCATCGCGGTTGTTTGCAGGGTCGATCACACGACCACCAGTTATCCAAAGTATGTTAGGCATATGGAATTGTAATTAAAATGAAGTACTCAGCTAGTGCGGCTTAAGTAGGGAGTTCGATGGGCTGATTTTTATAGGCACAACGACAGAGGTGCAGGATGGCCATGCGCACGACGATACCGTTAGTGACCTGTTGCAGAATTACGGACTGCTCGGAGTCGGCAACTTCTGAGTCGATCTCCACGCCGCGATTAATCGGTCCAGGGTGCATGATGATCGCATCAGGCTTGAGCCATTTAACGCGCTCTTTGTTGAGCCCAAACATGCTGGTGTATTCTCCGAGCGAAGGGAAGTGCGTTGAACTTTGGCGTTCGTGCTGAATACGTAGCAGCATCACTGCATCTGCATCCTCCAAGGCTTCGCGTAAATCATGGCAAACCTTCACACCCATGGCTTCGAAGGCTTTTGGCACCAAGGTGCTGGGGCCTGCAATGGTGACTTGTGCGCCGAGCTTTTGCAGGCAAATGATATTCGACCGAGCTACGCGGCTAAACAGAATGTCACCTAGGATGGTGATTTTTTTGCCATCTAGGCTGCCGAACTTTTCGAGTAGGGTGAAGGAGTCTAACAGGGCTTGCGTGGGGTGAGAGTGGGAGCCGTCGCCTGCGTTGATCACTGGGATGTCGACTACTTTACTCAAATAGTTGGGCGCGCCAGAAGCTGAGTGACGCATGATGATCATGTCCGCCCTGAGCGCCGCGATGTTTTGCGCGGTGTCACGCAGTGTCTCACCCTTGGTCAAGCTACTTGCATTACCAGTCATGGTGATGATATCAGCGCCGAGTCGGCTTGCGGCCACTTCGAAGGCCAAGCGCGTACGTGTACTAGGCTCGAGGAACAGATTCACGATCGTGCAGCCATCGAGATAGGGCTGCTTTTTATCATCGGCTTCCATTGCACGTTTAAACGCGGTGGCTGCAGTGAAGATCGTTTCAACTTCCTCCCGTGAGAGAGGTTCGATGCCGATCAGGTCTTTTCGGTTCCAGGTAAGGCTAGTGCTCATGTGTAATCTGGCTGGCATTCTTATATGAGGTGCTTCGCTCCGAAAACGGAAATTTGAACGGCAAATTAGAAAGGGCAACGAGAAATATAAAAAAACTGCACCCTAGTTATTCCCAAGGTTGGGCGTTGTTAAGGGCTAGTTTGTTAGGCTGAGTATGTGAGCCTTGGCGTGGCTGTTCACCCAGCTCGGTTTTTAGAGAAAAAACGAATTGTTTTAAAGGCGACTTGACATTGATCGAGTCGCCTTACTTATTCGCCATCTTCTCAGGTATGGGCGCGTAACTCAGTTGGTTAGAGTGCCACCATGACATGGTGGAAGTCGTGGGTTCGAGTCCCTCCGCGCCTACCATGAGATGCAAAAATGCCCTTCTCCTTTATTGGAGTTGGGCTTTTTGTTTTTTACACGATTGATAGTGATTGGAGCGTGGGCGACTCGCCCCAGTTAATGTAAATGATGGCGAGTCGCCCTCACTCCTTAGGACTTCGCTGACGAATAAATTTGAAGATAATGTGATTTTCCTAACAGTGCGGTTTATGGAGATTGTTCGAGTCGAAACTGTGGATGGTGAAATTTGCTATGGCTGTGAGGTTGGCAATCAAGTGTTGCGCTTGGAAGGTGACTTATATGGTACATTTAGCCAGTCGGATGTGTTACTGCATCCAGTGCGTCGTTTAGCCCCGGTGGAGCCGACTGCCATCTATGGCATCGGTTTAAATTACCGCGAACATGCCGCTGAGGTGGGAGTCAAATTACCCGATCATCCTGTGGTCTTCATGAAGAGCCCGACTTCAGTGCAGCACCCAAACTGCCCGATCATACTACCGCGTCACTTGCACAGCGACCAAGTGGACTATGAATGTGAGCTCGCGGTGGTGATCGGCCGTGATTGTAAAAACGTATCTGTCGCAGATGCGCTGGACTACGTGCTCGGTTATACCTGTGGCAACGATGTTAGCGCGCGCGATTGGCAAAAGTTTCATGGCGGCGGGCAATGGGTGAAAGGCAAGAGCTTTGATAGCTTTTGTCCGCTCGGACCGATCTTGGTGACCGCGGATCGTATTCCGAATCCACAAATCTTGCCGATTCGGACGATTCTAAATGGGCAAATACGTCAAGAATCCTATACAGGGGATATGATATTCAGCGTTGCCGAAATTATTGCGTTCTTAAGTGGTAGCACAACCTTACAAGCAGGGACGGTTATTTTAACAGGTACGCCGTCTGGCGTTGGAATGGCAAGTGAACCGCCACGCTTCCTAAATCCCGGCGACGAGGTGGTGGTGGAAATTACTGGTATCGGCAGTTTGAAAAATCCAGTGCAAGCGGAGGTTTGATCGATGACGCGATACAGGAATATCTGCCTGTGGTTCAGTTAAAGAGCAGGCAGGAATAACTGGGTCAGGCCCTTTATACTTGTCATCGATGATGTGCTGCGGCATTGCATGACTTTTTTAGCATTAGACTTATGGAAGAAACACTTATTATCCTCAAACCCGACTGCATGGAAAAACGCATTGCAGGCGAGGTCATCACACGCTTCGAAAATGCCGGCTTCGACATCGTCGCCTCTAAGGTGACTCAGTTGGATGGCCCAATCCTGCGTGAGCACTATGCCCACGTGGCGGATTTGCCGTTCTTTCCTGAAATCGAAGCCTTCATGAGCTCACGCCCAGTGATGCCAATGATCCTGCGTGGTGAGAATGTCATCGCTCAAGTGCGAGAACTACTCGGACCGACCAACTCGCAGGAGGCACCGAAAGGCACGATCCGTGGCGATTTGGGCACCGACATGATGCGCAACGTGGTGCATGCATCAGACAGCCCTGAGTCGGCTGCAGTTGAAAAGACACGTTTCTTTCCCGAGCTTTAAGCTGTGAAGGTAAAAACTGGACTTGGCCTGGATAGTCATCGCTTTATTGAAGGCGATTCGCCCAAGCCGTTGATACTCGGGGGCGTCATCTTTAATGATGCACCCGCCTTGTCTGGTAACAGCGATGCGGATGTCATTCTGCATGCTGTGACCGACGCCATCAGTGGCGTCACAGGTGTGACCGTCATCGGTGCCGTGGCAGACAAGCTATGCCGCGATGGCATCACAGATAGTCGAGCATACTTGGCAGTCGCACTCGAAAGTCTTGGCGATTGGCGACTCACACATGTATCGATTGTGTTGGAGTGCCTGCGCCCGAAAATTGACCCGAAGGTGCCGGTGCTGCGTGCGTCCGTGGCAGGCCTATTGGGACTCGAAATCGCCGATGTATGCATCACTGCAACAACTGGTGAGCAACTCAACGATGTGGGTCGTGGGCTAGGCATTCATGCCAGTGTGATCGTGACGGCGATTGTGGATTGAGCACTTTTTAGTGAGTGCGTAAGCACGGCAATGGTGTCCGAGCATACTAGGGCCCAGGTAGTGACAGCGGCAACTCATTAATTTGGATCATTGGTCTGATATTCGACTGGCCTACGCAAGCTCAGGCATCGCATCCAACTGCAACTTTCAAAACTCAACCCTCAGGTTTCAACTCTCTTCTACAAACCTACTGCTTCTTGGGTAGAATCACACGCCTTCGAGGTATTACGCGGCTGGCGGATGGTTTCTTAGTCGTGCTTGGAGTCAGTCCTGGGATGTTTGGCAGCCCTGGCTGTTGCGGTGGCTTTGTGGGCATTGAGATAGCAACAGGCAATGGACTGTCGGTCGCAGCCATTAAAGTGAGTTGCTCAGTGCGACCATTCATTGTCACTGCGATGCGCATCGCATCGAGGTCGAAGTTGCGCACGCTGATACCACTTTCAGCGCCGTTTTCTGCAATCCAATAGCCGCGATTGAGCTTTTTGTTAAATAGGCTGAACTGGTAGATGCCATTCATCTGCACGATGCCGCGAAATTCAAGTTCGCGTGAGAGCGGGCCATTGACCACCGGAGGCGTCGGCGGCGCAACCTTCATGGTATTATGGCCGGCAGGTAAGAACGGGCTGTTGGACTCGAGCTTGGAGCTGGCGGCCGCGAATGATATATCCAACGTTAAGCATACCAGTACGATCAGTGAAACCTTGCTGGCTGCTGCGGCGTGCATCTGAAGTAAGTGGCCCATTTGTGAGAAATACTGAGGTTTAAGACGGATGGTTTGCGATCACCAAAACCAGGGGAAGGAACGTTTCTTGGGTTCACGTTCTTCGATTGGAAGCTTTGCCTGTTCGGTCTCAAATTCGATCGCTTCACGATTTTCAATCGCAGCCGGGATAGCGCTTTCTTCGACGTAGATCGATCCCATGTCAGATGTCTCTAAATACTTACGCACGGCATATGTTTCCATGGCAGCATTAATTTGTTCCGTCGTGTCCTGAGCGGCATCTGAGGGATTTGTTAAAATAGTCGGTTGGATGAAGATGATTAGTTCGGTTCGCGTATATTCACGGCGTTTGCTGCTGAATAATCCTCCTATTAATGGCAGATCGCCCAGCCCTTCCAAGCTGCCATTGCCAGCTTTTTGACGATTTTCTTGGAGTCCGCCGAGGACGATTACATCACGGTCGCGAACACTTAGATAAGAGGTGGCTTCACGCTTACCGATAATCGGCTGTTCATTGCCATCAATTTCTACTTCGCCTAAGACATCTTCGATCAACTGCTCGACTTCCATTTGTACCGTGCCGTCAGAGCCAATCAAGGGCTTCACTGTCAGTTGAATGCCGATATCGCGATATTCAACACTACTGCGGGTATTGTTGCTGGCATTATTAAGCGAACTGGTCGAGGAAGTGACAATAGGGCGGGACTGGCTGACGTTAATGGTCGCTTCCTGGTTATGACTGACGACGATAATGGGAGTCGACAGCACGCGAACATTCGACTGGCTTTCAGCAGTTTTAAGGACTAGGTCCAGACTGAAGTTTTTGAGGGACATAGCGGCACTGGAACCCGCCTCCGTGCTTCCGCTGACATTGACTTCGTTAGCGCCGATGCTACTGGTTTCGACCTTATCCTTTGTGCTTTTAATCAAATTATAATCCAAATTAAAGCTATCGATGCCGCGTGATTCGTTATCTTCAAGTTGAACCTGTGTGATGATTGCTTCGATACGCACTTGAGGTAGTGGACGATCGATGAGATTAATCAATTCTCCGAGTGTTTTTAGGTCACTGTGGGTACCGTATGCAACAATGGCATTGGTGCGTTCATCGGCAGACAGGCCAACGAAATTCGAAAATTGCAGTGAACTGTTACTGGCATTGGCAGGGGTCGTTTTGGCAGTCGCTGCAGCTTTAAGTTTGGCGTTTGGCAAGTTTGGCGTGTCAGCTTTCTTGTCCGCTGCCTTATTGTCTTTCGCGACTTTGGCATCCTCTTCACGACCTTCTTTCTGACCAGAGATGATTTCATCAATAATCGAGACGACATCGACAGCTTGCGCCTGACGCAGAGGGAACACTTCGCTGCTAGTCAGCGGTGCGGCATCGACATCGACGCTTTCAATCACATTCATGATGACCTCCAAGTTGCCCGGGTGGGTGATCAAAATCAGTTGATTGGTGCGCTCGTCGGCAGTCACACTGGTAGTGCCTTCCAGGTAATTTTTCAGTGGGCCTGAAATTAAGTTTTCGATGCGTTGCTGCATCTCTGTGGCTTGAATGTAGTTCAGCTTGATG
>JABJQI010000118.1 GCA_018663485.1 Opitutia bacterium
CCTCGAGTGGAGACATTTCTTTCATAATATTTAAGGGCCAAGAAATCAGGCGTTAGACCTTAAAGTGTCAATCCTGGAAAGAAGCCGCTTTGCGCGGTGCGCCGCTTGAATGAGTGTTGTCAGCGCTTTGATCTGGTATTAGATCTGTGGGCAATGTTCGTTGTTGTGCGCGTGGCACGGTGGTGGGATGCGTGTCTATCGCACCGATCATCGTGTGCCGTAACAGTTAATTGACCATGTAGTCACGCCATTGATCATAAAGCATGCGCCGTATGCACTTATTATGACAGTACGATGAACGGACGAGGCGGAGCTCGTCCCTCCCGTACTCGGGCTGGAAAGATTCGGGAGGGACCACCTCCGCGTGGTCCGCGTATGTTGAGTCATGCAGCTATGCATGCGCGGTATCTTCAAGGAGATGTGTCAGCCCGATTGAATCGTCGCGAGCGGGTTGATCCCGCTGATTGACCTTAGCCCTTATAAGCAAACGCAGGCACACCGTGTACGCCGAGGCCGTCGATCACGAAGACTTTGCCGGCGTCGGCTTCTTCGAGTTTACTGTGAATCCCGGTGGTGACGAATAAGCGATCGAGATTCGGTCCGCCGAAGGCGCATGCGGTTGTTTCGAGACAAGGTAGTTCCACTTTGCGAAGTGCTTTGCCAGTAGTCGGATCAAAGCAGGTGACGCAGCCACCGTGGCAAAACGCCACCCAGAGGTTGCCGTCGGCGTCGATCGTCATGCCATCGGGGGAGCTGTTGTAGCCGTGCGCGGCAGTGTCGACGACGATGGTGGCGCCTGCGATCGCGCCGCTGGCGTTATTGTAATCGTAGGCGCGAATCTGCTTGGTCATGGTGTCGATGTAATACATCGTGGTGGCATCGGCGCTCCAGCAAATGCCGTTCGAATTGGTGACCTCGTCGACTTTAAGCTGCAGCGTGCCGTCGGTATCGAGCATGTAGAGGTTGGCGTCGCCGATGTTTTTGACGAGGCTGAGAGTACCTGCCCAGAAGCGGCCCGCGGGGTCGCATTTGCCGTCGTTGAAACGGTTGGTCGCGCGTTTTTCGGGCTCGGGGTCGGCTAAGGCTTGCTTGGCGCCGGTGCTTAAATCGAGCGCCACGATACCAGTGTCGCCGGCGTAGAGCACGCCGCCGCTGGCGCGCGGCACAACGGTGCCGATGCGCTCGCCGACATTCCAGGTTTCCTCAGTGCCGGTTTCAGGATCCAAGCGGATGAGTGCGTGCGCTTCGATATCGACGTAGATAAGTTGATCCTGCCACCAGATCGGGCCTTCGCCCCATTTGGAAGTTCGTGTGCCGATAGTTTGGAGTGTAAGTGCTGACATTACTGTTTCATGTGGCATTCTACGCACTGCGTCAATCGGCGGAATCGCTTAGGTACATAATTATCATCGGAGAGGGTGATTTTTTTTCACGCGGTGCCGAGCGCGTTCGCGCAAAATCTGGAACACGGATCCCACATCGCTCCGCCAGCCAGGTACCAAAGTTGTAATGAGCAAAGCTTCGAGGTTGGTCAGGATCACAGCGGCTAGCGCCATGCGTAGTGGCCACAAGTTCCAACCCCCGAACAGGCATCCGGCGCCGACCAGGATCAGAAACCACGAAGTCTTGGCGGCGCGGGTGTGATAGCTTGGCCAGCGCCGATATTTCCAGCAACCAGCAAGCGTAGAAAATCCGTAGCTGCCCAGCGCTGGCAGGATCCACTTCAATTCCGACTGCAACACATCCCCGCGCAGCAAGACCGCGCCGATAAGCAAGGCGAGGTAAAGCCCTGCGTCGGCCCAGCTGTCGAGGCTGGGTCCCCATATCGAGTGCTGATTCAAAAGGATCGCCAGTTTGCCGTCGACCCAATCGCTGATCGCAAGCGCGACAAATAGCCATAAAAAAAACTGATCGCGGCCGTTGACCGCCAGCACCACCAGCACGATGGACCCCAGCATACGGAGCAGGCAGATCATATTTGGGATCGTGACGAATCGGTCTCTACGCGCCTCGTTTTTCATACGAGCCACGCTCCTACTAAATAAACAAAGGCCGGCGCGGTAAAGGTGAGGCTGTCGATTCGGTCGACCATCCCACCCATGCCCGGTAGTAAATGACTGCCGTCTTTGACCCCGTTGTCTCGTTTGATGCCCGACATGTTGATGTCACCAAAGAAGCCAGCGACCGCGATCACGAATCCCACCGCCAGCGGCTGCAGAATCTGGCTGAGTGTCGTGAGCCAGGGAGCTAGTAAGATCGCCAGAGCGATCGTCGCGATCAGACCGCTGAGGAAGCCTTCCCATGTTTTATTCGGCGATAGGGTGGGTGTAATTAGGTGCCGTTTGTCAGCACCGATTGAGCGCCCGACCAGTGCTTGGAAAATATCGTTGGATTCAGTCAGGAGCATTAGATAGAGGAACCAACCTGCTGGTCCCGCTGCCCCTCCATTGAATGCGGGGTGGATGAACAAATAGGCAGCGTGTCCCATGCCATAAAACAAGGTCATCATGCCCCAGAAGATCGCGCCGGTGGTGCGGATGTAGTCTTTGGCTTTGCCTTGGAGGATTTGCACCAGTGCAACCATGGCGAGGCCCCCCAAAGGTACGAACACGACAGAGGCCGACGCCTGCTCAAACAGGATGAGCCCATAATGAATCACCGCGATGGCATAGGCGGAGATCACCACGGGGCGTTCGCGCTCACGTATGCCGAGTAGTGCGGCGTATTCGTAAAATGCGATGAGGCTGGCGATCGTCAGAAGCAGGCAGACCCCCAAGCGGCCCGCTAGCAGGCAACCGCCCCAGAGGATGGCTAAGATCCACCAGGTGCGCAGGCTGGCAAAGCGCTTGCGCCGTAAAGTCTCGTCGGCATTGCGCAGGCTGGCAAAACGCAGCGCTGATCCCGCGACGAGAGCGGCCAGCAGTACACCGAGAAGCCAGAGGAGAGTGGTGGAGGGGAACGTAATCATAAGCATTCTAGTTAGGGTGATTGGTCGGTGGCTAGACTGTCGGGGCCGCCGTCTTTATCTTTGAGAAGTCCCAGTTTTCGAGCGACGAATCGAAATGCGAAAGGGAAGGTCGCGCTGGTGGCGAGGGCGGTGATGAGTGGTTTGTCGACCAAGGAGCTGACGCCGTGTGCAGACAATTCGTTGAGCGAGGGCAGGCGGGTTCCGACATAGGCGAAAACGGCAGATCCCGGGACTAAGCCGAGGCAAGTAGTCCAACAAAAAGTATGAGCCCGCACCCCGCTGGCGCCGCTGACGAGATTGACGATGGTGAACGGAAAATGTGCCATGCGCAGGGTTAGCAGGTAAAAGGCGCCTTCTCGGTGAAGGTGCCTGTTCAGACCCGAGAGAAATCGCGCATAGCGATATTTGATCCAGCCGTGGAAAACGTAGCGGCTCAGATTAAAAATCACCATGGCGGCGGTGGTCAGACCAAGGATTATTAGTGCGAGGCCTTGCCAGAATCCAAAGAGCCAGGCGAATACGACAGACTTTCCTGAAGTGCCGGGAACCAGCGAGACGACCGAATAAATGAAGAGGCCCAGCGCGAACGAACGCAATGGTCGTCGATCGATCGCCTCACGTACCCTCTCTTCCTGTGCGACCAGCGCCTCCAGCGAAAAATAGTTTTTCATATACCAAGTAAGCACCGCGCCGATCGCCACTGCGATCGCCAGTATAACCAGTTTTCGCTTTCCGTTACTAATTTCGGTGGGAGCAGTCATGGTGCCGTTGTTGTGAAAGGATTAGCTGGGGCCAAATGTGCTGGCCCCTCGAGCCCACCCATTCGCGGAAAGAGGTGTTGGCTGATGGCTGTGAACTTTACTATTTTCTCGAAGAATAGGTAATGTGTGACGGTCAATAAACGAGGTTCAATGCCGATCAGGTTGAAGGTGTTTTCGTTGCGCTCTCGGCCCCGGCCGCGGCTGGAAGTGGTGGTTCCGCATTGCACGATGGTGATGCCACGGTCTCGCTTAGTGCCCGGGAAAAAATCCAGCGAATTGCCGATGTAGGATCGGTGCAGGTGCCCACCGAGGATCATTTCCACGCCCTGATCGACGAAACTATCGATTGCGCGTCGTGCTTTAGGCATAGTGCGATCATGAATGTAGTCTGGGCACGGAGCGAAGTGGTGATGCGCCACCACGATTCGCATGGTTTCGGGCGGCATTTCGGCAAATAGTTGGGCGCAACGTTCTAATTGATTCTGATGCACGCGACCGTTGGAGAGTGTGCGTCGCGGCGAGGTCGAATCAATGCCCAGCAAGATTAAGCCGTCGATTTGCAATACTGGGTTCAGGTCGGGGCAGATCAGTTCGCGGTACAAATCATGTGGTCTAAACCAGCGCTCCGCGACTCGGTAGAGTGGCACGTCATGATTGCCGGGGATCAGCAGCATCGGCACTTTAGGCAGACGATCGATGAAGTGCCGTGCTTGCTCAAATTGCTGTCGTTTGGCTCGCTGTGTGAAATCTCCGCTAATTACAATGACGTCTGGATCGAGGGAGGGGGCGATTGCTTGCAATGCCTCACCTGCCTCAGGCAGGTAGGCTGGCCCAAAGTGCAGATCTGAAATGTGGAGAATCTTTGGCATCAATTGAGAAATAAAGCCGAATTCGAATTAGAGGACTCACGCAGCCTTCAGTGAAATTTTCGCAGGTTGACTGATTCACGTCTGGTGCCCCAGCCGAGTCGGTCTGTTTGATCATGGCAATTTGTTCTTTAGGTGATTGGAAGCTCGCGCTTACTTGATTAGTGCAGTGTACTCTTTATTGTTGGTAAATCAATGAGATCGGCGATTTGAAGTCGGGGCGTTTGTTGTTATATTAGGTCCTATAGTGGTAAACCAAGAAGGTTAACATCGACGTTATACGAGACCCCGCCGCCGCTGGACATTTTTACTCAGTAGATAAAGGAAGGCTCGCCTCAGTCGTTGATCGGTTTTTGGCAGATGCGTCGAGCAGTGATCTGAGTCCAAAGGCAATCATCGCGCCGCATACTGGATACGAATTCTCCGGCCTCGTTGATGATTGGGTGTTTCGTCCGAGTAAGATCTGCTGGAGTAAATACGGCGAGCGAAGGATCGACTGGTGCTTGACTTGGGGCAGCCCGTGCCACTTATCTGCCAGTAGTCTAGCAGAACTTATCGAATTCCGAAGACTTCATTAAGTAACTGTATGAAAATAGGTAATAAACCCTAGTCGAAGGGAAAACGTGCTGCGCTATTACCGTTATACAACCGATGGATTTTGATGGGCACCTGCGTATGGTGCCAGCACTTGGTCGGCATTCGTCGGCGCAAAAAAACATCGCCGTTTTGGGGCGATGTTTTGCAATCGAAGTTTAAGCGACTGTATTATTTGCGTTTCTTGTGTCCGCGGTGACCGGCACCACCGGATGGGATGCCGTCGCCATAGCGAATGGCGCCTTTGGCATTCTTGAAGTGAGCGAGGATTAGGGCGTGCGCTTCGCCAGATTCATCGAGGTAGACGTGCCCGCGTTCGAGTTGGTGAAAGATACCAGTTAGCCTTTTGTTTTCGACTTTCTCGGAACCGCCAGGAGTGCGTTCGACCACGGTGCCGTATTTACGTGCGAAGGATTCAATATCGCCCTCTAGGACGGCCACCACGATACCACCGCCGGGGGCTTTGTTTTTATCATCGATGGTTTGCGCGCCAAAGAAAACAACTCCTTCGACCTGTGGTCCGCCGTTGATTCGTTTAGCGGACACGCAGTCGATACTGATTTTGTGCTCATCCCATTTATCTGGAAATGTTTTATAGTAGTTTGCGGAATTTCTGCCGGCGTCAATTTCGGCGGAGGCGCTTGTGGTGAAAAATGCAACGGAGACCGCGAAGAGAATTTTTAGTAACAGTTTCATGGTTTGTTTGATGTTATATTTGAAGATTCGTAGTAGGGATCGTGGAGTCTTTTAAAAAGTTGCAGGAAATTTTCTAGTACTTCGCAGCGAGGTAGCTACCAAGCATTGATTTTTGCTCGTTCCCAGTGTCTTTTTTAGAGGCTTTGTAGGAGATGAATTCAAACTAGAGGGATAATTTCTTACGGTCTTTCCCCTGCGTTCCTCATGCATTGGAGTTTGATGCAAATTGATTATTTTAATTCTAGATCAAAGCCGTCTTTTTTGTCTTTCACCACCCAGCCCTCCGCGAGCAAAGCGTCGCGTAGTTGGTCGGCTTTGGCCCAGTCTTTGGCCTGCTTGGCATCCCAGCGGGCTTGGGCGACTGCGACGATCCCGTCGGGTGCGTCGACCGTTGCTTGTTCGACTGTGAATAGTTCCAGGCCGAGCGCGTAAAGTAATGTGCCCAGTGCTTTGAGCATAGCACGTGCGCCGTCCGCATCGTTTGATGCTGCGGGGTTGGAGCCGATGACACCAAAAATCGCACCAAGGCAGGCTGCGGTATTGAGATTGTTGCGCAGGGCGTCCCACGCCTTAGTTAGGCGACCGAAGTTTCCGGGCGCGTCTGCGGAGATGTAGCTATGCATCGCTGTCTTGTCTTCGCCAGTGACTGCCAGCAGTGACTCGGCAAAACGCTCAATTTTAGTGAGCCCGCTTTGTGATGCATGCAGACCATCGAAGGTGAAATTGAGTTGCTGGCGATAGCTGCCGGCAATCAGAGTGTAGCGTACGACCATCGGGCTGAAGCCTTTTTGCTGAAGGTCGTCCAGCGTGTAGAGGTTGCCGAGGCTTTTGGACATCTTGGCACCCTCAACCATCAGATGGGCGCTATGGAACCAATGCTTACAGAAGTCGTGCCCGTGGGCGCATTCGGACTGTGCAATCTCATTTTCGTGGTGTGGAAAGCACAGGTCGATGCCGCCGCCGTGTAGGTCGATGGTTGCTCCGTCGAAGGCTGCGTCGACCATGGCGCTGCACTCTAAGTGCCAGCCAGGGCGGCCTTCGCCCCATGGGCTGGTCCAGTAGTTTGCTTTGTCCTCAGCCTTGCGACCTTTCCAGAGTGCAAAGTCGGTTATGGACTCGCGGTCATACTCGTCGGCATCATTGACTTCACCAGCGGAGTTTTCTGTCTGAGTCTTGAGTTCGCGTTGCTTGAGACGTGAGAGACGACCGTAGTCTTCGAAGGAATTGACGCGGAAATACACAGAGCCGTCGTCAGTCGAGTAGGCGTGGCCTTTTTCGATCAACGTTTCGACCAGTGCGATTTGTTGCGGAATATGCGCGACGGCGCTTGGCTCGATGCTTGGCGGACGCATGTTAAGCGCGTCGCAGTCAGCGTGGAACTTTGCTGTCCATTTGGCAGTGAATTCACCGAGGGAGAGGCCTGCTTCAATCGAGCGACGGATCGTTTTGTCGTCGACGTCGGTAATATTACGCACGTGTTTCACCGTCATGCCGTCGGCCTCGGCGACGCGGCGTAGCACGTCCTGAATCAGAAAGGTGCGGAAGTTGCCAATGTGCGCGGGACCATAAACCGTGGGGCCGCAGCAGTAGAATCGCAGCGGGTGGTCACTCGAGGGAGCGAGCGCTTTGACGGATCGGCTGAGGGAGTCGTAAAGTTGAACGGACATTTAATAAATTGTGAAGGTGGAAAAGTGTGAAGTTTGGAAAGTGGCACGAAGCGCGAGTCGCGCGTAGATGGTCTGCGAGGTTTGCCGAGCTGAACCCGCAGGGCTGAGTGAATTGGGTGCCCTGTGGGTAAGTGAAGCAACAAACTGAAAAAGTAAAAGGGCAGAGTGACGGGGGAAAACTGATGTGTGAAGTTTGAAATGACGATAAAACAGTTCGGCTTGAAATGAGTGAAGGAGTCGTCATGTTGCTGCATATGACAGCATCTACTGACTTCCGCTTGGACCTAATACATCGCCCACGACGTATGCGTCGCACTGCTGCCTTGCGTGCTTTGGCAAATGAAACGGAGTTGCAGGTGCATCATTTAATCCAGCCGATTTTCGTGATCGATGGCGATGGTGCAGCTGAGCCGATTGAATCGATGCCCGGTATTTCGCGTCTGACGATTCCGCGATTGATCACGGAATGCCGTGAGCTGGCTGCGTTGGGGATTCGCGCGGTGGCACTGTTCCCGAAGTTGGATGATTCATTGAAAACCGACGATGGGCGCGAGGCATTGAACCCGGGCACATTGGTGTTGAGGGCGATTCGGGCGATCAAGGCTGAGTTGCCGCAGATGGCGGTGATTACCGATCTAGCGCTCGATCCGTATACGCTGCATGGCCACGATGGATTGTTCGATGAGCAGGCGGGCGATTTGGTCAATGATGCCACGGTTGAAATTCTTGCCGAGATGGCTGTGCTCGCTGCGGAAGCGGGCGCTGATTTTGTCGCTCCTTCGGATATGATGGATGGTCGTGTCGGTGCGATACGCGCGGCACTGGATGATAATAGCTTTGAGAAGACCAATATCATGGCCTATTCAGCAAAGTTTGCATCGGCCTTTTATGGTCCGTTCCGCGATGCGGTAGGGAGTGCGAGTAGCGCTGGTACGCTATATTTGGATAAGCGCACGTATCAGCTGAATCCCGGCAATCGTCGTGAGGCATTGATCGAGATCGCCTTAGATGAAGAGGAAGGTGCGGATGTGCTGATGCTTAAGCCTGCGGGTCCCTATTTGGACATCATCCGCGAAGTGCGGGAGTCAACGGATTTGCCGCTCGCGGCTTATCAGGTTTCTGGAGAATATGCACAACTTCAGGCTGCCGCCGAACGGGGTTGGCTTGATCTGGTGCGTTGCCGAGATGAGTCGTTGCTCGCGATTCGACGGGCTGGAGCTGATATGATCCTGACTTATTTTGCGCGGGCGTATGCCGAAAGCATCGCTGTGAGGTAAGCGTGACCAAGTGTTAGGGAAAGAAGAGAGGGCAGCTCGCTCTCATTTTATTTGAGTGCTTTGTAGCTGCGGATGTGCTGTGGGTGGGCGCCACGCTCCTTTGGTGCTTGTTAGCCTTTGCGACTCTTGTGTTTGATCGCAAACTGTTGGCGACGAGCGAGTTCGCGCATGTCGATGGCGGGGTCGTCGTCTTCGAAAATCTCTTGGCCAATGATGTGTTCGATGACGTCTTCCATCGTGATGACGCCGGAAATGGTGCCAAATTCATCGACTGCGATGCCGAGTTGTTGATGCTTCTTAAGGAAGATCTGTAGAGCATCATCGACTGTCGCGTTGTCAGGAATGTAAATAGCTTCGCTGGCTATCGAAGAAATCGATACATCATCTTGGTCTTTCGCCTTAGCACTGAGGATGTCGCGGCGGCGGACGATGCCCGTGATGTTTTCGGTTTCATCGCGGTAGGTTGGGATGCGAGCAAAGGGAAGGTTGCTTTCTTTCTCGAATATGGAACCGACGGTTTCTTCTTCATCGATTGCGTAAAGTACAGTACGCGGTGTCATGATCTGGTCAATTCGTACTTCATCGAGGCTGAGTGCGTTGTGAATGACCTCACGCTCATTAGAGGTAAGTGTGCCCTCCTTCGCGCTTTTCTCCGCGAGTAAGAGGATTTCTTCGTCACTATCGGTGGTAGTTTCAGCTGATTTGAGCAACATGCGCACTAAGACCGCGACGATGCCAGACAGCGGGGCCATGATCGCGCAGACCCAAGACAGCGGATAAATCAATATCGGCTGCAGGGCTGGACGGTATAGCACACCCATGTTTTTAGGAATAATTTCTGAGAAAAATAGGATGGCGAGGGCCATTGCAGCGGAGACTTTAAAAAGGATGTTGGCATCTTCAGGCCAAATCTTAACCGCAAGCCCACCGACCATGGTGGCACCAAGGGTATTGGCGATGGTGTTGAGGCTGAGGATTGCGGAGCTGGTCTCTGCGAGTTCAATCTTATACTTTTCAAGTTTTTCACCTCTTTTAAAGTGCGTTTTTTTGAGCCCTTCGATTTCAGCAGTGGTGGTGCTGAGGATCATCGCTTCTAGAATGGAGCAAAGCGCGGAGACTCCTATCGTGAAGGCGATTGCGAGGGTGAAAGTAAATATCATTGGAAGGGGGCCAGTCACTAAATATACGAATAGATATAAAGTGTGTTAATTGTCGGCCTGCTAAGTATGTTGATTGAGGCTAGTGCGAATGTTCAAGCACATTCAGCCATTTTATGTAGGTCATTAACATCGTGAGTATTTATTACTTAAGTCTTGACCTATAATTACTCTAGCTACTAGATTTTACATACTTATTACGACTCTACCATTATCCTTTTGATGATCCCCCCGATTCACATTACTCTCGCTTTGGCTTTCTCGTTGTTTTTTTCTGCATGTGCTTCTTTTGATGAGGGCAAGCCGCAACAAGTAGTAGTCGTTTCGTTTCCAACGGAAGCGAGTGTTTATATAGACGGTAATGCGACCGGCATCACGCCATTGACTATTAATCTACCTCGTAAATTGAGCCACGAGATACGCCTCGAAAAGGAGGGATACAATCCTGCGGTTAAATATTTCACCCCAGTGCCGAATGACAAGAATCAGAACTTCGTTCGTTTTGGTTTAGCACAAGACCTCGGCTATTATCATGATCTAGAGCCAGGTGTCATGGAAGCGAAGATGAAGAGTGTGCTGGTGCCGAATTCGACTGGCGCTGATCCATTTCAGCGTATGGCACAGCAAGCACTCGAAGCTGACCGTCAGCTACAAGCAGGTGAGGTCACTCCGCTTGAACATAAATATATCATCGAGCAAATCCTCGAATTCTTCGAGCAGAAGAATTGACAAGGTACGATCTTCAAAGATTTTCATGTCTTATGAGCGAATTACCTGCTGACTACCTTTATACTAAAGATCACGAATGGATCCAGTTGCACGATGATGGCACTGCGACGATCGGGATTACCGATTATGCTCAAGAGAGCTTAGGCGATATTACTTTTGTCGAATTCCCTGAGCTGGGTGCGACGCTTGAGATCGGAGAGACCTTCGGTGTGGTCGAGTCGGTGAAAGCGGCATCTGACCTATATATGCCTCTCGGCGGTGAAGTGACTGAAATCAATGAGGAAGTTGATTCCGCTCCGGAGCTGGTCAATCAGCAAGCGTTTACTCAAGGATGGCTGTTGAAGATTCGTCTGACCGACGATTCGCAAGTCGCCGATTTGATGAAGCCAGCGGCTTACGCCGAATTGATCTAAATTCAAGGTGCGCTCGTTTGATCGAGTGGTTGACGTTTTTTAAAGGAAGTGAGCTGTCTCGCTTCCTTTTTTGCTTTCTAAGGGTTCATCTATACGTCATTTTTCGCGTCCATTCATCAACGACGACAACAGCGACCACTTATGAAGCAAACCACCGAACCGACTGAGAACGATTGGACGATCGCCAATGCTGAAGACTATTATGGTCTCAAGCGCTGGGGCGGTGGGCATTTCTCAGTTGATGAAGATGGTTTTATGTTGGTGCACCCGTCGCGTGATCAACGCAGTATTCGTATCCATGACATTGTCACCGAGGCGATTAGCAAAGGGCTCAAGCCACCGCTGACAATTCGTATTCAGGATTTACTGCGCACCCGAGTCGTGGATTTAAACGAGCTCTTCGCACAAGCCATTAAAGACGAGGGCTATGCAGGAAAGTATCGCGGCGTGTTTCCAATTAAGGTCAACCAATTGCGCGAAGTGATCGAAGAGATCCAGGACGCAGGTAAGGCCTATCACTACGGACTGGAGTGTGGCAGTAAACCAGAGCTAATGATCGCTCTGGCGATGCATAAAAACCTGAAGTCCTTGATCATCTGCAACGGCTACAAGGATGATGAATTCATCAAACTCGCGCTCCAGGGACGACGCCTCGGCAAAGAAATTTTCCTCGTAGTCGAGCAGCTCAGTGAGGTGCCACGCATCATTCAGTTGAGTAAAAAGCTCGGCGTGCGGCCGTTGATTGGGTTCCGAATCAAACTGTCCACATCCGGCGAAGGGAAGTGGGCCAGCTCCTCAGGCGAAGATGCTAAATTCGGCCTAACCAGCCCCGAAATCATCGATGCCACGCGCCGCCTCAAGCGCGCGGGCTTGGAGGATTGCCTGCAACTTATTCATTTTCACATCGGCTCGCAGGTGCCCAATATTCAGACCATTAAAAAAGCCACCGTCGAAGCTACGCGTTTTTTTTGTGAGCTAAAAAAGATGGGCTTCCCCATGCGGCTGATGGATGTCGGCGGTGGACTCGGAGTCGATTACGATGGCTCGCGCAGTAATTACGAGAGCTCGATGAACTACACAATGCGCGAGTATGCGCGCGATGTGGTCTATAATATTAAAGCTGTTTGCGCCGATTCAGGTGTCGAGGTGCCCGATATTGTGACTGAGAGTGGGCGTTCGATTGTAGCGCCGCACTCGATCCTTGTAACCCGCGTGTGTGATCGTATTTCGAAGACTTCAGTCGACCCGAGGATCGCAAAGAAAAAGAAGCGCAACCCAATTTTGCGCGATCTTCAGGCGATTCTAATGAACGAGCATGGCTCCAGTCCTCTGGAGCGCTACCACGATGCGCAGCAGAAGAAGGAAGAGGCCAATAATCTCTTTTCACTAGGTTATCTCGATCTCGCTGAAAAAGCTGAGGCCGATGCGTCTTATTGGAAGATTTGCAAGCAGCTGGCAGAACAAGGAAAGGGCGCGGGCTATACACCCAATGAACTTGAGTCGCTGCCGCAGATGATGGCCGAGCAATACGTCTGTAATTTTTCAGTATTTCAATCACTGATCGATCACTGGGCCTGTGATCAACTGTTTCCAATTGCGCCGCTGCATCGTCTCAACGAGTCGCCAAATGTCGATGCCACTTTGGTTGACATTACCTGCGACAGTGAGGGAAAAGTTTCCAAATTTACTGATGTAGAAGATGTGCGCAGCACGCTTCGTTTGCATGAGCTCAATGCCAAGGATCCTTACTTCTTAGGTGTCTTTTTAGTCGGAGCCTATCAAGATATCATGGGCGATTTACACAACCTGTTTGGCCGGGTGAATGAGGTGCATGTCTTTCTTGAGGATGATGAGGATGACGGCTTTTATATTGAAGATTATATCAAGGGTTTTACGGTCAACGATGTGCTCGGCTTTACGCAATACGATGGTCACATCCTGACGCGCCAATTGAAGAAGCAAATCGATCGCGCCACTAAGGCCGACATCATCAAGCCGCGCGAAGGCACCCGCATGCTCGATGAATATGCTGAGATCCTTCGTGGACATACTTACCTTGCGACGTAACCCTCTAGGACTCCTGGCGTAAAGCCAGTCGCTACGAATGAATCATTGTGGTGAGCGGGTTTATCCCGCGATTGAATTGCGTGTTTGGATTTAGCCCCGCGATTACGTGAGGCCTTGCGAATGTATGACGATATGATGATGCTTATCTTTTCGCCTCATGAATAACCTTCACTCCAACGCATTGCTCCAGAGTATAAAAGACGCTCCTCTGCTCGTCGGCGCTTTACCAGAAGCCGCGTCATTGGATCGTGCTCTGCTCGGCATGCCGACGTCGGGCATGCGCTTAAATACCAATCAGAAACTGGGGCATTTATATGAGGACGCGCTGCATTTGCTGCTGATCGCATCGGATCAACTGGAGCTGCTCGCGGATCATGTGCAAGTATTCGATCGCAAGCAGATCACCTTAGGAGAAATGGATTACATCCTACGCACTGTGCGCACACAGCAAGTTTTTCAACTTGAACTGGCGGTTAAGTTTTATCTTGGCGTGCCGACTGCAGACGGTTGGCAATTTCCCGGGCCGGATCCGCACGATAATTGGCAGCGCAAGTTAGAGCACATGCGCACGCATCAGTTGCCATTGGCGCAACGACCAGAGGCGATGTCCTTATTGCGTGAGCGTTGGGGCTGTGAGCGGGTTGAGGTGCGTCAATTGATCTACGGCTGTATTTTTTATCCGATGGGAGTGGCTGAGTGCCCCTTGCCGGAAAGCGTGCGTCCGGATTGCCGAATGGGGCATTGGCTTTATACGCAGGATTGGGAGCGCTTTTTATCAGGCACATCAGAAGTCTGTGTGATTCCTAAACCACTGTGGCCGGTTCAGATGACTGCGGCGCTGCGCGAGTCATTGCCGCGCACATCCGTGGCAGCGTTACGCACAGCCAGCGCCGAGCGCTGCGTGATGTTTGTGCTGCCGGGTGCTGAGAAACCACATTTTTTGGTGCCAAATCATTGGCCTGGGTAGTCACGACTGCAATCAATCGACCCGCGGTCTTGCGCTCATAAGTGGGGGCGTCTATCGGTATGGTTTGTATTTATGAAATCGTCACCGCCAACACATACCGATTCGATCTCCGTTAAGGGAGCGCGTGAGCATAACTTAAAGAATATCAGTCTTAAGATCCCGCGTCAGCAATTAGTGGTGATCACCGGGGTGAGCGGTTCGGGGAAATCGTCGCTCGCATTTGATACGATTTATGCGGAGGGCTACCGGAAGTATATTGATAGTCTGTCGACCAAGGCGCGCATGGTACTCGAGCAAATTCCGCGTCCAGATGTGGATTTTATCCAAGGTCTATCGCCGGTGATCGCCTTGGAACAGCGCTCTGGTGGCGGTGGAAGCCCACGTAGTACGGTCGCAACCGTTACGGAGATTGCGGATTTTAGCAGGGTACTGTGGGCGGTCTGTGGCACGCCGTATTGCCCTAAGGATGGCGGACTGATTGAGCGGCGCTCGATGGATGATTGTTTAACGCGTGTGTTTGCTGAGCCTGAGAAGAGTCGCTTGATGATCCTTGCGCCATGGATGATTACCAAGCCCTCTATTTTACGAGGAGAATTACCGCGCTTGCAGCAACGCGGCTTTCAGCGTGTGCGAATCAACGGCGTGGTACGACGATTAGACGAGCCTGATTTGATCGATTCCAAGGCCTCGGAGATCGTGGTCGAAATTGTGGTGGACCGTATTGTGTTAAAGGCTGATCAACGCAGTCGTTTGGCAGATTCTTTGGATCTTGCTTTTAGTGAGGGTGGTGATCGCGCGATTGTATTGATCGAAGATAAAGCGGCGAAGGTCGGCTGGCGTGAGTTGCCGCTGAGTAATCGTCTAGCCTGTGTCACTTGTGGCGATGTGTATGATTCGATCTCGCCGCGGCATTTCTCGTGGAATCATGCCGAAGGAGCCTGCACTGAATGCGGTGGTCTGGGAGAGACGCTGCAATTTCAACCTGAGTTGTTAGTGCCAGACCCCTTGAAGTCAGTCAAGCAGGGCGCAATCAAGCCGTGGCGTCTCGGTTCGAAGCAGATGATCATTAGGCATAATGCCATCTTAAAGCAATTGGCTGAGCAATTGCCATTTGATCCAGATGTAGCGTGGGAAGACTTGGATGCTGAGGTACAGGCGCAAATTTTGCATGGAACGGGGAGCCGGCAGTTTAGTTTTAAATTGAAGGGTGGAAATTCGAAGCCAGAGGTGCTCGAGTTTGCTGGTGTGTTAGCTGATTTAGAGAACATGCGGCTCACCACCACGAGCGACGGATTGCGTGCGCGGCTGATGGCCTATCAAACCAGTAGTGTTTGTGAGACCTGTCATGGACGACGCTTGCGGCCGTCGAGTTTGAGTGTGTTAATTGAGGGAGTCTCCATTGCAGATTTCTTATGCCTGCCGCTGCACGATGCGCAGTCATTCGTGGGACAATTGGAATTGAGTGCAGACTACTCACCAGTGAGCGATGCGATTCATGGTTTGGCCGAACGCTTGTCTTTTCTGAATGAGGTAGGTCTGAGTTATTTAACCTTAAATCGTAGCTATGCCACTTTGAGCGGTGGCGAGGCACAGCGTGTGCGTTTAGCGACTCAGCTCGGGATGTCCTTGATTGGGGTGGTGTATATTTTGGATGAGCCGAGCATCGGCCTGCACCCATTAGATAATCGCCGTTTGATTCAAACTTTGCTCGGTCTGCGTGATCGGGGTAATTCCGTGGTCGTGGTCGAGCACGATGCCGACACCATGCGGGCGGCGGATCATTTGATCGAGCTTGGGCCAGGTGCTGGTGTGGAGGGCGGTGAACTAATTTTTGAGGGCGAGCCGCAGGTCTCGTATACTGCTGCAGGGAGCCGCTCAGGGTCGTTTTTGAGCGGGCGCCAGCGTGTGGAGAAATATGTGGATTCACTGAAGCCGACCAAGGATTGGTTGACGATCAAGAAGGCAAGTGAGAATAATCTTAAGTCAGTCGATGCTGCGTTTCCAGTTGGCTTGCTGACGGTGGTTTGCGGATTGTCGGGCTCGGGCAAGAGCACATTGGTCAATGGTGTTTTGGCGAAGGCTGCAGCGTTTAAATTGAACCGAGCGAAGTCGATACCAGGTAAACATGCAGGTGTGCAGGGCTTAGATAATTATACCTCAGTGGTACAGGTGGATCAGTCTCCGATCGGTCGCAGCCCGCGCTCGAATCCAGCGACTTATACCAAGTTGTTTGATCAATTGCGTGATCTATATGTAAAGTGTTCCTTGGCGAAGATCCGAGGTTATAAGCCGAGCCGCTTCAGCTTTAATGTGTCGGGTGGGCGCTGCGAGCGCTGCAAAGGCGATGGAGTCATCAAGCTCGATATGCAATTTATGGCAGACGTGTATTCGGAATGCACCAGTTGCCATGGTCAGCGCTATAACCGTGAGACTTTAGATGTGCGCTTTAAGGGCTTTAGCATCGCCGATGTACTGGCGATGAGTGTCGACGAGGCGTTGGCAATTTTTGATAAGCAGCCGCGCATTGCTGATAAACTGCGAACTTTGTCGGATGTAGGCCTAGGCTACATTAAGCTCGGCCAACCTGCGACGACCTTGTCTGGTGGCGAGGCGCAGCGAATTAAATTGTCATTAGAACTGAGCAAGCGCCAGCAAGGCGAAACGCTATATATTCTGGATGAGCCTACCACGGGGCTGCACTGGTTAGATGTACAGCGCTTGATGGATTTGTTGTTCAAGTTGCGTGATGCCGGCAACACGATTTTGATCATCGAACATGATCTCGATGTGATCCGCTTAGCGGACTGGGTGATTGAACTCGGTCCAGAGGGCGGCGATGGCGGTGGTCAAATCGTGTTCGCCGGCGATGTCGCAACCTTTGAAGCTGGCAACCTCACGCCGACACAACAGGTGTTTACCTAGCCTCCTTGGTGAAAGGTGAGGGAGGTTTTTTGATTGGAGGGCAACGCACTGTCGTTGCTGCTTAAAGCGTGACTGGTGCAAGACGCATGGAAATGACAGAGCATTTCCCTCCAACGAGATTTCTGGAATTGGATTAATCTCTGCCCAAGGCCTTCTCAACATCAGCGCCGCTGGGGGATTGGAAGGCGCTGAGCTGAAACTCGGGGAGGATCGAGAGTAGGTGATCAAAGATGTCGCCTTGGATGTTTTCAAAGTTGGCCCATGCGGTGTCGTTGGCGAAAGCGTAGAGCTCGATCGGTAGACCCGTCTGGGTTGGCGCGAGCTGGCGCACGATAAGTGTCATGCCGCTTTGGTGTATCTTCGGGTGGTTGCGTAAGTAGGCGACGCAGTAGGCGCGGAAGGTACCAACGTTAGTGAGGCGTCGGCCGTTAATGAGTTCGGAAAAGTCGTCTGCAACGTCGGCGTTGTATTTTTGAATGTCTTCGAGTTTCGTTTCAAGGTAGGGGCGTAGGATACGGATACCTTCGAAGCGCTCGAGTAGTGTTTCGTCGGCAAACTGTATACTACGCAGATCGATGTAGAGCGAGCGCTTGATGCGGCGGCCACCAGATTCGCTCATGCCGCGCCAGTTTTTAAAGGAGTCGGTGATCAGCGCGTAAGTCGGTATCGTGGTGATCGTTTTATCCCAATTCTGTACTTTGACAGTGGTTAGAGAGACGTCGATTATGTCGCCATCAGCACCGCGCCCAGGCATTTCGATCCAATCGCCAACCATGACCATGTTGTTGACCGAGAGTTGAAAGCCCGCGACTAGACCGAGAATGGCATCCTTAAAAATGAGAAGCAGGATGGCGGTGACCGCACCGAGCCCAGAGAAAAAAACGAGGGGCGATTTGCCGAGGACGGCGGAGAGGATGAAGATACAACCGACGAGGTTGATGACTAGCTTAGCGGCTTGGATGAAGCTCTTGGCAGGAAACCGTTTGCCGACGGGGAGTTGATCCCAGATGGAGCGGCAGAAGTTGAGCAGGCCATCGATAATCAAAAGGGCGATGACGATTAGGTAGGTATTTACGACGACTTGGCAAAAAGCGATGAGCTGTGGGTGGCTTGCAAAAAGTGTCGGCGTGAAGATGTGTATGATCGCCGCGGGGACAATATGTGAGAAGCGTATAAGAACACGTTGCTTTGTGAGCTGATCATCCCATTTGGCGCCAGATTTATGAATCAATGGATGGATGATCGCGCTGATGAAGCGCTTGGCGGCGTAGTTGGCTAACCAAGCGAGTATCGCGAGGTAAAGTGCCGATAGGAGCAGTCCCAAAACTTCGGCGATCCCGACGAAGAGCTGAAACTGTAGGAGCCAAGAAGAGATATTATCTGCAGACATAAAAAGAGTGATAGGGAATTCGTTGCGCCATTACAATCATAGAGGCGTAGATCTTTTGGGGTTTTGTTGGATTGGCTTGCCTGAAACGGGGAATTTGTTCAGGGTGTTTCAATGCGTCTCTTTTTTATTCTCAGCACTATATTCATGACCTTTTCATTTGAGGCTAAAGCGAACGTGAGTGATTCATACGCGGTTCAGCGTATTCTTGAGCGCTATACGGAGACCTTAGGTGGGCTAAGATCGGAGGCGGCATTGTCTTCGCTGAGTATTGAAGGATCTCAGGTTCAGGACGGGGTGAGTTATCAATTTTTGATGCGTAAGAAGCGCCCGAATTCGATTCGTTATCGTTTGACTGCAGGTGAGACGTCGATTGTTTGCGGCTTTAATGGGCGTCAAGGCTGGCAGCGCACAGAGGTCGGAGCGGAGGTGACGATTGAGGACTTGTCGACCGATCAACTCTCAGCACTTAGTAATGAAGCTGATTTTGACAGTCCCTTGATTCGTCATTTGGAGAAACCTTGGAATCAGATCTCGCTTGTTGGTAATGAGCAACTTGGCGATACGTACGTTCATGTGTTGGAGGTGAATGAATTTCATAAGCCTTTTGTGCGTTACTATCTTGATTCAAGGAGTGGGCTGGTTCTTAAGCGTGTACAAATTCATCCGGATGGAACGTTCGGTTTAGAGACACAGTATCGGGACTACCGCGATATCAATGGCTATCAGTTTGCATTCGAGGTCGAAAACCGAATTGGAGACCAGCCACTATCACTAGTTAGAATTGAGACGATTGATGTGAACCCTGGCTTGTTGGGCCTCTATTTCGAAAAACCGAACAATTGATCAGGCAAACATTCCGCGGTATTAAACTAGTAGCGGAGCGAATTTGTTGGAGCTGCTGTTGGCAAAGATTGTCTCGACCAAGCTTCATGTCATATAATCAACTGCATTGCACACTAGTTGTGTCCGATATTTTTGTCGTCTAGGTTGCCTTTTAATTGAATGTCGAGCTTGAGACGTTCGATTTCGGATTGTAGGAAGTGAGCAAATTTCTGGTAGCGTAGTACAATGCCACGCGTTTCTAGAAGCTCCTGCTTGAGCAACGCAGATGAGCAAAGCGTATAGATCGCTAGATCGAGCGCGTTTTCAGGTTCACTGATGTTAGCTAAAAATTGTAGCACTTCCTTGGGAATGTCTGCGCCGAGTCGACGCTGGGTTTGAATCAGGCTGAGTAGTTGGCTGTTCAGAGACGCGATCTGGTCTTCGGGACCACCTGATTCGCTGAGAATTTGACGAATACGGGCTGTGCGGTAAGGGTCTTCGCTGACAATCGATTCGAGCTCCACGCGGGCGAGTCCTTGCAAGACAAGATTCGAGCTGCCGTCGGGGTTCTTTTTGCAGGCCCGTACGACGCCAATCGCTGCGATCGAGTAAGACTTTTCGGAGTGCTTCACGCCTTCGCTGCGCTCGTCAAGGGTCGCGACTGCGAAGATGCGGTCATTGTTGAGCACGTCGCTGAGCATCTCTTTGTAGCGCGTCTCAAAGATGTACAGCGGCATCATCGCCTGAGGAAAGAGCACGGAATTGCTGAGTGTCATGACAGGAACTACGCTTGGAATTGCACTATCTTCTATCATGACTGGTAGTTTAACTGCTTTTTTTGGTGTTGGTCTAGTTCCACTCATCAGGATGCATCTTGGCGTGATCGGGTTCTGTGGTCTCGGCATAGTAAACCGCCATGCGGAAGTAGCGCATGCGATCGTCTGGTATGCATTGATCTTTTAACTGGGCTTCCTCGAATAGTACCTCGGGGGACCGACCTTGGAGCTCGTAGATTTCGCAAATGCCGATGTCGATGAAGTTGCGTGCAGTGGCGACATCCATGCGTGGGATGCGCATGAGTGGCGAGTTAAGTGCTTCATAGTCGACTTTCTTTTTTTTCTTGGGCGGCAACATTAGTTATAGTTGAAGCTATAATTCTACGAAATGCAATCAGTTCGACTCAGCGCGCCTTTTTTGTGTCACAGTCAGGGACAGTGCCTGTTAGGTGCGACACGGGATGAGACATAGTGTCTCTATTTCGCATGTTCCGTGCTCATTTGTATGCTGTAGTGTAACATGAAAGTATATAATATACAGTGGCTTATGGGATTTATTTACTCGTGGCATTGCAATTGCTTTGCAGTTGGCATGGCTAAAATAATTGGAATCGATCTAGGCACGACTAACTCTTGCATGTCCGTAATGGAAGGCGGGGAATCTGTTGTCATACCAAATTCGGAGGGTGCACGCACCACTCCTTCTGTTGTGGCTTTCGCTAAAGATGGCGAACGTCTCGTAGGACAGGCTGCAAAACGCCAGGCTGTCACAAATCCTAGTAACACGATCTTCTCTGCGAAGCGCTTCATCGGACGTAAGTTCACTGAAGTTGAGGAAGAAGCGAAGAGCCTTCCTTACGACATCGTCAAGGGCAAGAACGACGACGCTTACATCGAGTGTGAAGTTAAAGGTAAGAAGGAGCAGTTCGCTCCAGAGCAGATTTCTGCGATGATCTTGCAAAAGCTTAAATCTGACGCCGAAGCCTACCTCGGCGAAACAGTTACAGAGGCTGTGATCACTGTTCCTGCTTACTTCAATGACGCGCAGCGCCAAGC
>JABJQI010000228.1 GCA_018663485.1 Opitutia bacterium
GTGAAGCGCTGGCCATTCATCGCTGTGACTTTCGGGACTTTCGAGAGGTCACCAACATCGCTCCAGGTAGCGTCAGTCTGATCATCGCGAATCCGCCGTTGGGCCGCCGCGTGCGGGTTGACGATTTGCCAGGTTTGATTTCTAGTTTCTACCGAGTTGCTGCTGAGACATTGTGCCCGGGCGGACGTCTGGTATTCATTAATCCCCTGAAATTAGACAGCCCGGTGCCATCCTTGAACTTGCAAGAACGCCATTTAGTCGATCTGGGTGGATTTAACTGCCGCGTCGAGAAGTGGGTTAAATCGAGCTGAACCGTTGAATGCGGACATTGAAGTGCTGTTCGAAGTGACGAAGTAAGCAATGGCACCAGTCTCTGGTATGCCAGTCCTAGAGTGTGAGGGATTTGGTGTACATGCCTATGGCGTCGATACTGAGCGCGAAGCAAATACACATAAAAAAACGGGCACCTCATGTGAGGTGCCCGTTTGTGGAAAGTGCTATAAGTCGCGGCTACGCGGCCAGTCGTTTCTTGTTGAAGTGATCTGAGGCATATCCGTAGACAGCGATAATGATGAAGCAGAGCACCACGAGGAAGAATGAACCACGTGTGGCTGTTGTACCCATGAAGCCATCCATGTCCAAGATTTGCCCTTGGAATCGTGTCATGAAGACACCGCCCACAATCGCGAAGATAAGACCTGCGGAACCGAGTTTTGCATCTTCCCCTACGCCATCCAAGGCCAGGCCGTAGATAGTCGGGAACATTAGAGACATGCAGGCTGAAACGAGAACCAGCGAATACAGCCCTGTTAGACTGTGAATGTAAATCGCCCCAAGCGTGAAGGCAATCGCCCCAGCACTAAGAATCAGAAGAAGCTTACTCGGAGAAATATACTTGAGGAAGAATGTGCAAATAAAACGGCTACAGAGGAAGATCACCATCGCCATGATGTTGAAGTTCTGGGCGGTCGCTTTATCAATCCCCAGCTCGTTCTCGGCGTATTGAATAATGAATGTCCATGTCATGATCTGTGCTCCGACATAGAATGTCTGGGCAATCACACCGCCGACGTAATTTGGATTGGTGAGCAAGCGCTTCACTGTTCGGCCAAAATGCACATCATGGTCGGCATCAGGTGCGCCTGTGTGTGGTAGCTTACTAACTGCAAAGATGACTAAAACGACCAAAACCACACATCCGATAATAGTGTAGGGCATTGCAACCAACTTTAGATCACTTTGTTGAAGCTCGCGGTGGGTCATCCCTTGGAAACTATCGATTTTACCGTCCTTGAAGTCTTGAAGTGCGTTAGCAGGTGCATCCACTCCCATCGTCGCCACGTATGCCTGGACGTTTGCATCGTGAACGCGCTCACGAGGCTTGGCCTGCAGGAAGGAAGGGATATTGTGTTCCTGTTGGACGATTGCGGTCGTTGCTAGATCCCCAGCATAGCCATTCACATCGTTCTTAAAATCCTCAACTTGAATTGCTGATAAAATAACTGTGCCAGCAATGAACATGCCGGTCAAAGAGCCTACTGGGTTGAAAGCTTGAGCGAGATTCAGACGTCTCGTCGCCGTTTCTGGAGGCCCCATCGAGAGAATGTAGGGATTCGCGGTGGTTTCGAGAAAGGCTAAACCAAAAGTCAGGATATAGAGTGCAATGATGAAGAGATTAAAGTTGGCACCTGCGGCCGCAGGAATGGAGAGCAGCGCTCCAATCGCATATAAGGCAAGCCCAACAACAATACCCGATTTATAAGAAAATCGACGAATGAAGATCGCAGCAGGCAATGCCATTGTCGCGTAACCGCCATAGAATGCCATCTGCACCCAGGTGCTTTGTGCGTTTGTAATGACGAAAACATCTTTGAAGACAGCAACCAGAGGGTTGGTCACATCATTAGCGAACCCCCATAAAGAAAACAGTGATGTCACCAAGATAAAGGAGATCAGGAAGTTGCGCGGTATCACCGGCGTGTTATCAGTTTGGCTCATAACTATATTGTTCTTTGGAGTTTGGGTTTGGTATAACTTTAAGAGTATCCTTCAGTTGCTCGCTAATGATTCGTGTTTTTTTAGAAAGCTTGGCTTTTAGAGCAAACAATCAAGGCGCAGTCGCAAGGTTTTTTGTTCGGGAATATTGGATTCATCTGTGTTTCTGTTTAGAAATGTGGAGATCGAGCTAGTTTGCTGCTGTTCGAGTTGTTGGGACGTCGTTTGAACCGTTGTTGTCATTCGTGGGAGACAAGCGTGTGGAAACGACCGAGCGTTTCCCTCCACATGAATGCCGCGAGGCTTGCCTCGAGAATCATTACTTTTATGTCGATCTGGCAAAGATACGCACAAAAAAGCCGAGATTCGTGTGTGAATCTCGGCTTTGAAAGTGGTGCGGTTCGTTGAATTTGCTGTTTAGTGGCCTGCTTGTGCGATGTTTGCGCCTTTGGTTTGACCAATTGCATCGAGGAGCTCGTCAAACCAAGGTGTGTCGATGTTGAACGGCTTGCCGCCGGCGATGCGCGGGAACTCGATCGCGCGCAGAATGTTACGATCATCATCGTCGTGGCCGATCACGCCGCTTTCGCCGACGACGGCACAATCGACTGCGAGGTCGGTGCAGCTCTTGATTAGGCGGAGGTCATCTTTGTTGGCTGGTGCGGCGCGGGCGAAGTAACCGCTCTTTTGGACCAACACTTTTTCGGCATCGAGCATCTTGGCGAATTGCTCACCAAACCATTTGCCCGGGTTGACGGCATCGAGCTTGACGTGGCCAAAGGCATCGCGAGGCACTTCTTCGCCCGCGGCTTCCATTTCCTTGATGATGGTTTCGACGCCAGCACCTTCGGAGATGAAGATGTTCACGTTGTCGTGCTCATCCATGATTGCTTTCAGGCGTGTTGCTTCAGCCTTAATATCAACATCCATTTCTGGAATGAAGATCGCGTGCACATCTTTGCGAATCGCGCTGAGGCCAATTGTTTCGGCCCATTCGAGTTGATTGAGGCGCTTGCGGTAAGCATCGGCAGTCGCTGCGGTGAGCCAACCACAGTTACGGCCCATCACTTCGTGGATGATGAGCATGCGCGGGTTGGCATTGTGCTCGGCGACCACGTTTTCAAAATATTTAGCACCTTCTTCGGCTGCAGTCCAAGCGCCCAGGCTCTGTGCGATGGGGAAAACATCGTTGTCGATGGTCTTTGGCAAGCCGACGACGGTGAGCGCGTAATCATTCTCTGCAAGGTATGCGGCGAGATCGGCTGCAGTGGTGTTGGTGTCGTCGCCACCGATGGTGTGGAGCACGTCGACACTATCCTTGGTGAGCTGGTCAGCTGCGACCTTAAGAGGGTCTTCGCCTTCTTTGACTAGGCCCCGTTGGATGCAGTCTTTGACGTTAGTGAGCTTGACCCGGCTATTGCCTATTGGGCTACCGCCGTGATCATGCAGGGTGCCTGCGTTGGCACGGATCTCTTCAGTTAACTGAATGCTGTCGCCGAGGAGGAGGCCTTTGTAGCCGCTGCGATAGCAAATGATTTCAATTTCAGGATACAGCTCAGTGTAGCGTTCGATCAGTCCACCAACAGCCGAGGATAAGCAGGGAGCGAGGCCGCCCGCGGTGAGGAGGGCAACTTTTTTAACAGATTTTGTTTCAGTCATAATACTATTGAATGTGTGAGGATTTTATAGGGTGGATGCCTTTCTGCTCGACGTAAACAGAGGTGCGACTATCACATAGGTTATGTGTTCCATGGTTTTTACAATTGCGAATCAAAAAGGCGGTGTCGGTAAGACCACGACTGCGATTAATCTCAGTTATGCCCTTGCGGAGAAAGGAGTTCGGACGGTTCTTGTGGACTTAGATCCCCAGGCAAACGCGACCAGTGGTTTGGGCGTGGAGAAATTGGAGGGCGGTAGCTTGTATGGGCCGCTTTGCGGGGAAGGAACTGCGCTTGAGAAAGTTCAGCCAGTTGGAGCGAATGATAATTTGTTCATGATTCCGTCTGAAGTCGATATGGCAGCGATCGAGATCGAGCTTATTCAGCGTGACAATTATTTGGTGCAATTGCGTGAATGCTTGGCTCCGCTGCGAGACTCAGGTGACTACGATGCGATTATTTTGGACTGTCCTCCTGCGCTAGGAATGCTTTCTATGAATAGTTTGGCTGCGGCGGATTATTTGCTGATCGCCTTACAGTGTGAATATCTGGCGATGGAAGGTCTCGGGCAAATTTTGAAGGTAGTGGATAAACTGCGTGAGGCGGGCGTGAACGACGATTTGGCGCTGGGTGGTATTTTGATGACGATGTTTGATCAACGCACCAACCTCTCTCACCAAGTCGTCGGTGAGGTGCGTAATCACTTTGACGAGAAGGTATTTCGGTCGATGATTCCTCGCTCGATTCGCTTGAGTGAAGCGCCGAGTTTTGGGCAATCAATTTTCGAGTATGATCCAAGCAGCACTGGTGCGAATGCTTACCGCTACTTGGCAGAAGAAGTGATCGAGCGTTTCGACCTCGGAAAATAGTTCTGCGCGGAAGCGCCACGCTCATCGTTTCGGTATCAATTTTTAGGAGTGAGGGAGGTTGACCCTCGTTTTGCCTGAGTGGGCGAGTCACTCACACTTCCATGGCTGTCGCCGCTTTTTCTTTCGTTCGATGATGAGCGATAAAAAAAACGACAAGAGTGTCGCTTCTACAACGCGCGATGCGCTAGGTTCTTGGTGTAATGGCAGAATCCAAACCCACTCTGAGTATACCTGTGTTGAATGATTTTTGTGATCACCTAGGATTGGAGCGGCGTGTTTCCGCGTATACGGTTCGTAATTATCGCGCGGCCGTTGAGCAATTTATGCGATGGATGCAAGGGCGGGGTCAATGGCATGACGATTTTACCGCGGTGCGACCGATGGATGTCCGTTCGTATTTAATTGAAGAGGGGCGAAGGTTGGCGCGTCGCACGCTGCATAATCATGTGTCGGGGCTACGTGCATTTTATTTATACCTGCGTAAGCAAGGCTTAGCAGATTCGAATCCGTTTACTGGTGTGACGCTCCCGAAGTTAAGTAAGCCATTACCTAAGTTCTTATCTGAGTCACAAATGCGGGCCTTACTGAATGCTCCGATTCTACTGTGGCAAGAGGGTAAAATCGGCGAATTCGAGGCCTTTCGCGATGCGCTGATTCTAGAGCTGCTGTATGGTGGCGGCTTACGTGTGAGTGAACTCTGTGGGCTAAATCATGGTCAGATCGATTTGGAGCAGGGCGTGGCCCGTGTGCTCGGCAAGGGGCAGAAAGAGCGGCTTTGTCCACTGGGGCCGGTGGCGACGCGCTGTCTGGGTTTGTTTATTGATCGGTTTAAGCTGTCGGCAGAATTTAATGTAGCAGTGGTGTGTCAGCGTAATGGTCGGCGCATGGATCCGCGCCAGGTACAGAGACTCTTAAAGACGCATCTCGCTGCTGCAGAACTTCCGTTGGATATGACGCCGCATAAGCTGCGCCACTCCTTCGCTACGCATATGCTGGATAATGGTGCGGACCTGCGCACTGTGCAGGAATTGCTGGGGCACGCTAATTTATCAACCACTCAGATTTATACCCACGTGTCGATTGCTCGTCTCAAAGAGGCGCACAAGCAAGCGCATCCCCGGGCTTAGTGTTAATACGGTCTTCTTTGGGCAACTTGGTGGGGCGTTTGTTTGTGTTGTCTCCAAATACTGCGGGTGGGCGACTCCTCCAGCTTGAGCTTGTGTGGATGTAAACGAAGGCGAGTCGTTCTCGCTCCTTTACTTATCCTGCCACGCAATTCACAAAAAAGGCGATTGGTATCAAATACCAATCGCCATTATATTGAAAAAATGAATTGAACTATTCGGCGCGGGCGCCGACTTTTTCGAGTACAGAAGCGACGTCTAAAAAGTCGTTGCTCTGCGTCGATACGGTGACTTCACCAAGATTGAGTTGCTCGACGATTTCGAAGGCAACTAGGTTCTCGCCGCCAGGAGTGTTAAGTGCGGTGGCTTTGAGGCGTTCGCCTTCAGCGGTGGCTTCTTTCTCGAGCAGCGTACCTTTGGCTTCGGATTCGGCTTGATACAAATCAGCGTCGGCCTTAAGCTTTGCAGCGGTGAGTCGAGCATCCGCGTTGAGCTGTGCGATCTCTTTGTCGGTGTCGGCCTTCATTGTGAGCTTCTTAGCGATCAGTTCTTGCTCAATGACCCGGACCTTGGCTTCGGTTTCAGCTGCGATACGGTTGGTCTCGCCCTTTTTATCTTCGGCTAGAGCGCGGGACTTATTGAGCTCGACGTCTTGGTCGGCAAGTTTCTTGTCTAATATCTTACGCTCATAAGAGGGATCGAAGGCAATGTCGCGGATTAGTATGTCAATCAGGTCGATGCTACTTTCTGCAAGCTCCCCCTTGAGATCTTTTGTGGCTTCAACTGTTTTGATCCGGCGAACTTCAGGATCATAGAATTGTTCGGTGAGCATGGTGCCAAAGATATCACGAATGGTCTTTTGCACCTGGTCGCGGACGATTCCTTTATAGCGAGTCTCGGAGCCGAGCTCTTGGTAAAGTTGGTACACTTCATTAGGGCTGACACGGTATTTGACTGTGACGTCTAGGCGCACGGTGTAACCGTCTTTGGACTTAAGCTCAACTTGGCCGGTGCTGCCTGATAAGGAGGCGTCGAGGTATCGCTGTGAGGTGGAGGACAGGAAGCTGTAGATCTTCTTAGTTTCTCGACGCTCTTGCTCCGTGGTGAACTCGGTGGTTTGCACTGTAGAGTCGAAGATCTTCCAAGTGTCTAGTAGGGGCAGATTGCGATGCCAGCCTGGGCCGAAGTCCATAGGGACCACGCCCTTTGAGCCAAAGACAGCATATTGCTGGGTGCGTACGCCGGTCTCGCCAAGATCGATTTTAATAAATAGGAAGTTGGCAGCAACAAAGACGCTGACTGCGGCGAGTATGATCAGTGTGGAGAGCAGTTTTATAAATTTCATAATAGTGTGTATCCGTATGGCAGTGGCTTATTTCGTGGCTGGCTTCTTTTTGGTCACGGCAGCTTCGTCCTTATAGCTGAGACGTTCGGTTTTACTTTCAATTGTGAAGGGTTGCCCAGTAATTTTCATGTTGCCGACTTTACTGGCATAGGCACGACGAACTAGATTCATGCCACCAATCCCTTGGTAAGCATTAGCGAGTGCCGTGAGTGCTTCGCCTTCGGCCTTGGCTTTGACTAGTATCCCCTGCGAGTTTTTGTCGCGCTGGTAGAATTTAGCATCGGCACCGAGTTGGGTATCGATCACATAGGCTTCAGCATCGAGTACGTCGCGTTCGGCATTGGCGGTGGCTTCGACGATCAGTTTTTGCATCTCGCCAGAGTAGGTAGCGAGGAACACTTCCTTCTTCTTGGTGGCCTCGACGACGCGAAAGATTTGATTTTGACGAGCGGCGTTGGCTTTGGATATCTGCTCTTCGACCTCTTGATCAGCGAGCTTTTTGGCGCGGATGCGTTCTTCGTACTCTGGGTGAAAGCTAAACTTTTCTGCAATGACGCTGGACACTTCGATACCGTAGGATTTGAGCAATTTGTTAAGCTCTTCCATGGCCATTTGGGCCTTCTGATTCCGCACGCTGGCGTCATAGAACTCTTCAGTGGTCATTTCACCAAAGACGGCGCGACAAACAGATCGCGAATAGTCGCGCACCCATTTGTATTTATAGGCGTCACCGAGGCCGGAGGTGGTGACGGTTTCTTCGACCATATCGCGGCGTAGTTGATAGTTAATGGTGAGATCTAAAAAGACGTCTGAACCGTCGACAGTTTTGATGCGTAAGTCGTCGCGGTTACTACGTTCGCCACGATTTGGATCGGCGACCATTTCCAGACGTTGGACAGTCATATCAAGTAGGTGAAAGGAGTTAAGTAGACCGTTGTAGATGTTGGTACCTGATTTTTCGATAACGGTAATGTCGCCGGTGACATTGTTCACCTTAATGCCAACCTCAGTGCCAGAAACGCGTTGCACACGAAAACTAACTACCAAGAAAATTGACATAACTGCTAGTGCAATGAGCAGCAGGGCGAGTGAGCCTTTGAAGCCTTGCAGCGCTGGGTGAATTGGAGCTTGGCTACGTTGATTTGGGAAATTTACTGACATAATGTCTCTGGGTTAAGGAAGTGAGAATGTGTGAGAATGTGTGAATGTGTGTGAATTTTTGCGAAGTAGCGGTGGCGCTTATATCTTGATAACTGAATGGATAGGTGCCTGGAATTTTTTTAAGAGTACAGAATTATGTAATTTTTTCGTTCAAGGAGATAACTCATGTGGTGTTTCTGTTCGCAAGGCATAGCGCGGAGCAAGGCGGTAGCAAGAAGACAAGGGCGGTGAGGCATTTAAGCAAGCGATCTTCTTGTTTAGTACTTAAATAGGTGGTAGTCTTGGTTTTTTTGTAGGGTCTGTAAAGAATTCAAAAAAACATCTGCTCTGCTAGTTTGTAACCTAGGAGATTCTTTCTGTCGGTTAGCTTTGATAGAGGTAAGTATTGAGCGCTTTTTGAAAGTCGAGGGCCTGGTAGGGTTTGCAAATATAGTCGTCCATTCCCGCTCGCAGACACATTTCTTTGTCGGCGCTTGAGGTGTTCGCAGTTAGTGCGATAATTGTAATTCTCTGATTGTGAGCATCTTGCGTAAGCAAGTCGGCTGCTTCGAGTTTTCGTATTTCGAGAGTGGCATCGAAGCCGTCCATTATCGGCATTCTGCAATCCATAAAAATAATTGGATAGTATGTCTGCTTTGTTAGTTCGATTGCCTCCGCGCCGTTATTTGCCAAAGTGACATCGTAGCCCATTTGCTCTAATATGGTTAAGCCCAGTTGTTGATTTAGATCATTGTCATCGACCAGCAGGATTTTCGCGAGTGACTCAGTGCTTTTATTCGCGTCTATTGGCGTGAATTCTTGGATGCGAGTATTGCTTACTTCCTTTGAGACACTAAAGGGAATTTCGACGACCATCGTGGTGCCTTGACTTGTGGGACTCGTGGCATGGATCGTCCCATTCATGAGCCCTGTCAGTCTCTGGCAAATCGACAAACCGAGGCCGGTGCCACCATATGTTCGGGTAGTGGAAAGGTCTGCTTGGGTGAATTGTCTAAAAAGGTCATCAACCTTGTCTGGAGCAATGCCGATTCCTGTATCGGCAACGCGAATACGAACAGTCCCCGTCTCTTTATTCCCAATCCACTCTAGGTGGATGGAAACGCTACCTTTAACGGTGAATTTCAGCCCATTGCTGACTAAATTGACGACAATTTGTTTGAGGCGTGTCGGATCGCCTAGGACATATTCGGGGAGGTCTCCCTCTACTTTTGTATTCACGATGATGCCTTTCTCGGCGGCCTGAATAAAAAAGCTGCCAGTCACGTTCTCAATAACTTCCTGAAGAGAAAAGGGAATGTTCTCGAGTTCCATCTTGTCGGCCTCGATTTTGGAAAAATCAAGAATGTCGTTAATCAAGCTGAGCAACGCGCGGCTGGAGGATTGGATGTAGCTGGCCCAGATGTGTTGCTCCGAAGTAAGTTTACTAGAGTATAGAAGTTGAGTAAATCCGATAACACTGTTCATCGGTGTTCGGATCTCGTGGCTCATGATGGCTAGGAAATCGCTCTTGGCTTCATTCGCTGTCTTAGCCGCTAATTCAGATCGAATGGCTTCCGCTTCAGCCGTCTTTCTGACGTAAATTTCTGATTTTAAGAGTTGGTTGGTTGCGGTAAGTTCATCAGTTGTTGATTCGATTATTTTCTTACTTCTGATGAGTGATTCGTAACTGTAGGCAGCAAATGCCAGTAAGCATGTAAACAGAGCGCTAAGTACTCCAGCGACGTTGGCAGTGTAGAGAGACCCTCCCTTATATTCCGACCCTCGTTGCCAAGTCGTGGTAAATATTTGGCCACCGATATCTAAGGTACGTACTTGGTCAAAATCGAATGGCGATTTAGCCTCTCGGTTCGTCATGTTTGAATAGACCAAGGCGTCCAGACTGATTGAATCACTATCGTAGACCGAAAAGTTGATTTGCTCTGGGTTTACATCTCCAAGTACACCAGCCACGAAGAGCTCAGTGATAAAAGGCGCATATGCGAAGCTAAGAAGGGCCTGCTTCCTTTGCTCGGGGGTAGTGATGGGATGTCCTGGCTTATAAGCGGGCACATACAGTAGGAATCCAGGCCGTGCTTCCCCGTCTTGAATGAGTATGATACGAGTGGTTATTTTCGGCTCGCCGCTGTTCCTCGCAGATAATGCAGCATGCAGGCGCCCCGTCTCGGTAGAAAGCTGCAATCCAAGGGCTGATAAGTTAATCTCCAGTGGTTCAATGTGTGTGATGATGAGGTGTTTTAACAACGGGTCATCGTTTTCTGGGGCGGTGACATCTGGTACATTCACCACGGGTTGAGACTGCAGAGACTCACTTTCGATTTTCTGCTGAAATTGTTGGTGTTGCTCAATCGAAGTAAAAGGCAGACAAAAGCCAATGCCGTTGATGCCTGGATAGATTTGCTGGATTTTTAGGGAATCTACATAAATGCGCCACTCTTCTCGGGTGACGCCATTCGAACTGACATAGTAACTAGCCGCTCCTCTAAGTAGGTCCACATAGCTGTTAAAGCGGCTGGAAATTGCAGATTCAGATTCAGTAACGAGTTCATTAAAATGAATCTCATCTAATTCTATGGCGTGATGGCGTATATAACTATAAATCCATATGCTCGTTGCCCATCCGATCAGAAGAATGAGTCCCACGATTTTCAACTGCTTGCTTGGTAGCCGACAGTCATGAACGTAACCTGATTCTTTTCTGAGCATATTATCGTACAAGCTATATATCGTTAATAATTAAACGTAACTTTTTAAGAATAGAAATTGTTGTGATAAAACAAGATTAATTTCGATTTCGATCAGGTGTTCTAATATGTTGTAAATTAAAAATGGCTAGTGTGCGTCGATTTGAAATTAGTACAGAATAAAGCTGTACTGCGCGGAGTCGGCGCACTTTTCGATAGCAGCTGCGAGTGCCCGAGAAATGAATTTTTGGGCACTTGCGCCCGCCCGTCCATGGCTGGATCAGTACGGGCTCGACTCGCGATTCATCATTGGGATACTTGGCTCAGTGTCAGAAGAGAATATTGCCATTAAACAACGTATTAAGACCGCGGCTCATTCGCTGGGCTTCCATGCCTTCGGCGTTGCAAAGGTGCCGTTGGAACTGCGTGGGGACTATTATCGAAAGTGGATCGCTGCAGGGCAACACGGTACGATGTCGTGGATGGAGCGAAACAACGACCGCCGTCTGCACCCCGAGCAACTGCTACCTGAAGCGCGCAGTATTATAGTGCTTGGTATGAATTATTATCAGCCGGACCCAGTGCGACCTTACCGTATCGCGAAATACGCGCTAGGGGACGACTATCATAACATGATGCTGCGCTACTTGAAAAAGTTGTGCCGCACGCTACGCGATGATTTTGGTGGTGTGCAGCGCCCTTATGTCGACACCGGACCGCTACTGGAAAAGCCGATCGCCGCCGCCGCGGGCATCGGTTGGCAGGGCAAGAGCACAATTCTAGTCGAGCCGAAGCGGGGCACTTGGTCGTTTCTGGCAAATATTGTGACGACGCTCGATCTGCCTACCGATGAGCCTGTCAAGGATCGCTGCGGTAGTTGCACACGTTGTATCGATGTGTGCCCGACGGGGGCGATCACTGCTCCCTATCAACTCGATGCGAGCAAGTGTATCTCGTATCTAACGATTGAGCATGATGGGCCAATTCCACTACAGTATCGTGCCGCGATCGGTGATCGACTCTACGGCTGTGACGAGTGTTTAGATGTGTGCCCTTGGAATAAATGGGCTACGCCGACTCTAGAAGCGAAGTTTTCGCCCCGTGAGTTGCCTCCGCTTCGAGACTTGTTGGCGTGGGATGAGGCTACATTCAGTGCGCGTATGATTGGCTCGCCAATGCGACGACTTAAGCTGCCCCGTTTCCGGCGTAATATTTGTGTGGTGCTTGGAAATATCGGTACGGTGGTGGACTTGCCAGCGCTGCAGATTGTTGAATCTGGGAGCGACGCGATGGTTGCCGAGCACGCACGTTGGGCGATTGATCAAATTAATCAACGTCTGTTCGCGTGAACAAAAAAGTCGTTTCGTTTATTGACTAATCGACGTTAGGTATTTGCGTCTCAGCGAAGAGTAAGGATTGTCACATATAACAATAATTACCGATTCTCGGTATATTTCTAGAATTAAACTGATCAACTAACCAAACACATATCATGGAAGAACAATCAACCGCAGATTCAATTATGGAAAGCATCGCGAATTTCGGGCTTAAAGTCGTGGCCGCAATTATTATATTAATCGTCGGCCTATGGGTGGCGAAAAAAGTGAAAGCACTGTTCGCGGCTGCTTTGGTCAAAAAAGAAGTGGATGCGACGCTGATCGGTTTCTTTTCCAGTATGCTTTACGGAGCGATTGTGGTATTTGTTGCCATCGCCGCGATTGGTAAGCTTGGTATCGAGACGACTTCATTTGCTGCGGTGGTGGCA
>JABJQI010000231.1 GCA_018663485.1 Opitutia bacterium
ATTTTTGAAAAATGATTTTAGCCATATTTCGAATCGAAATCGGAAGCGGAAGAAACGCAAACTGTTAATGCGTATGTCGGATGAAGATGCAGAGTCGGATTAAAATTATGGGTAAAATTCTTTACTGACTTGCTTCGCTATCTACGGCAGATCTATGTCTGACTGCTTTCTTCTCACTCCTGTTATACATGTCCAAAATCCGTCAGATCGATTATTCCACGCCGCGCACACTACATGCTTATAGTGGTAAAAGTGTGGTGCGTATGACTGGCGATGAGACGCGTTATCAGTTTTCGGGTGAAATGATGGAAGGCGAAGAGGGTGAGTTCGCGAAAATCGGCGAGATTCGTAAAGACTGGCAAAAGAGCGCTTTCCCGCTGCCATGGACGGATTCACCTGATGTGGTGCGCCCTGATTAGCTCAATTGCTAGCGGTTCCTTTCGATTCGGCATTCTCCACGCTTGACAGGGAGCGATGTAGCTCCTTTTTTGCTCCACTTCACCACTTCCGGCCTCTGGCCCTGAACTCTATCGAAACAATAACAATATATGGCTCTTAAAATCCGCCTCCAACGTCACGGTGCTAGCCACCGTCCCTTTTATCGTCTAGTCGTCACCGAAGCTACTGCCCGTCGTGACGGTCGTTTTGTCGAGGTGCTCGGCACTTATGAGCCTCAGGCTAAGCGTGCGACAGATGAACTCAATCTTAAGATTGACCGTATTGATTATTGGAAGTCCGTTGGCGCGAAGCCTACTGACACTGCTGCAAGTTTGATTCGCAAGGCTCGCCGCGATGCAGCTTCAGAAGAAGCCGCTCCTGCTGTTGAAGTTAAGGCTGAAGCTAAAGCACCTGCAGCTCCTAAGGCTAAAGCAGCTCCTAAGGCCAAAGCAGCTCCTAAGGCCAAAGCAGCTCCTAAGGCTAAAGCAGCCGAAGCTAAGACTGAAGCGCCTGCGGCTGAAGAAACTAAAGCTGAAGCATAAGCCGGTCTCCCCCGATCCTTCAGGGCAACCGACCGATTGCGCCATGCATATCGAGTTTGATATTTTAACCCTCTTCCCAGAAATGGTGGAGGGTTTTTTATCGTCCAGTATGTTGGGACGCGGGCAGCGCAATGGCCTCATTCGCGCTGAAGCTCACCAACTACGTAATTGGACGACGGATAAGCACCGCAAGACTGACGAGATGCCATTTGGTGGTGGAGCGGGGATGGTGATGAAGCCAGAACCGATTTACGCGGCGATCGATTCGATGCGTCGCCCAGAGACCACGGTTGTTTATATGGCACCAGACGGCAAGCCGTTGACCAGCCAATTGGCGCGTGAATTGGTGCAAGAGAAGCACCTTATTATATTAAGCGGTCACTATGAAGGGGTGGATCAACGCGTGCGCGACGATTTGATCGACCGAGAGGTGAGCGTTGGGGATTATGTGCTGACCAACGGTACCTTGGCAGCGGCAGTGATGATCGACTGTATCAGCCGATTTGTGCCCGGGTTTTTAGGTGACGAAAAATCCTTGACGGAGGAATCCTTTATGACCAACTTCCTCGGCTTTCCTCAATATACCCGTCCTGCGGAGTTTCGCGGTATGGGTGTGCCAGATGTTTTATTGTCTGGGGATCATGCTGCTATTGCGAAATGGCGGCGTGAACAACAGATCGAAAAGACCCAGCAACTAAGACCAGATATTTTACCAAACGGAGAATTCCAGCAATGAGCCAAGCAATCCTAGAAGACATCACTAAAGATCAACTTACGAGCGACCGCGCAGACTTTAAAGTCGGCGATGGCGTTCGCGTCCACCTCAAGGTTTCTGAAGGTGATAAGACACGTATCCAGATTTTTGCTGGTATCGTCATCGCTCGCAAGGGCGGCAGTCTCCAAGAGACTTTCACTGTGCGTCGTATCGCATCGGGTGTGGGTGTTGAAAAAGTATTCCCTGTTCACAGCCCATCGATCGAGAAGGTCGAGATCGATCGTGAGTCCATTACTATGCGTGCTCGTATGTATTACATGCGCGACCGTATCGGTAAGGCTGCTAACCAAGTTAAGGAAAAACGCTTGGTCGAAGCTAAGCGCAAATAAGCGTTTCGCAGATATTTTCAAAAAGGCCGTCCCGATTGGGGCGGTTTTTTTTTTGCGTTCACCGTCAATTGCTGGGAAACGTGTTGATGGTAGCGCCGCATGCCCCATCAGATAGCAGGTTGTCGGAAGCTTCGACACTGAGGGAAAGCGCCTCTGGTACGAGTTGAGTGGCTTCTGGCAGCAGATCTCCGAGCAATACGAAATCGCACCCACAGTGATGCATATTAATCGTTAGTGAGAGCACAGCCGAGATTAATGGCACGGCGATAGACTCTGATCCGCAAAAAAATGCTGGTAATCAAATTTCACCTATACAGCGTAATTGTATGAAATACTTTATCCCCGTAGTCGTATTACTCTCCCTCTCTTTTTTGTCCTCTATTGTAACTGCTCAAGGTCTTGGCAGCAGGCTAAGTGAGCCGTTGCTTTGGCCCGCTAAAGTTGGGGTTGACGAGATCGATTTCAAAGTCGCCAAGGATGATGAAAGGGCCCAGAAATTTGTCTATCAGTCAAAGCACTTTGAGTTAAACACACCTTTCAAATTAGAGCCTAGAGAAGTGAAGCAGGTAATGCGTGTTTTTGAGGCGACGCATACTGCGGTGAGAGCCATGCCCTTTGATTTTGAACGACGTATGCCACGCGATTTTACTGTGAGTCTGTATTCCAACCACACGGCTTATGTAGAAGCAGGTGGTTATCGTTTCGATAATGCGCGCTATATTGCTGATGAAAAAGTTTTGTTTCTATCCCCTCAGATATTGGACCTTAAAAAGTCCTCTGCAGGTCATTACAATTTAGGCAGGATTAAAACGAGTGAGATTATCGGCGAAGTCACTGAGCAGTTGTTAGCTGGTTATGAATTCCCATACTGGTTGAAGCAGGGGATTGCGCGCTACATGGAGTTGGTGCCTTACCATGATGGTTACTTTCAATTTGATCAGCTTGATGTCACTGCGGAACTAAAGCGTAAGGCGAAATTGCTCAAAGAGCATGGAATAATGTCCGAAGACGGCATTGCTAAATCAAAGGTAAAGGACACTGGTCCAGCGATGAAACCTGCGGGGAAACTAACTAATACCGGATTTGTTTGGGTGGCTTACATCTTTCAATTATCTGACCCGGAGGTAGGCGAGCGTTTCAAAAAGTTCATCCATC
>JABJQI010000233.1 GCA_018663485.1 Opitutia bacterium
GCGATCACAAAGAATAGAGCCGGAAACCGGATGGACGCATCGATCTCACTAAGCAAGGTGCGCACGCAGGCATCCGTGAAAGTGGATTGAGAGTTGGACTGAGGAGCGTTGCTCATTAAAAATGAATGCTTCGAGTGATTACTGCGCGGCCTTGTAGGCCGCGACGGTCGAATCCATCGCATCCGCAATTGGGATACGAACGGTGCCGGCTTCTGCGTCGATGACTTCGAAACCGACGAGCTTTGCCACACCTGCAGCGCGAGCTTCGTCAGCCTTAGCTTGGCGCTCTTGATTGACAGCCTGATCAATCGGATCCGGACGGCTAGGCAAGTAAGCAACGAAAAGAATCGCGCCAAATACTAGGATCGCGCCGATAATACCGACGAGTGAGAGCAGACGGCTGCTGGTAGATAATTCTGGTTGAGACATCTTAAATTACTCAGAGTAGTTAATGGAAATAGCGATATTCGGGTCACGAATAGGAATCGGCTCGGCTTTCTTGGTGCTACGGCAGAATGCATAGATGCAAATGCCACCGATACCAACGAGCGATGCGATATCCACCCAGTTGACTGAGAACTGACGAACCAAGTACCCCGCAGCGTGGGCGTCTGGGTTGACGAGCTTACCGGGAATAATATTCCAGTAGAGATCAAGCAGATGGAAAGTGAGAATCCAGACAGAGATTGCAACGGTGCGCCAAACAATGGTCTTGGTCTTATACCAAAGTAAGCAGAGGAACGGCGTAAGGAAGTGACCAAAGATCAAACCCATACTCACCCACCACCAAGAATTGGTCGTGCCATCGAAGTTCATTTCACGCAAATTATACCAGAAGGTTTCTTCCGGAATATTCGCACTATAGATCAAGAAATACTGAGAGAAACTGATGTAAGCCCAGAAGATGGTAAACGTTAGCATCAAGCAGCCCAGATCATAACGATGCGCCTGCTTCAGAACACCTTTAAGATAGCCCTTCGATGCAAGCACTACTGTCAAGATGACTAAGATAGCGAGTGCAGCGCGCATCGATGCGGCGAAGAACCACACGCCATACATGGTTGAAAACCAGTGGTATTCAAGCGATTTGAACCAGTCAATCGCACCGAGTGTCATTGCAACCGCACAGATGAAAAGACCAATTGAAGACAGCGCATGTGCTTTCTTAGTGTTCTTGATATCGCCAGTCTTATCGGTATCGAACGACCACTTACGCAGCAGGCTCGTGATTAGAATGAACACACCAAAAATAGCGAATGCACGGACGACAAAGAAATTGATATTCAGGTAAGGCTGCTTCCAAGTGTAAATCGCATCTTCACCGACAGTGCCATGACCAGGAAGTTCATTGAGTCCACTCATCCATTTCCAAAGCAGACCTGGATTCTCATGAAAGAGCGGGATAGCCAACAACGGTAAAAAAAGCAGTAACAACCATGGGAATGCTGCCATGCCGTGCTCACATTGTCGGCGGATAATGACTGGCCAGCGTGCGTAGAATACATACCAGATCAAAGTCAGGAATGTCATGCCGATGGCGATGGACATCCAGAAACCGATACCAAGGAGCCAACCCATAAATGGGCGTGCGTCACTTTCGTTCCAGCCTTGTAGTAGGCCAAACGCAGCGATTGCGATGCCGATGAGGCCAACAATGAGAGCGATGCTCCCTACTTTGTTTGCTTGAGCGTGATGTGCGTCCGAACTCATAGTATTAAAATCCTAACTCTTTGCGTTGTGCTTCGGAGAGATCCTTAGCGTTAGCGTATTGTGAGCGTTGCAATGCCCGAACATAGAGGACGATCGCCCAACGTTCTTCGGGAGAAATACTACCATCCAAAGGAAGCATCAGCCCCTTACCGTTGGTGATAACATCGTAAATGTAGCCATCTTCAACACTGCGAAGACGATCGTCATGGTAACTCGCCGCGAGCACGCCATATGGCTTAGTTACACCATTACCATCGCCAGCTGCACCGTGACAAACAGTACAAAAGATGTCATACTTCGCCTTGCCTTCAGCCATGAGCGCGTGGCTCACTTCAAGTGGTACAGTCTTAACGAACGTGCCATCAGCCGCCTTACCTTGATTGAAGGCCGTGTCGCCGAGTGTCTTATCTTCGAACCCAGCAGAGAAAACCTCTGCTTGGTTGAAGTAATCACCTCGAGCAACCGTCTTAGCTGGTACTGGGCGATCATTGCGACCATCACTAAAATACTCGTTTTCGGCCTGCGGCTTATAGCGCGCTTGACGATCCATGTCTGGGAAGACTTCGAGTGGTGGTTTTGTGCTGTGCGAGCCGCGGAAGCCGAGAATCGACACCGTTGCTACGATCGCAAAAACATAGAGTGCTAAAAAGATACGCATGATACTGTTCTACGCTGAGACCTCCTCGATGTCGGTTCCACCAATTTCCTCTAGGAATTGACGTGTGGCGACGGGATCAAACTTCGAATCCCGCGCTTCAATAGCGATGATGAGACGATCACCAGAGACCTCTAGGAACTTTTCGTTATTGAAAAGCGGGTTATAATGCTGAGGTAGCAAATTTGTGATAAACATACCACCGAGTGTACCGAAAGCGGACAACAGGATGGTCAACTCATACATAATCGGGAATGGGAAAACCAAACTGAAGAAAGGCTGACCACCGATAATGAGCGGGTAATTGTAGGCATTCATAAACCAGACGATAATGATGCCAAGCGAGAAACCTGTGATACCACCACAAAAGGTAAACACTGGCACCTTCGAGCGCCCCTGACCTTGCGCAGCAGGCATGCCGTGAACAGGGAACGATGAATACGTATCCCATTTTTTGTAACCAGCATCCCGCACTTTTTCTGCGGCATGGAAGAACGCAGGTGTGTTAGGGAAAGTTGCTAGAATTCCGTGTGTTTCAGATTCAGACATTAGTGTTGCCCTCCTTTTTCTTCGTCGTGATGGCCGTGCGGATCTGCCTCAGGCATCACAAATTTTACTTCAGCGATCGGCATGATTGGTAGGAAGCGAAGGAATAAAAGAAACAATACGCTGAACAAACCAAAGGTGCCGAAGAAGGTCAGAATATCGACCATTGTCGGTGAGTAGTACCCCCAACTACTTGGCATAAAGTCATTGGCCAATGAAGTGACAGTAATCACGAAACGCTCGAACCACATACCTACGTTGATAAGGATCGACATGATCCAAACCAGCGCGGTGTTGTTACGCACCTTCTGCGACCAGAAGAGCTGAGGAGTGAAAACGTTGCAGCTAAACATCATCAAGTAAGCCCACCAGTATTGGCCGAAGGCACGGTTGATGAAAGCGAAGCTCTCGTATGGATTCGCACCATACCAAGCGATAAAGAACTCCATAATGTAAGCGTAACCAACGATCGAGCCAGTGCCCAAGCAGATCTTACACATGTTGTCGATGTGACGCTGGGTGATGAGATCATGCAAACCGTAAAGCGCTCGTAATGGTAGCATCAAGGTAAGTACCATACCAAAACCGGAGAAAATCGCACCCGCCACGAAGTATGGTGGGAAGATCGTAGTGTGCCAACCCGGCAACACCGCCAAAGCGAAGTCAAAGGAAACGATGGTATGGACCGAAAGAACTAGTGGAGTGGAGATACCAGCAAGCACTAGGTAAGCCATTTCATAGTTGCGCCAGTGATTACCAGCATTGCGCCAACCCATAGCAGCCACCCCATATAAATATTTACGAAAGACATCCATAGCCTTCGTCATGAAGCCACAACCTTCGTAAGCGCCTTTTGTAAGACGTTGAATCGCACGATCGCGAAGCACGCCGAGATCAGGAATCATGCCCATGTACCAGAACAGCACTGAGACTGTTCCATAAGTGGAAACCGCGAATACGTCCCACTCCAATGGAGAACGGAACTGCGGCCAGATGCCATTGGAATTTGGGATGGGAAACAACCACCAACCGAACCAAACACGACCAACATGGAACAGCGGGAAAATACCCGCGCAAACCACCGCGAAAATCGTCATGGCCTCAGCCGCTCGATTGATCGAAGTTCGCCACCCCTGCTTCAACAAACACAGAACGGCGGAAATTAGCGTTCCGGCGTGGCCAATACCAATCCAGAAGACGAAGTTAACAATCGCCCAGCCCCAGTTGATCGGATTTGCCAATCCCCACACACCAACACCAGAGCTGACAAGCCAAAGTAGACCCATTCCAGTGAAGGATGCAGTCACCAACGCAATCGCCATACAGACCCACCACCACATAGGGGTTTTCGTCTCGACGATGCGGCAGATCTTATCAGTGACCCAGTTGAAATCACGATCATTCGTGACAAGGGGCTGTTCGTGGAGCTCAGCTGGTTGCACTTTAGCCAACAAAGCGGCCTGTGTCGCGTCCAATGAACTCTCTTGAGTAGTCGTAGCCATTTTAATAGGTTCGCAAGTTAGAAATTAGTGAGCGGGATGCGCTTCTTCAGTGTGGGAGGAGTGATCGTGACCGTGATCATCATGCGCAGGTGCTGCATGAGAATCGTGGCTTGCACCGTGCTCGTCGCTGCCATGAGCATCGTGCCCTGCGTAGTGGTCACCACCGTGGTCGTCACCATGACTACCATGTCCATAACGCTCGTCATATTGAGCGTAGGCGTATGGTTTTTCGTAAGCATCCGGCATTTCAGGATTTGGATTACGCAGACGAGCCAAATAAGTGGTGCGAGGTCGTGCATTCAGATATCCAAGCACCGAGTAATTACGGTCACTTGCCTTCATCTGCGAGACTTCAGAGTCCGCATCCGAGATGTCACCAAAGGTGATGGCATCAGTTGGGCAAGCCTGTTGGCAAGCCACCTTGATGTTACCATCAGCGATACGAATATCATCCGAAGCTCCAGCGAGACGCTTTTGCTCGATCTTAGCAGCTTCGATACGCTGTGTGCAAAATGTGCACTTCTCCATGACACCGCGCATACGCACAGTAACATTTGGATTAGCCTGCATCTTCTCAAGCTCTGGCTCATCGACAGGACCAAGAGGGCCCTTGTAAACTTCACCGATTTGACGCTTATTCCAATCGAAGAAATTAAAGCGACGCACCTTGTACGGGCAATTGTTCGCGCAATAGCGAGTGCCGATGCAACGGTTGTAAGCCATCGTGTTGAGACCGGAAGAATCGTGTACGGTCGCATTCACTGGGCATACCTGCTCACACGGTGCATTTTCACAGTGCTGACACATCATGCCCATAAAAGACACTTGTACGTCGTCTGGTACTTCTGTCTGGTCGTATTTCTCTGCTGAAAAATAACGGTCGATACGCATCCAGTGCATCTCACGTCCGCGAAGAACCTGATCTTTACCGACGATTGGTACATTATTTTCACTTTGGCAGGCAACGACACAGGCCGTACAACCGATGCAACTATTTAAATCAATCGCCATCCCCCACTGCTGCGGGATCGGAAATTTATCCTCGTTGTCCTTCCAAACTTTTACATTCGGCAGGGGCTTGGAGAATGCAGGGTGCTCGTAAGCGGAGTTACCACGGTACTGATTGATCGACTTTTCTTGAAGCGATTTGCCGTCATCTTTCGCGTAATTCGATGGGGCGTGTGACTCGACTCCGACCTTGTTAGCGAAATCAGGTGTTTCAGCGTACCCCGCAGCTGTGTTCTCACGAACCAGTGCGCGGCCTTCCATTGACCAGTGCTCTTGGGTATTCGCGAGGTGATAAGTCTTTTCTGTCAGCTTGATCGAGCCGCCGAGTGCGCAACCAAGGCTACCAGTGGTGCGGACGGTATAGGCATCAAATCCAACACCTTGCCCAACTCGACCGACAACCTTGCGGCCCATACCCAGAGGCAGCACCACAGTGTAGTTTGCAAGACCTGGTACAACGTGGATCGGTGCTTCAATCGTGACGCCGTTGACAGTCAATTCGACAACAACCGCTTCTTCCTTGCCACGGCGAAAGTTCGCCTTGTTGGTTTGAAGTGTGCCCTTCGCGGCCTTAAAGAACTCACTGTCTTTATTCATTGGCTTCTTGGACGGGAAGATCTGAATGCCTTGAGCACTTTCGAGTTCTTTCGCCAGTGTTGGGCTGATCTGAATGGCATTATCCCAAGTCAGCTTAGTAATCGGATCAGGACACTCCATCATCCAACCGTTGTTGGCGAAGCGACCATCGTAAGTGTGTGAGCTCGGGGCGAATCGAACTTCGAGCTTATCAGCACCGAGTTCATAAGCAGTCAAGCCGTCCACATTAACGGCAGCGAAATCAATCACAGGAGACACTGCATTGTAAGCAGAACCTTCAAGCATACCGTCACTGAGAAATTTACTATAATCGCTACCACCCAGGGCCGCGAAGGTCGCTTGCGCGATCGAGTAACCATCCGTAACCGATACACCTGCAAAGCGGGCCAACACTTCCAAATCATTAAAAGTGTCAAACAGCGGCTCAATCATTGGCTGCACCGGGACCAGTGTGCCATTGAATGTGCGACCATCGCCCCAAGACTCCAAGTAATGGGAACGTGCAATGAAGAGGTTTGCAGCCTCAGAAGTTTCGTTGATCGAACCACCGATGTAGATAATCTCAGTTGCTTGCGCTTGAGCATCAGGCCAGTTCAAATCGATCGGTGCGTCATAAACTGGGTTACCACCAAGGATAACGAGTGTCTCGACATCGCCTTGGTTCAGGCGAGCTGCGGCAACTGCGATGCCCTGCTCTGCAGCGGGCACTTCGACGTAGTTGATCGGAGCAGAAAGTGCTTCGTTAATCGCAATGACAATCGCGTGAACCGCCTTAGGAAGGTGCTCACCAGCAACGATGATAGAGTGGCCAGCATGGTCAACTAAGTCCGACGCGCAAGCATCGACCCATTGAGCGTCGACCTTAAGCGAAGCACCGACCTTAGCCAGTTCATCAGCCAACGGACCACCGACATGCTTCTTATTAAGAATTGCTGCACCGACTTGAGCGATAAATGCGCCCATCTGGCTAGAACTGAGACGGAGGCGGTGATCAGCCATAGAGCCAGTCGACGTCAACGTGCTCTCGACCGAGTAGAGCCGGCTCATCTTGCTCGCATCCTTCGAATCCTTGACCTTGCGAGTTTTGGTGAAGTCGCGTGCTTGGCTCAAAGAACCATCGGCATTGATGAGGAACTCGGCGTCGAGAGCGAGGACTCGATGCGCCTTAGTAAATTCAGGAAGTGCGCGCAGTGACTTGCCAAATACTGCTAGCGCAGCTTGTTCGGAAGTACTTTGATCAATCGCAGTGTTTTCAGTCCAAGTTGCCTGAGGAAAAGCCTGCTTGATTTGCTTAACCAATCCAGCACGACTAGGCGATGTGCTTGGCTCAGCGAGAAAGACGAGACCCTTGCCCTGATTTGCGCCGTGTGCTTTGCGAATTGCTTCGAGGCGGTCGCGAATAGCGGCTTGAGAAAGAACGGTTGAGCCCTGTTTGCTCTTGGTCGCACGGTCTGGATCATACAGACCTAAGATGCTCGCCTGAGTATAAACAGTCGTGGCACCGCCGTAAGGTGTAAAGCTAGGATTACCCTCGATCTTGGTTGGACGACCTGTATGCGTCTCAACGATCACTGGTATGTTATCACGCGCACTCGGCATCGAGGAGGTGTAATAGACCGGCACACCTGGAATCACATTCTCAGGCTGCTTGGAGTAAGGTAGAATATTTTGTTCTGGACGACGGCAACCTGCCATACCTAAGCCAGCAAGACCAAAGGATGCAGCCATCACTTTCATGAAGTGACGACGGTTGACACCTTCCATATCGGAAGCGCCGGCGGGGAATTCGCGCTCGACCCAATCTGTAAATGCGGGAGTTTCCGCTAGATCGTCGAGGCTTTTCCAGTAA
>JABJQI010000096.1 GCA_018663485.1 Opitutia bacterium
CAGGGAGTTGTTCGACCCATTGTGAGGCTTCATTTGGGTTTTGGCCTGCCCAGTTGGCGGCGAGTGCTTTAGCGGCGGTAACTTTACTGCCGTCGTTGGCCATGCCGTCAATCCATATCGCAGCGGCGGTCGGGTCCTGTTGAGCCCAGAGTTCCATACCGCTTTGAATGGTGGTGTGGCGGGCGAGGCCTTGGGCGTTCGACTCTAGCCACAGCAGGGCGCTTTCGGAATCTTCCGCGGCCCAGACGGCAACAATTTCCAGCATCCCACGCACGCTGTCTTGGCTGAGTGATTGCACTTGCAGCCAAGCCATCGCCGACTCGGGGTCGTCTTGGGCGCGGCGGCGCGCTTCGGCGAGAAAGGGATCGTTATCGGCTGCCGACTTGGCGATAAACGCTCTGCCTGCTGGCGCTGGTTTGTGCACGGTGCGGCCACGGTCGGACGTGCCGGGCGTGTTGCTCGATTCGACCGCTGCGGTTGACTGGCTCGGTGCGCGGCTACGCACGATCTCCCAGGTCTCGCGCAGATGCTGCCATTCGTTGCGAAGCGTGTCTGTGTGAGGCAGCACTGCAAGCGTGGCTAAGCCAACAAAGGCGAGCGTGAGTAGACTACGAAAAATCCAGTGCATACAGAGAGTTAACTTAGGTTGAAGAAGGCCTTGGTGTTATTGGTGGTGTGTGCGGCCAACTGGTCGGGAGTCATCGCGAGTGCCTCGGCGCAACGCTTAGCGATGTCGGCGAGGTAGGCGGGCTGGTTCGATTCGCCACGATGCGGCTCAGGGGTGAGGTAGGGACAATCGGTCTCCAGCATCAATCGCTCGATACCTTGGGTGCGCAGGGCTTCGCGGATGTCGGGGGCATTTTTGTAAGTGACCACTCCAGTGAAGGAGGCGCGTCCACCGCGTTGGTTGACTTGGGTGATTTCATTGGGGCCGTAAGTGAAGCAGTGGAATACGATCCGCGACCAATCGATGCCAGACTCGTCAATCATCCGCAGGCTGTCGTCGAAAGCATTGCGGCTGTGAATGATCACGGGGCAGTCGAACTCGGTGGCGAGCATGAGCTGCTGGCGAAAGGCTTCTTCTTGATAGATCATGGTTTCGCCTGCTTTAATTGGATCTTTCGGCAGGTGGAAATAATCGAGTCCAATCTCGCCGAGGGCGACGGGGCCGTGCGGCGGCATGAAGAAGGTGGAAATTTGGCTAACATCGTGGTGCCACTCGGCATCGACGTAACAGGGGTGTAGACCGACGGTGTAATCGATCCGTCCCGCGTAGGCCGCATGCATTTCGCGGTAGGGCACCCAGTCTTTCGGCGAAGTGCCGACGGTGATAAAGCGTTGTACGCCAGCTGCGGCGGCACGCGCCAGTACAGGGTTGAGTTCGCCTTTATTCTTGAAGCCGAGTAAGTGGCAATGGCTGTCGATCAGTTGCATGACTGCGAAAATGCCGAAAAACGGTCAGACTGAAAGGCTGAAAATGGACTCGGATTGAACTTAGTGGATGCTTTGCGCGAGCTTGTGGATATTCTGGCGGAGCAGGCCGTTGCAAGCAACGACGCCACTTTTGTTAATTCTGCATTTAAACAGCCGGCTAAATGTTTCTGATTCGAAAGTTCTTGAGAATAAAGCGGGTGGCTTCATCGTCTGAAAGCTTTAGCAAATTCAAACTCCACTTTTAGTAAAATTATCATGGAAGACGTCATTATTTTAGGAACCGGTTGTGCCGGACTCACTGCAGCCATCTACACGGGCCGTGCTCAATTGAATCCGTTGGTGCTCGAAGGCACGCAACCAGGAGGACAGCTCACCACGACTTCGGAGGTTGAGAATTTCCCTGGTTTCCCAGAGGGCATCGATGGTTACACCATGATGGACAACTTGCGCAAGCAAGCGGCGAAGTTTGGTGCGCGTTACGAGCATGCCAAGGTCGATAAAATCGAGGTCGCTGGTGCGGTGAAGAAACTTTACGCTGGGGATAAAGTCTACGAAGCCAAGACCGTGATCGTCGCGACTGGTGCGCGCCCACGCTTAACCGGCGTGCCGGGTGAGCAGGAAATGTTTGGGGGCAAGGGTGTGACTACTTGTGCCACTTGCGATGGTGCGTTCTACCGCGATATGGAAGTCGTGGTGGTCGGCGGCGGCGATTCCGCTGCCGAGGAAGCGCTGTTTTTGACTCGTTTTTGCACAAAGGTGACTTTGATCCATCGCCGCGATGAGCTACGTGCTTCGCAGATCATGGCCGACCGAGCGACTTCGCACCCAAAGATCGAAATGGCATGGAACTCATTGCCCCAAGAAATCCTCGCTGACGAAAAGGGCTTTACCCGTGGGATTCGCGTGAAGGATGCTAAGACTGGGGTAGAGCGTGAAATCCCTTGTAAGGGTGTCTTTGTCGCCATCGGCCATATCCCGAATACTGACTTTGTCGAAGGCGTGTTAGAGCGGGACGGAGACGGCTACATTATTCCAAACCACGGCAGCCAAGTGAAGACTGAGCATGATGGTTTCTTTGCTGCGGGTGACTGTGTCGACCATGTGTATCGTCAAGCGATCACCGCTGCGGGTATGGGTTGCCAAGCCGCAATCGAGGCCGAACGCTATTTGGCGGAACTTTAAAGATTTGATGGTTGAAAGTATTAAGGTATGAAGGTGATAAATTACTGAGATATTAATGCATGAAGATTTGAAAATGTGAATGTTCTAAGATAGAAAACACCTTCTCACCTTCCCACTCTTTTCACCATGGATCATATATCAGACCTTCGCGAAGATTACACCAAGCAGGCCTTGCGAGCTGCAGACTTAGTGGCAGATCCGTTTGCCCAGTTTGAGCAGTGGTTTAGGCAGGCCGAGGAGTGTGAGCTCAATGAGCCCAATGCGATGTGTCTCGCTTCTGTGGCTGCGAATGGGCAACCTTCGACGCGTGTGGTATTATTGAAGGGGTTTTCTAAAAAGGGGCTAGTGTTTTATACCAATTACGAGAGTCGTAAGGCAATCGAGTTGGAATCGAATCCGCGCGTCTCAGTGAATTTTCTGTGGTTGCCGCTGCAACGTCAGGTCAACATCACCGGGCGCGTCGAGCGTGTTTCGAAAGTTGAGGCCTTGCAATATTTTGTCTCTCGTCCGATCGCGAGTCGACTTGGGGCATGGAGTTCGCCGCAAAGTCAGGTGATTACATCGCGGCAAATTCTGGAAGCTAAGCTCGATCAGATGAAGCGTAAGTTTGCCGATGGCGAAGTACCGCTGCCAGATCACTGGGGAGGTTACCGCATTGTACCTGAGACCTTTGAATTTTGGCAAGGCGGGGGAGGGCGCTTGCATGATCGCTTTATGTATCGACTCGATGATGCTGGTCAATGGGCAGCCGCTCGTTTGGCTCCGTAGGCTAGCTTGCGGCTGACTATACTATGCGTGTTGACTCACATATGCACACCACTCTTTGCGGCCACGCAATCGGTGCGCCGATTGAATATGCAATGGTTGCGATGGAGCTGGGGATCGATGTGATAACCATCACTTGCCACATCCCGATGGAATGGGAGGCATTCGGCCAAGAAGGAATTCGTATGCGCCGTGATCAACTCGATCAATATCGCAGTTTAGTGTACGACACCGCAGAAAAGGCCAAGCCATTTGGCGTCGAGGTGCTTTGCGGGATCGAGGCGGAGGTGTATCCAGACGAAGCGCAGATGAAGTCTATGGATGAAATTCTCGCAGAGTTCGAGTGGGATTTTGTACTCGGGTCGCTGCACGCGCAGTGCCAGAGCTACTTGACGTGGTTGACGAAAAATAAGGTCAAAGACGATGCGATGCGAATTGATAGTTACTTTCGCCACCTTAAGGATGGTGCGCAGTCGGGGCGCTATGATAGTATGTCGCACCCCGATGTGATCCGCACCTATGGAGTGGTGAGTGAGTTCAAGCCGGCAAAGCACGAAGAAGTGATCCGTGATTTTCTGCAGGCAGTGGTGGATGAAAATATCTGCATCGAGGTGAATACCAGCGGCCTGACTAAGGGCGACTTTGAGGTGCACCCCGATCCGTTAATTCTCGATTGGGCCAGTGAGATGGGTGTGAAGCTGACGATTGGCTCTGATTCGCATAGGCCTTCTTCAGTTGGGCAGTTTTTCGATACGATTCAACCGATGCTTCGTGAGAAAGGCTTTAAGGATTTGCATTATTTCCGAGCACGTGAGCGTATTCGAATTGATATGCCGAAATGGGATTGAATTTGCGGCGTGGCTGCATATCGCACAGAAATTTAAGTGTATCTTCGACTATTGGCAAAGGAATGTGGGCGAGTCGCCCACGCACCTATCGCGGTCAGTCGTTTCAATCGAGACTTTCCCGCTAATGGATGATCAGCCGAAGTTAAGCTCATTGCGCTTTCTTTTATGCTTATTTTGTGGTCAGCGCTTGGCTGATTGGTTTATCGTCAGGGATGCAAAAAGTTGGCTTATTGTCTTTTCTTGCCCTTGCTTTAACTTCGTTACACGGAATTCATTCGATTGAATTGAAGGATGGTAGTGGTATTCGCGGTGCTATCGTATTGGAGCGTCCGGAGGTATACTATGTGGATTTGGGCTTTAATGTAGTTGCCGTGCCGAAGGATGCGGTCGTAAGTCTGGGCGAGGTAGATTCAGTCATTGGCAAAGTAGCGATGGCGTTAGTTGAGGACACACTCTACCGCGTTGCGGCGGATCGTGACGATCAGCCGATACTGAAGTGGGTGGATCAGTTGGGCGAGGCAGTGGCACTGGTGCAAACACCGACTGGCCTAGGATCCGGGTTTGTAATCCATGGGGATGGCTATGTGGTGACGAATGATCATGTAATCGCGGGCGAACATCGTATCTCGGTGACAATTTTCAGGGAGGGTGAACGCGAGCTTTCGAAGGTGACGTATAATAATGTACGGATCGTGGCAACCAGCGCGGAGTTAGATTTGGCTTTGTTAAAGATTGAAGCAGATTCGGAAGAGGCATTTCGCAGCGTCACGTTAGCCGCTGGTACAGGCCGAGTTCGTGAGGGGGAGACTGTGTTTGCGATCGGTAGTCCTTTAGGGCTGGATCGGACTGTTTCGGAGGGAATTATTAGCGTCGCGAATCGTGTGATCGGGGGGCGTCTTTATTTGCAGACGACGACTCAGATCAATCCCGGTAATTCTGGTGGGCCATTGTTCAACTTGAGTGGTGAAGTTGTGGGCGTAAATAATATGAAGATTGCGGCTGTGGGAGCTGAGGGCTTGGGTTTTTCAATTTCTTCAGGTGTGGTGAAGTCATTTTTAGACAACCGAGATGCGTATGCATTTGATCCACGTAATCCGAATACAGGCTTTCGTTATTTGAGCCCCCCTAAAATTGCTGACAGCGAGAAGTGAGTTGAGATTTTAAATATGAATAAATTATTGTTAACTTGTGTGTGTGTGTGCGTCTCGGGCGCGGCAGTGTCTGCGTTGCCTTTTCAGGAGATCATCGGCGAGGATGCAGAGTTTTTCTGCACAGTGCGCAGCCTTTCAGAAACGCGGGCGCAGTGGGCCACGCATCCGATCGCAGCCTTATTTGAAGACGAAGAGCTGCTCGCATTTTTCGATGCGATGAAGGGCGACGATACCCTTGAAGATAGCGGCAGTACTGATGAACCCCCTGGTTTTACCGAGGTGATGCAGGACGTGTTTGGCCTGAGCTCTGATGAGTTGTTTGAGCTGTTTCCGGGGCAGGCGAGCGTGGCTTTTTATAATCTATCAGGGCAAGCACTGGGGCAGGCAGAGAGCGAGGAAATGGTGTTGATGGCAGAGTTTTCTGGAGATGCGGCACGACTTGATACGTTGATGAAGATTCAATTTGAGCGTAATATGGCGGCGCATCAGGCGATCAATCCGCTGGTTGAGCATGAGATGATCGAGGAGTTGTTTATGGGTGAAACGCTCTATTTTGATGAGACCTTTAATGGGGTAGCTACTTATGTAGAAGATGGCTACGCGTTAGTGAATGGCATCGTGGTTTTGGCAGCTCCCGAGAGTCGTCTACGTGCGGCAGTTGAGTCGATTAAGGAAGGAGCCAGTGCGCCGATCGCAGACTCTGCGGTGTATCAACGTTCGCGAGAACAAGGCGGACGTGGCGATTTTGGGTTGTATTCGAATTTAGAGAAGTTGATGCCGACTTTAAATCGCGCATTGATTGAGCTTCCCGTGGTGAATAATTTGGCAATATTTGGGGTGACTGCGCAGAGTTTGGACAGTGCGTTGTCGTTGGAATCACTGCAGGCTGTGTATGTTGATTTTGATCTGATTGATTCTGGGTTGCTGTCGCATTATGGATTAATCTATCGTGAGAAGTTGGGCTTCCTAAGCCTACTGAGTTACGCAAATACTGCACTTCCGGAGGCCCACTATGTAGCGGAGGGGGTCTTGAGTAGTTCGATTTCGACCTTTGACGGCAGTGCGATGCTGGAAAATGTCGAAAGATTGCTGACATCGGCGAGCCCGACATTACCGCCGTTGATTGATATGCAGCTGCAGATAGCGAAGGCGAAGACGGGTGTGGATTTGCGCGCAGCCCTACTAGACAACTTCGGGTCTCAGACAGTTAGCTTGTCGGTCTTACCTGAGGCGAATCTAGACAACTCAGAGGTCTCACAGCCCCAGCAACTTTTCGTGATTGAGGTGAAAGACGCGCAAGCACTGACACAAGCTATCGAAGCCTTTAAGGATTTGTTTCCTGGCTTACGCGCGATGGTTGAAGAGCAGTTGCATGAAGGGCAGACCATTTATACAATTAGAGATTCGAGCCAGCCGGAGATGAAAAATGAGGGCACAATTAGCTATGTGCTTTTGCGTTCGAGCTTGATCGTGAATGTCGGCGAGGTGGGCTTACTGCATGAAGTGCTGTCTCGTATGGGTGAACGGGGCCAGGGCTTGTGGCAGAGTGCCGAGACGGAGCAATTATTTGAGCGTATTGAACGTCCGAATGCGGTGACACGTTCTTTTGTAAATACGGAACTGATGATCGAGCCACTGTTTGAGTCGCTGCTACAAGTGGCTGAGTTGAGTGGTTTGATGGGCGATATAAGCAAGGCGAAAATCCCGTCTCAGCTGGATAGTGCCTATCGAATGATTTCTGAGTTAAATGAAGCGCCGGATGGTTTTTTTGGACGCACGTTAATTATCAAAAGTGAGGGTAAATAATGAGTAATAGATTGAATCGATGGGGACGTTTTCGAGGTGTGTGGCGCGCTGCTTTTTATTTAAGTGGCGGGTTGATGACGTGTGCGCTAGCATGGGCCGAGGTAGCGCCGTTTTCGTTTTCAGGACCAGAGGTGTTGAAGTTGGATTGGGGCACGCGTGCACTCAATGTAAGTGATGTGAATCAGGACGAGCTGAGCGATTTAGTCGTGATTAATAATGATACCGCACAGATCGAGATCTTGTATCAATTGGCAGACGATGCGCCACGCACGAGTGGTAAGGCACGCTTGAATCGTAATCGTTGGGAGCCGCCACTTGAGGATGCTCGTTTCCAGAGTGAATCGATTACGATTGGCTTTCCAGTATTTGACTTATCGGTGGGGGATTTGAATGGCGATGGGCGCGATGATTTGGCTTATACTGCTCGAGAGGAGGCGTTGACTGTCCGCTATCAAAATGAAGCGGGGCAATGGACGGACACGCATGTGTTTGATGATTTCGAGGCGTTGGGATGGACGGGGACCGTTCGGATTACAGATGTGGATGGCGATGGGAGTGCGGAGTTAGTCGTCGTGGCCGCGGATGCGCTACGAGTTTTTCGTCAGGATTCACATGGCCATCTCGATGAGGCGGCGGTGTATTATGTGACGGGTGAGAATCCGTTTAATTTATTGCTGGAAGATGTGACGGACGATGGGCGCAAGGATGTGCTCTATATTTCAGCAAATGGGGATCAGTCGCTGGCACTCAGAGAGCAACTGAGTGACGGTGGATTTGGCCCTGAGCGGCGGTTTGTTTTTGAACGGCCTGTGCGTGGAGTGCGTGCGATGCCGCAAGTTGAGGGTGCGATGCGGTCTTTTTGCTCGGTTGATTCGCGCAGTGGTGGGGTGGAGTTCTTCCGCCTGACACAGGCGGAGGTGGTACCAGAGGTCAGTGGTTTTTCCGCAGCGCAACCGGAGATTTATCCGATCTTCAAAAAGGGGCGTATGGCTGCTAGCTATACACTCGGTGATTTGAGTGGTGACGGGCAAGAGGACTTACTGGTCGCAAATCCTGCGGGTGCCGAGTTGGTGCTGTTCTTAAAGAATTCGGGACATTTCGATTCGCCCCAAACTTTTCCGTCGTTTTCGGAAATATCCTCGATGGGCAGTGGGCTTTTTTTTAAAAATGACCGAGCTGCAGTGGTGGTCGTGAGTGCTGGTGAGAAGACGATCGGACTGAGCCGGATGGATCGGGGCGGGCGACTCTCATTTCCGCGGCAACTTTTGATTGGAGAAGGAGAACCGTTGGTCTGTGAAGCGGTGGACCTGGATGGTGATGGCTATGATGAGTTGGCATTGGTCAGTGAATTGAAGGGCGAGATGGCATTAACGCTGGTTCGACCTGAGAATCGGGAAAATCCAGATTCAAGCTGGGTCGTACTTTCTCGCACTGTGCTGACTGGAGTGAAACGGAAGCCGTTCGAGGTACGTGAAGTGGCGGTGTTTGATGATAACCGCAGAGGGCTGATGATTTTTGTGCCACGTGAGGCACCCGTGTTATTATACCCAGAAGAGGTGGGCGGCATAGTGCTTAAGGAAGTGGCACAGGCGTCGACAATTCGTGAGAGCTTGTTGAAAGACATACAGCCTGCGCAGGTCAGCGTGTTTGATGTCGACGGTGATGGGAGTAATGAGCTTGTCGTTGGTCGATCTGGTTATGCGCGTGCGTTGCGAGTGAAGCATGATATGCTCGAAATGGTGGATCAATTTAATGCCCTGCGTGGTGACGATGTGGTGTCAGCTGTTATCCCATTGTATCAAGACGGTGCGGTGCAGCAGCTATTTTTCTATGTATCGGCTGCCGGAGAATTCCAACTGCTTGAACGCGACCAGGATGGTGTCTTTCGATATCGAACGACAGTTGATGCGGGGAAGATTAATTTAAGTGAATGGTATCAATTAGAGGAGACTAAAGGAGCGACGGAGTTTATTTTTGCGGGGGAAGATCGCTTCTGGCGTTTGCCTGCACAGGCAGATGTGTGGACACGAGACGTCGAGGAAAGCTTCGAGACAAATCTCGAAGACGTGCACTACAGCTATGTAGAGGGCGCTGATTTTAATCAAGATGGGCGCTTCGATTTACTCGCGGTGGATGGCCAGAGCCATGTACTGGAGATTCTCGTAAAGCAGGAACTCGATTGGCAGAGCTGCATGTTCTGGGAAGTGTTTGAGCAGAACTTACATTACCAAGGGCGCACGGGTAGTAATGTGGAACCGCGCGAGGTGCTGATTGCTGATTTGACCGGCGATGGAAAACTCGATTTTGCTTTTTTAGTGCATGATCGGGTTTTGTTTTATCCACAAGAATGAATTATGCCATCCACCAGTGTGTTTGCGCATTATGTGCGGCATTCATGATGCTTCTGATTGTCGGCTATTTTCTCTTAATATTGAAGGCTGTCAGATGCAATGTCTCTGCTGACGCGGGAGTCTGAGGATTCTGGATAAGCTAGTAGAGGCGGAATTGCATGTGGCTGCGTTGGAAGGCATTTGCCTGCGCGGTCCAGTTGCTCACGAAGTCTTTGGTTCTGGCCTGAGCGCCACGTTGGCTGATTTCGTCCCACCACGCCGTGCTGCCGACGTGTTTATTAAATAAGGCGGGATTCTTTGCGTTGGCGAAGGGATTGCCCGACGTCCATGCGGCGGTGAGTTGCATCATATGAAAACTAATTTCGGTAGGGCGTACTTTAGCCCAATCGCTGACATTAACATAGACGCCCTCGACACTTGCGCCAGATTTGGTTTTGGTGCGGAGGATGCGAAAGCTTAGGCCAGGAATGTGCTGCGCGTTGAGTGCTTGTTGCACTTGAACTGCAGATCTCCCGTTATAACGAAGAAAACGAAATGGGTAGGGAGTGCCGATGCCATGCGAGAAGCCTCCGACTTGCGCTCCGAGTCCTGTCATTGCATAGCCGAGAACGGCTGAGAGGTTGGGAATATAAGGTGAGGTCGGCACCCATTTGAGCTTTGTTTGTGGCCACAGCATGTCGCGCCGCCAGCCACGCATCTTTATTACAGTGAGCTTCCCTTGCTGGCGTACTTTGTCGGTCACATCCATGCTGCCAGATGTATACTTCGCGATTTGTGCGAGCTCACCGATGGTGAAGCCATGGACGTAGGGCACGTGGAAGGCTCCGACATAGCTGCGCCATTTGCGGTCGAGCGGAGGGCCGTCAACTTTGAGGCCACCAAGAGGATTTGGGCGATCGAGCACGACGACTTCGACGTTATTTTCAAAGCAGGCTTCCATCGCATAGCGCATGCAACTGACGTAAGTGTAAGAGCGCACGCCGACGTCTTGAAGATCGATAATAAGCGCATCGAGTCCGCGCAGCATCTCAGCAGATGGCTTGCGGTATTTGCCGTACAGCGAATAGACAGGCAGCCGGGTGCGTGGATCGATCTTGTTATCGACTGGTACGTTTGCCTTTTCGTTGCCGTAAATACCGTGCTCTGGACCAAACAGAGCAACGAGTTTCACATTCTGAGCGCGGCGCAGCACGTCGATGCTACTGACGCCATCACGGTTAACGCCAGCTGGATGGGTAAGCAGCCCGACTCGTTTGCCTGCGATGGCGCGAAATCCAGATTGTTGCAGAGTGTCGATGCCAAGGTTGATACGGTCTGCATGTACGATGAGCGCACAGCTTGCCAAGAGAGTGATCGAGAGAAGACGAAAGAAATTAAACATTGGAGTCGGGTTCGGATGGGAGGTCGGATTTACGTGTTTTACGATCGTGAATTTTATGAATCAAAAGTGCGTAGCTTGCGGCGGTTCTTTTGGCTGTGAAGCGATAGGCAAAGCTAGAGATCAGGCCGAAAAAGACCCCCATGACGATGCCACCGAGGCACATAATGCTAAAGTTCGCCAGAAGGGGTTCAATATTGCTGCTCCATTCACCGTTTCTGAAATTATGCACAATGGCTCTAACGTCGTGTTGGCCCAGTGGCGGTGTTTCAATGCTGACGATGCGGAGCACGCTGCTGCCGACTTGATAGGCGGCATACCAGAACGGCAATATCGTGAGTGGATTGGAGAGCATTTGTAAGCCGACCAGAATCGGTAGATTTGCTCGTAAAAAAAGAGCGAGGCAAAATGCGATCGGAATCTGAATGCCGTAGAGTGGCATAAGTGCGAGAATGAAGCCTGCGTAGATCGCGGGCACCGCGTTCTCGACGCGAAAGCTCCAGAGATAGATGCGTTTGCGCGCACCGATGGAAAAGCGCCAGAGGATGGGATAGCGATGAATATTGGTGCGCCGAGGCAAAAGCCTAAGCCAGCGCTTCACCCTACGGATGCGGCGTGTTCTCGTCTCTCTGAGTTCATGCTCTTCAATTGTCATTGTTGAGTCTGTAGCTGCAGGACTTGCGCGGTTTTGTTTTGTAAATTGTCTGGGCCTTCTGCAAGTGCCTGTGGGAGTGGACAGCCTTCGGGAGTAATGGCTGCAGTAGTACAATTGGGGAACTCTCGGTGCAGTTGCTCAGCTGCTGGAGCTTCGATGCAACCCGCTAAGAGTACAACGGGTTTGTTGGCGAGATTGGCCGCGGTTGCGAGTGCGTAGGGGCCTTTGCCGTCTAGTGAGCTAAGGTCGATCTTGCCCTCTCCGGTGAGGATTAGATCTGCTGCAGCGATCTTATTCTCTAGATCAAGCCAAGAGCTAACAAGCTCGAACCCAGCGACGTATTGGCTGCCGCAGGCCACATTTAAGCCAAAGCCGATGCCTCCGGCCGCGCCGCTCCCTGGTGATTCTCGGAGTGCTTCAGGTTGCTTGAAGTATGCGCTGAGCATCGAGGCGATGCGTGCGGACTCTATCTCGTAGCTCTCGAGTTCGTCTGCAAGTAAGCCTTTCTGGGGGCCATAGATTGTTGCCGCTCCGCGTGGGCCGAGTAGTGGGTTGTCAACATCGCATGCGATGAAAATCGGAGGTATAACGATTTTGAGATTGCCTGAGATGGAGGTGACCTGCGGCCAGTTGTCTGGGAGGATGCGTTCGATAGCGTGACCGTTTGAATCGATGAACTGTAAGCCTAGTGCTTGCAGCAGGCCGAGCCCGAGGTCACTGGTGGCACTGCCGCCGATGCCGAGAATAATCGCATCCGCACCGTCTGCGACTGCGATACGAATTAGTTCTCCCACTCCGTAAGTGGTACACCGTTTGGGGTGGCGGAGGTCGGCAGGCACTTGCTCTAAGCCTGCAGCAGCAGCCATTTCGATGATCGCAACCTTGCCCAGTGGCAGGTCGATTCGCTCACGCACTGCAATGGGCAATGCAGTGCTGTTCACCCAGCCTAAGGGTACTTCAAGGTCAGCTCCGAGTGCGCCGCAGACGGTATGTGTTTGAATGAAACCATCTGCGGCATTTGTTAAAATACTACAAAAGCCTTCGCCGCCATCCGTCAGTGGAACTTGCGTGATGTGCGCGACATTGCCTAGCGCTTGGCGAGCCCCGGAACTAGCCGCTGCGCATGCCGCGACGGCAGTCATGGAGTCTTTGAACTTATCGAATACAGCGAGGATTTTCATAAACTGCGTAGATGCAAATCCTGTGCCGAACGTCAGATTTTGAGTGTTCTTATTAGCCGACATTCGGCATTGGAAATGCCTAGCGCTGTTCGTGCCCAGTTTCGACGTCGAGGATTTTGAAGTTTTCGACGTGATAAATCGGATCGGCACGGAACGAGAGACGTGCGCCATAAGATTCCTCGATGCCGAGTAGTAGATCTTCGTCTTCGTTGCGCAGGCGTTCCAGATTGGACGGGTTGAGTAGCACGCGAAGGTTGATTTCCTTGTCATGGCCATCGCGTGCACGGGTGTGGCGGATGATGCTAATGATACGGCGCTGGATCTCGACACTCATGGTGCGAGACGATTTGACTGAGCCGCGACCGTGGCAATATGGGCAGTCGGTGTAGATGCCGCTGGAGTGGCTCTCGGAATGGCGCTGGCGAGTCATTTGCATGATGCCGAGTGTCGAAATCGCGAGAATGTGATTCTTCGCCTTGTCGTGCTCCATTTCGCGGCGCATGCGGTTGAGCACGGCGTTGCGATCTTTCTTCGCCTTCATGTCGATGAAGTCGAGAATGATCAGCCCACCGATGTTACGCAGGCGTAATTGGCGTGCGATTTCAGAGGCCGCTTCGAGATTCACCTGCGTGATGAAGTCTTTGCCGTCCTTCTTGGTCTTGTTCTTGTGCGAACCTGTGTTTACGTCGACCGAGATCAACGCTTCAGTTTCTTCAATCACAATCTCGCCACCCCCTGGGAGTGGCACACAGCGCATGTAGGTCTGTTCAATTTGACGCTCAATGTTAAAGCGTTCAAAGACGGGGATGTCTTCCTCAAAAATATGGATTTTGGACTTCGATCGAGGCGAAATAGTCGTCACTTCGGCGATAATATCCTCATAATCCTGCTTCTTATCAACCATGACACGATCGATGTCTTCGGTTAGGAAGTCGCGCACGGTGCGGCCAACGATGTTTGGCTCTACGTAGAGGCAACCTGGTTTGTTGGTTGCGTTCATGCGTTGGTTGATGACTTCCCAGCGTTTGAGCAGAATGTGCAAGTCGCGGATAAAGAAGCGTGCTTTTTTGCCTTCGCCGGCAGTGCGGATGATCAGTCCCATTCCTTCGGGTAGGGTGAGATCGCGAAGAATGCCTTTGAGGCGGCTGCGCTCCTTGCGGTCGTCGATCTTACGAGAGATGCCCAGTGTGCCGGCGTGCGGCATGAGCACTAAGAAGCGTCCTGGCAGGGCAATGTTGGTTGTGGTACGTGGTCCCTTGGTGCCGATTTGCCCCTTGGTGATTTGCACGATAATTTCGCTACCGATTGGGTAGAGTTTCGGGATGTCTTTAATCGAAACCTTCTCGCTCTCGCGCTTGCGTTGCTTGGCAGATTTGTTGTCGCGCACGATCTCGATGCCGCTGTCATTCGCAGCTGGAAGAATGTCCCAGTAGTGCAGGAAGGCATTCTTGGGCTCCCCGATGTCGACGAACGCAGCCTTCAGGCCTGCTTCGAGATTTTGGATACGGCCTTTGAAGATCGCGCCCACTTCGCGGGCTTCACCAGTGCGTTCGACTTCGAACTTCTCAAGCACGCCGTCCTTCAGTAGGGCAACGCGTTTCTCGAGCGGCTCGGAGTTAATAATCAGCTCAGAATAAGATTTTTTTTCATTCTTAATCGCTTTGATGATGCGAGTCACCAAAGGCTGTGTTTTCGCACGTTTAGCGGCGTCGTTTTTTAGCTCATTATGGTCAATTCGCTCTGTCTTCTTTTCTTTTGGAGCAGAGGTGAGTTCTTCGGTGTATTGTGAATCGGAATTTTCAGTTGTTGAATCTGGCATTGGTTTTGGGTGTCCCTGGTTTAATTGGGGATCCCGTGCTCTGGTAGCTGTTGCAGGTTGATGTGAGTGTATGCATCGTTTTTAGGATCATGTATGATCCTTTCTATGACGATATACACTTTGCACTAATCCTTGCAGAATAAAACAGCTCAGAACAAAGGAGCCTCCGTAACTTAAAAACGGAAGCGGTAGTCCTGTAATCGGAGTAATGCCGATAGTCATGCCAATGTTGATGAAGAAGTGGACGAGGAACAGTACACTGACGCCGATGGCCAGTTGCATTCCAAATCGATCTCTTGCGAGTCCGGCAATACGTATGCCGTTGGCGACCATCAGACAAAAGAGTCCGACGACGAACGCGCTTCCAAGAAAGCCTGTTTCCTCCGCAATAACGGAGAAAATAAAGTCGTTGTGAGCCACCGCTTTAGGAAGGTAGCCGAGTTGTGCCTGTGTTCCTTTAAACAGGCCCTTGCCGGCAACTCCACCTGTGGCGGCGGATATTTTTGCTTGTTTGGCATTCCAGCTTGCGCCGGTGCCATCCGGATCGACTACGTCAGGAGCGACGAAGGTTAAGATCCGGTTTCGTTGATAATTGTGAATTGGTAGGAGTGAATGATACTCTTGAGAGGGGGGGGTGATTGCAGTGCGTTCGATGGCGCGAACCTGCTCCAGGTGCTGGCTGTAGGCGTAAATGTCTAAGCCAAGGACACTCACGGCGACGGCAAATAGAGCAAAAGCACTCACAAAAAATTTCTCCGACAAACGGGAGACATATAGCAGGGCAAAAATCATTGGTGGAAAGACAAGAGAGGATCCTAGGTCGGGCTGCAGAAAAATCAATAACATTGGGACTAAAAATACCACAGCCACTTTTGCCAGCACCAGCAGAGAGTCTTGGACCGATCCTAGCTCTGAACGCGCTAAAATACTGGCAGCCATGATCAAGGTGCCGACTTTGGCTCCTTCGGTCGGCTGAATGGTGGTAATACCGATGTCCACCCAGCGCCGAGCTCCCATCATTTCGACGCTCATTGGGCTCAACTTGGTCGCCAACAGTAAGCCGCAAATACCCGCCCCGTATATTAAATGCGCGTAACCAAGAAAGATTTTGTAGTTAATCAGCGACACCACTGCATAAGTGCCGAGCCCGAGCGTGACCCAGAAGAGCTGCTTCTTCCAATCGTCGCCGCCGTAAGTGTATTGTGCCGAGTAAATAAACAAAATACTAATGGCGCATAGCAACAGTATGCAGAGCGGGCTCACCCAATCGACGCGTCGCCGGTCATCGGGGTGCATCATGCTCTGATTCTTTTTACTAAATATTCGGCGGTAAACGCTCACGTGAGTTGAAAGTTGTTGGTTGGGAGTTGGTTGTTGCTCTAGTGCAGGTTCGGTTTCTGAGGGCAGGCAACGAACAACTGATAGCAAGCAACTCGTCTAATTTACATCCCCCAGATAATTCGAGCTCGGCTCAAAGCTATCTGTGGTAAAAAAGGGTTTGATCACGTCAGGTAGAAAGCGGCGTTCATTCAGCTCGTTGAGTGGGATCCACTCGACACCGATTTGCTTTTTGTCGTGCTCGGTGCCGGGGCCGATGCCGTCTGGATTTGGCAATGAGCAGCGAAACACGCTTTCGACTTGATGAAAACTGCGGTGCACATGGCGGAATTCGTGGTTCTTACCGATGTATTCTCGCAAATAGAGGAGTTCGCCGACGTCGACATCGGTGCCAATTTCTTCGAGGCATTCGCGTTGGAGGCATTGGCACAAGGTCTCGCCGTGGCGCTGGCCGCCGCCAGGCAGGATGTAGAACACGCCAGACTGATCGCGCATTTTGATGGCGAGTAATTTGCCTTTTAGGACAATGAGGGCTCTGGCAGCTGTGCGTATGGTGCGCATAATATCCTACAGCCAAGGGTTGCGTGGGCTATGAGCAAGACTCAAGCGCTAGAAATTACGCAGTGAGCGAATTTAATCGATAAAAACCAGCGCAATCAATTTGTCTCGAGCGCTTTTTGCTGACACAACTCGCCAGATGCCAGAATATGAGACAAGCAAGTGTTGGGAGCAGTTTACAGATTCACCCAGAGTGCTCGCCTATATAAATGTACATTTCACAGGAGCAGATGACTTGCAGCGTGCTTTGCTGGAAGAGGTCGACGAGAGTGATTTCTCGCTACGCGACTGGATGGAGGCTTTGCTCGTGTTGAATCAATGGCTGGAGGAGCGCAGCTTGAATTTACCGATTAGCGATAATGTCGGCTATGTGTCTTGTGCGGTCGCGTCTGCGGGTACGGGGGCACATTTTTCGCATTTGCCGAACCTAGTGGCTGATTTATTGGAGCAGTATGGTTGCGAGCGTGCGGTGGAAAAGTAGTTAGTTGAGATTTCGCTGCTTTACTCTGGGGGTGGGGCTTCTATTACCAAAGGTTGGATGCGAGAAGAAAACACAGTTACAGACTTGGAGGTCGAGGCACTCGTTGAAAAGGGTCAATTAAAGGCGCTTTCTGAGTCTTTGACTTCATGGGCGAATCCAGAAGTCGGTGATTTGATCCTGCGCTTGGATAAACCCCATCAAGTACTGGTCTATCGTGCATTGCCGCGTGAGCGTGCCGCTGATGTATTTGCCTATTTTGAGCCGGAGGACCAAGACGATGTTTTGGCTGCGCTGACTGATGCGGATACGCGTGCATTGTTGGCCGACCTAAGTCCTGATGACAGAACGGCGATGCTGGAAGAACTGCCAGCGACTGTGACTCGCCGCTTGATGCAGCTCTTAAGCCCTGAGGATTTGGCGGAGTCGCGCAAGTTGTTGGGTTATCCAGAGGAGAGTGTAGGGCGTCTGATGACACCAGACTATTTGCGTATTCGCGCGGAGTGGACTTGCGAGCAGGCGCTGGCACATATCCGTAAATTTGGTCGCGACTCTGAGATTTTCAACATCCTCTACGTTACCGATGCTAGCGGGAAGTTGGTGGATATTGTGCGTATGCGGCGCCTGATGATGACCGAGCCGACGGCGCTGATTCAAGAGATGTTAAACTATAATTGCGTGAGTATTTCAGCGTATGACGACCGCGAAGTGGCGGTGGAGATGATTCAGCGTTACGACGTCAATGCCCTGCCCGTGGTCGATTCGGAGGGCGTGTTGCTTGGAATAGTCACAGTGGATGATATTTTGGACGTGGCCGAAGAAGAAGCCACCGAAGATATTCAGAAGGGTGCGGCGGTAGCGCCTCTGGAGACGCGCTACAGTGTGGCATCACCTGCGCAATTGTTTCGCAAGCGCATTGGTTGGCTGCTAGTGTTGATTTTTGTCAATTTGATTTCGGCGAGTGTGATTTCCAGTTATGAGGAATTTGTGCTCGAGTTCATCACTTTGGCGCTCTTTATGCCGCTGGTGATTGCGAGTGGTGGTAATTGCGGCGCACAGTCGGCCACTTTGATGGTGCGTGCGATTGCGACGGGCGACCTCGAACTGAGTGATTGGCTGATGGCTGTCGGCAAAGAGCTCTTTGTCGGTTTTTTACTTGGTATTGCGATGGCAGTGATTGCGGGAATGGTCAGTCAGATTTATGGTGGTGATAGTCACATTGCTTGGATTGTAGGATTGAGTATGATCGCGATCGTGTTTGTGGCGAATAGCTTCGGCGCCTTGTTGCCGTTTGTGCTGAGCCGCTTAAACGTCGATCCGGCAGCTGCGAGTAGCCCATTAATCACCTCCGTGATGGATGTACTCGGATTGATCATCTACTTTTCGATCGCGGTGGTCGTGCTGGGCTAGGAATGTGGATCTGTAAGGGATCATTCGACGCTTTGGGTGCGCTGCTGGATCGCGCAGAGAGCAGCGATGAAAAGGTCGATTTGATCGAAAAAGTCGCGACTGTGAGGCTGAGTGCATAAATATGAATAACTTTCATTAATACGGAGCGCATTTTAAATTTCATTCCATCTCATTTTCATTCGGTGATCGCGTTTGAAGATTGCAGTATTGGACAATATGTGGCGTGAATGAACTTGAACATCAATGCAGGCCCAGCAGAATAGTTATCATGAATTCTGCTTCCGACAGTTTGATAGAGACTATCCTCGAGCGTATGCGGGCAGAGGGGGGGCGAATCACTCAAAAGCGGATTCGCATCATCCAAGCCTTAGCCGAATTCGACCATCCGGCGAGTGCTGACAAAATACGGCAGAGCGCAGGGCTGGCGGAAACTGACCTCGTGACTGTGTATCGCAACTTGGAGGCACTGCATGGCATCGGTGCGGTTCAACGCATACCGCTTGAAAATGGCACACAACTTTTTGAGCTGACTGTTCCCGGCGAGCATTACCATCATCTAATTTGTCGCGAGTGTCATCAAGCCGAGCGTTTGGACCTCTGCGTCGGCAAAGAAGTGCTTGGGCGGGCAAAGGCGCATGGATACTCGCAGATCACGCACGTGATGGAAGTCTACGGCGTGTGTAAAGACTGTGATGATCACAGCTAGTTCACGCTGCGGGGCTAAAATGAGTCTTCTATCACCTTTATCGTTGCTTACCTTTGGGCGTTTGCTGAGCTGGCACTTTTAGTGGCGGTTTATTCGCCATGGTGCGGATTTTGTTGAGCGATTTATGGATCACCGATTGGCGCATCATACGCCGTTCGAGGCGATACTTGCCAGGGAAGTTCGTCATCGTCAGACCGATTAGGATGGTGAGTGCGCCTTGCCCAGGGAGGATCAGTTGCGCTATTCCGAGGAAAATAAAGAAGACGCCCAATAGATTTTTTAGCAGTGATAGCCCTCGCCAAGGTAGTGGATGTGGGTGAGTGAGGCTGGACGGAGCGCGATGATCGCGCGTGAAGTAATTTTCGGGCAACGTGATCACCACGAGCGCCAGTGCGGCGAAGGTGAGTGCAAGTAGGAGGAGCGACAGGCTGCCGAGCAGCTGTAGCAGTTGCTCGTTGCGGTGTATCCAATCTGTCAGGGCAGTCATGTCGGGCGTTTCTTGCTATAAGGATAACAAAGCCCGACGCATTGTAAACGGGGTGTTGAGGAATCTATTGATGCGTACGGCAGGGGCCGAGTTCAGGCTGCCAGTATCAGGACAGGCGAAGTGCATTTTCCGTCGGCTTAAATAGGCGCATTACAAGGTCACTCATCAGCAAGGCTTGGAGCGCTATTTTGGGGTCGTTCGAAATTTAGTAGAAAAACTGAAAGTATTTTGAACGCTTTGGCGACTGGCCCGTCTATTATACTATAATCGTAGTTAGATTTTTCATGTGTTTGTTGTTTGTAAACGGCGTCGACTCGAAAGAGTCGGCGCCTTTTTATGTTGTGGGTGCTCATCTCCGCATAGGCTCTTCGCATGGGACTGGAAAGGGGAGCCTGGCGCACTCGCGCTATTTCACCATTGATCGATTATCCAGCAGTGCTTATATATTTAACTATGAATGACGCTGAGACTCGCTTACAGGAAATCAAAGACCGTTTGCTAGCTTTCGCCAAGGAGCGAGATTGGGAGCAATTTCACAGCCCTAAGAATCTGTCGATGGCGATTTCGGCGGAGGCCGCCGAGTTGATGGAGCACTTCCTCTGGCAGAGTCCCGAGCAATCACATACAGATGTCGAGGCGACCAAGCTGCGTGCCAAAGTTGAGGAGGAGTTGGCGGACGTCTTTATCTTCGCAATCGAATTCGCTAACGTCACTGGAATCGACATCGCGGCGATTATTCAGGCGAAAATGCAGCGAAATGCAGAAAAATATCCAGTCGAGAAAGCCCGCGGTCGAAGTGTTAAGTACACTGAACTGTAGGCACTTGTGGTGCTTGGTAGGCGAGAGACTTGGGTCGAATTCAAAAAAACCTATACTATTTTGAACGTTTAGGCGGTTGGCCCGTCTATTACTATATAATCTTTGTTAGATTTTTATTAGTTTGTTGTTTGGAAAAAGCGTCGACTCGAAAGGGACGGCGTTTTTTTATGTTGGGAGCGCCCATCTCCGCATTGGCTGTTCGCGTGCGTGCAGAAAAGTGCCAGACAGGAGTCTAGCGATCCCAGGGGTTCCGCTCCTATAGCCCCAGCTGTGCTTTGACCGCGGGCGCTTGATTGAGTGCGGCTTTGAACTCGCCGATGTCGAAATCGGCGACGACGAATTCGCCGTGAACAAAGGTAGGGGTTTTGGTTTGGCTGCTATGCTGGACCATCTGCTCCATGAAGACTTTGTTACTGCGCACTTCGCGAGTTTCGAGGCGAATGTTATTTGCGCTGAAGAAGCTGAGGGCCTCTGTGCACCAAGGACAGCCGGATTTTATGTAAAGGATTGGTGTATTCATTCGACGACGTTAAACTGATACGTTGGGGGAGAGCTACTATAAAATTGTTCGTCAATGAGTCTGCTTGGATCGCCCATCTCCGAATTGGCTCTTTGTTTAAAAGAGCGTATGCTGATAGAAGCGGTGCCACACGTAGTCTGGCGATCCCTGCCCATAAAAAAGCCTCGGCGCGTGAACGCCGAGGCTTTTTGAAATACTTGCAGTATCGTCGCGCCTAGAGTTTGCGGATCTTAAAAATATGCGCGGGACGCACGTGTGGGTTGATCTTGATATAATTACGCGAGCCTTGCCAGGTGAATTCGGCTTCATACGGATCGTAGAGGTCGCGCACGGTGAAGCCATCGTGTTCGCCGAGACCAAGGTGCTCGAGCGGCAGATTAATGAATCCGCTCTGTGTGTGCTCCCAGTCCATGTTGACGATGATCAGAATTTGATCCGAGCAATCCCAATTCTGCTTTAGATAGCAAAGGAAGTGTGGGTTGTCGGAGTCAGCGAAGAACAAGTTGAAGGTGCGCTGCAGCGCGGGGTGATTGTTGCGGATCGCATTGATTCGCGCGATTTCGCCTTTCAGATTGCCTTGCTTGTCCCAGTCCCACTGCTTGAGCTCGTATTTCTCGCTGTGGTTGTATTCCTCTTTGCCGGGATAGGGCTCAAAGTCCATCAACTCGTATGCGGGTCCGTAGATGCCGATATTAGACGAGAGTGTGGCTGCTAACACATAGCGGCCTAAATATGCGGCGCGGCTGTTGACCTGTAGGTCGTCGTGCAGGATGTCGGGTGTATTGGGCCAGAAATTGGGCCAGAAGTAATCCTTGGTTTCCGAGGTAGTGAGCTCGGTAAGGTAATCACGCATTTCAGAGGGTGTGTTACGCCAGGTGAAATAAGTGTAACCGTGGGTGAACCCGGCCTTGGCCAAATTGTATTTACGCTTCGGGCGAGTGAAGGCCTCCGCGAGGAAGATGACTTCGGGGTGCGCCGTTTTAATCTCTAGAATACACCAGTTCCAAAATGGGAAGGATTTTGTGTGCGGGTTGTC
>JABJQI010000115.1 GCA_018663485.1 Opitutia bacterium
CGATCGCGGCGAGTGATATGGCGATCGCGCTCAAATAGACCGTCAGCTTAACACGCTGTTGGAGTTTGGTCGGTTTGACGTGTTTGCGCGCGATGTTAGTGTAAAGATAACCCATCGATTGATTTAAAGTTTATGGCAGAGCTTCGAGCGCTGCAGAGAAAATGGCTACCAAAATAACTTTTTACGATGAGGCGCCTGACGTAGAATCACATTTAAGCCCAGCGACACCGAAAAAATGGCCGCCTTATAGCTTTAACCCTTTTATTCTTTTTGCTCTCGTTTACTACATCCCGCGAAGCGGAGTGAATTTTTTCTGTGTCGTGTAATGGCCTACGTTGCTCTGGGTTGGAAATAGGACGTTTGAGCTGTTGTTTACCGAATCTCAGATAAGCGCCTGTTATTTAAATGCGATGCCAAAAAGCCTGATGTACCTATACCATCATAGATACTGAACAAAATAAGCCGCGTGGGTGCCGGCTTGTTTTTTACCTACACAGAGAGTCCTTGACTTTCGGTCTCAATCCGCTTCCCTCGCGAACTTATTATTGATCATTTATGGCAAAAGCACAAAGCGAAGATTACGTAGAAGTCGAAGGCAAAATAGTTGCCGTTCTACCTGGCACCATGTTTCGCGTGGAGCTTGCGAACGGGCATCTGGTACTCGCGCACATCTCTGGTAAATTGCGTAAGCACTTCATCAAGATCACCACTGGTGATACCGTAAAGATGGAGATGAGCCCTTACGACCTCGACAAGGCGCGCATCGTTTACCGTTTGCGCAATGCGCACGTGCAGCGTAATGCACCTAGGCGTAGTTTCGGACCACGCCGTCGATAGCCAGTTCGTTTAATTGATTTCGAAAAGCACCGCGTGTCGGTGTTTTTTTGTGTCTGAGTGTCAGCTTCTCGGGCCCAACAATGCGGGAGGAGATGCCTTAAATACCTAATTCAGCGTCTACGCTCTATTCACTGACGGAGCAAAGCGGAGATGGCGAAGCAATGTGCGATCAATGCTTGCCTCATTATGTATTTGGGATGTGCTAATGTACTCATTCATTTAAACTCTTATTTATCAATTATGAGCAGCAAATTATTTAACTCTATTATCGAAACGGTCGGCAATACACCACTAGTCAAAGTCAACAACACTGCTGCCGGTGTAAACGCAGACATCTACTTGAAATGTGAATTTTTCAATCCACTTGCCAGCGTCAAAGATCGTATTGGTAAGGCGATGATTGAAGCAGGCGAGCGCGATGGTAGGATCGGTCCAGATAGCATCATCATCGAGCCGACTTCCGGTAATACCGGTATCGCACTGGCATTCGTTTGTGCGGCCAAGGGTTACAAGTTAATCCTGACCATGCCTGAGACGATGTCGGTCGAGCGCCGCGTACTGTTGCGTATGCTCGGTGCTGAGATCGTGCTGACGCCTGGGCCAAAGGGCATGGGTGGTGCCATCGCACGCGCCGGGGAGTTAGTCGAAGAATACGGTGAAAAGGCCTATATGCCACAACAATTTGAAAATCCTGCTAATCCTGAAGCGCACCGCCAGACGACTGCAGAAGAGATTTGGGAGGCAACCGACGGCAAGATTGATGCATTCGTTGCCGGTGTCGGTACTGGTGGCACCATCACTGGTGTCTCTGAAGTGATCAAGTTGCGCAAGGAGCTTTACACGGTCGCCGTTGAGCCTGAAGCGAGCCCGGTTCTATCTGGGGGTGCACCTGGTCCGCACAAGATTCAAGGCATTGGCGCAGGCTTCATTCCTAAGAATTGTAATGTCGATATTATCGACGACGTAATCAAGGTTTCTAATGATGATGCATTTGCCACGGCGCAAGCGTTGGCAGAGCAGGACGGCATTCTCGGCGGTATTTCCACGGGCGCGAATGTGTGGGCTGCGATGGAGCTTGCCAAGCGTCCTGAGATGGCAGGCAAAACAATCGTGACTATTGGCTGCAGCTTCGGCGAACGCTACCTTAGCACTCCGCTGGCTGAAAAGGCTCGCGCAGAGATGATGACTGCGACTGCGAGCTAAGCGTTCGGTCCAATCACTTAAGAATATAAGCCTCGGCCAGCAATGGTCGGGGCTTTTTTTTGGTTCATCGTCATTTACTGGGAAAATACCACTCTGAGCCTAATGTGGCGGCTATTCTGTTGGGGAGGGTCGACCTCCGTGTCGACCGCCAGCAGTTTAGAAATAATATGAAAATCCAAGATTCTCTATGCGCTGTTAGTCGTGTCAGCCACTCCTGCATCGGTACCGGACGACACGGAGGTCGTCCCTCCCAAGAGCCAGAAGCAAAGCCACCGTCCATCTATGCCTTTCCCGCGAATCGACGATGAACCTTTTTTTGGTTCATGTTTAATTAGCCGGAGGCCGACTGGCCCTCCTTCGTAGAGGTGGACGAGTCGCCCACACTCCGATCGCGGTTTATTATACTCGTAGAGTGCAATGGCTCTAGCTAGCAGGGCTGCAGGGTCTTCGTTGCCTCTCAGTTAAAGCGGTCTGCGCGAATCGACGGTGAGCCTTGTGGGTGGCTACGCTCAGTCGTTGCCACCTAAATTCAGCGGGGGGCCGATGTGTACATATGTAAATGACCGCATTGGCTCGGAAAGTGTCGCTCAGCTCGTAACCCTCCATGGATTGGCGAAGTTACAGTTCGAACCCAGCCTTGGCGATACAGACGACGAATTCGCCTTTTTGGCTTCCTTTGGCAATGCGGTCGCGCACTTCGCCGGCTGGCCCTGTGTGCACGGTTTCGTGGAGCTTAGTCAGCTCGCGGCAGACACTGATGCAGCGGTCAGGGCCTAGGGTGGTTACTAGGTCGTTGAGGAACTTGCCGATGCGGTGGCAGGATTCGTAGATGATAAGGGTATATTCAGAGTTTTGCTGTGCATCAAAGAAACGTTTGCGCGCGGCGCTCTTAGGGGCTAGGAAGCCGACGTAGAGGAATGCATCGCTTGGAAGCCCAGAGAGTGACAGGGCGGTAATTACGGCGCTAACGCCAGGCGCCGTAGTGACTTTAAGCCCGCGTTTGCGACACTCGCGGACAAGACGAAATCCAGGGTCGCTAATGGCGGGCGTGCCGGCGTCGGCGATCAGTGCGATATTTTCGCCCGCTTGCATACGGTCGGCGATTTCGTTCGCCATGTAGTTTTCGTTTTGCTCGCGGTAGGAGATCAGTTTGCCGCTGTTCTCGATGTTGAGTTTACTGAGCAGCTTGCCAGTGACGCGGGTGTCTTCGCAAGCAATGTGAGTAGCGGCGCTGAGCACTTCGATGGCGCGTGGAGTGATGTCGGATAGATTTCCAATCGGTGCGGCTACGAGTGTAAGGGTTCCTGAGTCTGACATATCGAATACGACTGTATTTAGGTTGGTGTGAATGTCACAAAAAAAGCGCCTTCATGTTTTCACGAAGGCGCTGGTTTTTTTCAAAGTATTGATTGATTGGCTTTAACCGCCGAAACCGGGGACGCCACCTTCCCAGTCTGCTGGACGAGACCAAGGCAGTTCTTGGTCGTCGGGATTAGTGTCGAAGCAGCCACTGGTGGCTAGCGTGCAGCATGACAGTGCGAAGATTAGAAGCAGGCGGGTGATCATAATGTATCAGCGAGGTTTATAAGAATTAGAACATTACCTTGATGGTATCGCCCTTGGAAAGTCCGCGGAGCGATGTGCCCGGTAAGATGTCGGCAACAGCGAGCTGCTCGGTGACTTGGGTGATGCGAATCTTACCCAGTGCTTTCAAGTCTTGGATCAATGTGATTTGCGAACCGGCCGATAGGCCGAGCTCTGGAGACGCATTGAGAATAATGATGCCGTCAGCTGTGCTGATTGAGGCGACAGTTGTTGCGTCGCCGATCGATGCCGGTTGAACGGCTGCTGCACCATTGGGGGTGAAGCCGAATTTGTAGCCAGCCTGCTCTGTAGTGGTGCCAGCAGCAGATTTTTGGCTAGTGCTGATAGGCTTAGTTGCTTCAGCCGCCATGAGCTCTTGCTTGAGTGTCTCGTTGGATTTAGCAAGCTCTTCGATGCGCTCATTGAGCTGTGCTAGCTCTGCTTCTTTACTGGCTGAGGCTAAGCTTTCTTCGGTCTTGACTAGATCGGTGCGTAGGCGAGTTGCGACACTTTCCAGCTCGGAGATGGTATTTTTCGTTTCTTTGAGTTGCTGTTGCGTGCGGGTGACTTCCTGTCGAGCAGTATACATTTCGGAGCGGATCGACTCGAGCTTACCTTTGGTGTCGGCGAGTGATTGGCGCTCGGTAGAGAGCTGCTTACCAAGCGAGGTGATCTTGCTGTTCGCAGTTTCTAATTCACTTTGAGTGGCTTGAGTCAATGCTTGAGCTTGTTCGAGCGACGTTTGCTTTTCAGCGAGTTTCCCCTTGGAGGTGAAGAACAGAACGACTGCTGCAGCTGACGCGAGAATCGCTACGATTCGAAGAATGAGTGATAGATTTTTCATTTATGGTGTCTGGGGATAATATCGATTAAGGCAGCCTAAACTGCGCAAAATGCGGTTTCGTGGATAGGGGTCTTGGTGTTTGCACTGATGCCACGATTGTTTGCTGCCAATCGAAGGAGTAACTTAAATATCAATTCGCTTTGTGGTTCAAGACCCAACTTCGCTGCAATCACAGCTGCAGTTTGAGCGTTGCTGCCATTGGCGTTGACCTCCGCAACGACTTTTTGCTCGATTTCCAAGACCGTGGCTGCGGCCGCTTTGCCTGCTTCAACACCTGGCTGGTGGTAGGCGTTGATGTTGACAAGGCTCGCGTAGAGGCCGACGGCGCGTTCGAATAGGGCGATGAGTTGGCCGACTGCTTCGGGTGTGACCTCTGTGATGGTGATGGTGATGGATTGGCGACCATTGTCATACAATGCATCACGGGTACCGAGGAAGAAGCCTTGCAGGAAGTCGCCGCTAGTAAAGCCGGGTTCGACTTCGATCGAGTCGCCGTCGCGATCTTTGAGCACTTCGATGAAGGTGGCGAAGAAGTTGTCCACACCTTCGCGGAGTTGCTGCACGTAAGCGTGTTGGTCAGTGGAACCTTTGTTGCCATAAACGGCGATGCCTTGATGCACGATCTTGCCATCGAGATCTTCTTCTTTACCGAGCGACTCCATGACGAGCTGCTGCAAGTATTTGGAAAAAAGCATGAGGCGATCCTTGTAAGGCAAGACGACCATGTCCTTCGCGCCCTTGCCGTCGGTGGCGAAATACCACATGAGCGCGAGTAGGGCTGCAGGGTTTTTAGTGGTGTCGGTCGAACGTGTGGCGATGTCCATCGCTTTTGCGCCAGCCAGCATACGGTCGATGTCGAGGCCTTGAATGGCAGCAGGGAAGAGGCCCACCGCTGCGAGTTCGGAGGTGCGGCCACCGACCCAGTCCCACATCGGCAAGAAGTCGAGCCAATTGTTTTCTTTCGAGATTTTGTGTAGCTTACTGCCTTCGCCAGTGATGGCGATGGCGTGTTCGGCAAAGCTGAGGCCGGCGATACGATAAGCGGTCTCGGCTTCGAGCATGCCGTTGCGTGTCTCGGGTGTGCCGCCAGATTTGGAAATGACTACTGCGAGTGTTTCGCCGAGTTGGCCGTCGAGCGCTTCGAGGGTGCGGTCGAGACCATTCGGGTCGGTGTTGTCGAAAAAGAACAGCTTAATCTTATCGGTCTTCGGGCCACCGAGCGCGTCTGAGACGAATTGCGGTCCGAGTGCCGAGCCGCCGATGCCAATCACGAGTAGGTTTTTGAAGCTGCCGTTGGCACCTCTTAGTACGCCGTTATGTACGTCCGCGGCAATCAGCTTGATTTTGCCGAGGCAGGCTTCGATCTCAGCGCCGATCTCAGCGTTGGGTGCTAGTGCGGCATGACGCAACCAGTAGTGGCCCACCATGCGACCTTCGTCTGGATTCGAGATCGCGCCCGCTTCAAGCGCATGCATTGCGCTGAATGAGGCCTGCATGCGTGGCTCCATTTCCGATAAAAAAGTATCACTGAAGTCGATCCGGCTGATATCGATCGCGAAATCGAGCTCGTTAAGATTAAGATAGTGTTGTTTAAATCGTTCCCAAGACATAATGTGTGTAAATTAAAATTAAGAGTTAGCTAGTTCTCAGTTGTCTGGTTATCCGTTCTGCTGACAACTGAAAACTGAAGCACTGGATGGCGAAGCCATTATAAATTTTTGTCAGTCACCGCACCTTCTGAGGCGGTCGCGACGGTGGCCGCGTATTTACCGAGCACTCCGCGTTTGGAGCCTGCACCAGTTGGCTTGAAGGCTGCCATGCGCGCATCGTATTCGGCGTCGTCGATTAGCAGACGGATGGTGTTTTTGACGGCGTCGATTTCGATTTGGTCGCCGCTATTGACGATGCCGATCGGGCCGCCCTTGGCTGCTTCGGGTGTAATGTGGCCTACGTCGAATCCGTGACTGCCGCCGGAGAAGCGTCCATCGGTGATGAGCGCGACTTCTTTAATCAAGCCACGCCCAGCAACGGCGCTAGTGGGTGAGAGCATTTCGCGCATGCCAGGGCCACCGACTGGCCCTTCGTTACGAATCACCACGACGTCGCCAGCGACGACGTCGCCGCGAAGGATGCCGACCAGTGCACTTTCTTCGCCTTCGTAAACCTTCGCTGTGCCTTTAAAATAGAGACCTTCCTTGCCAGTGATTTTACCAACGGCACCGCCAGGCGCGAGGTTGCCACGTAGGATGCGAAGGTGAGTGGACTCCTTAATTGGCTGATCCCATGGGCGGATGATGTCCTGCTCGTCTGGGTAAGATGCGTATGGCTGTTCGTCTTTAAGCGAATTGGCCATCGTTTCGCCCGTGACCGTGAGGCAATCGCCGTGCAGCAGGCCGCGATCGAGAAGCATCTTCATCATTGGGCGGATACCGCCGATACGAATGAGATGACTCATGTTGTATTTGCCGAATGGCTTCAGGTCGGCGAGGAGTGGGATGCGCTCGCCAATTTCCTTGAAGTCGTCGATGCTGAGTGGGACATCGGCGGAATGTGCGATGGCAAGGAGGTGCAGGATCAAGTTGGTCGAACCGCCGAGCGCCAGGCAGGTGGTAATCGCATTTTCAAAGGCCTTGCGCGTCATGATGTCGCGAGGCTTGAGGTCGAGCTCAAGGAGTTTAAGTACCGCTGCACCGGCATTTTCGCAGTCTTTACGCTTGGGTTCACCGATGGCTACTTGCGCGCTGCTGCCTGGCAGGCTCATCCCAAGTGCTTCGATCGCGCTGGCCATGGTGTTGGCAGTATACATGCCGCCACAAGATCCGGCACCTGGAATTGCATATTTTTCTACTTCCTTGAGCTCTTCATCAGTTAGCTCACCCTTGGCATGCTTGCCAACTGCTTCAAAAACGGAGACGATGTCCATCGGGTTACGCTGTTCTTCGTCGTGAGGCATCAAGCCTGGCAGAATGGTGCCGCCGTAAACAAACACCGCAGGGCGGTTAAGGCGTGCGAGTGCGATCATGCAGCCAGGCATATTCTTATCGCAACCACCGATCGCCACAAGACCGTCAAAACCTTCTGCTGCGACCACTGTTTCGATCGAGTCGGCAATCACATCGCGCGAAACGAGACTGTAGCGCATTCCTTTTGTGCCCATACTAATACCGTCGGAAACGGTGATGGTACTGAAATTGACGGCTTTGCCGCCGGCATTATTGATCCCGATGGTGGCGTGTGTGGCGAGGTCGCCCAAATGCATGTTGCAGGGAGTCAGATCACTCGGCGAGCCGGCCACGCCAATTTGTGGCTTTTTGAAATCGGCGTCCTCAAAGCCAACTGCACGAAGCATCGAGCGGGCAGGGGCGCGGTCATCGCCATCGACGACGATTGAGGAGTGTTGACGTGTGTTTTTGCTAGCCATGATAAAAAATGAGATGAATTAAATAGTCAGGAAAATAGGATTCTCGTTGCAGAAATGCGGAGATATCAATGAATAGCGGAAGCCTCGACAACCCCCTTTTTACTCTTCTAGAACTTAATTCTGCATTTCACCCGCTTTTATTATTATGGAATTTGATCTCAACAAGACGCTTGAAGCCCTTTTGCTCTCGACTGCAGAGCCGATTCGCTTGAAGGATTTAATCAAGATCTTTGCGCGCTACCACTCTGAATTAGCGGAAGCCGCAGAGGCCGAAAAGCTCGCCGCAGAGGGCGAAGAGCTTACAGAGCTGATTCCGCCCCGCGTTACACCAGTGCAAATTCAAGAGGAGCTGTCCAGATTGATGGATGCCGCGGAGGTCGAGGATAAGGCGTATCGCCTGATCGAGGGGCCGAATGGTTTTCAAATCGTCACCGCGCCGCAGTTTGCAGAATTCGTGCGTTTACTGCGTGGTGAGCCGCGTCCGATGAAGCTCAGTCCTGCGGCGTTGGAGACGATGTCGATCGTCGCTTATCGTCAGCCCGTTACGCGGGCCGAGATGGAAGCGATTCGTGGAGTGTCAGTCGATGGCCCGCTGAACCGCTTGATTGAGCTTGAGTTAGTCCATGTCACGGGTCGCGCTGAATTGCCGGGTCGTCCAATACAATACGGCACCACCGATAATTTTCTAGAGTTCACCGGCATTAAGGAGCTCGATGAGTTGCCCGCTTCGGACGTGCTGAGTAATCACCAGATTGACGATTGGATGCGCCGCAGCGAAGAGCCAGAAGAAGCGATTACCGATGAGGATATGGGACTTGCCAAAGAGAGAAAGTCCGACGAACTGCCGCTGGATGAGACGTTTGTCGAAGTCGATTGGCAAAATGAGAATGCTGAGAGCTATGCCGCTCCAGAATCCGCCACAGATGAGGATGCACCAAATGCCTGAAGATATTAATGCCAAGCTACAGCGCAACCGCGATGCGATTGACGCGATCGATAAACAAGTGGTGCAACTGCTCAATGAGCGCACGCGCCAAGATGGGGGTCTCAACGAAGCGCAGGTGCTTGATAAAATCGCCAACTTCAATCAAGGCCCGCTCTCAGATGCGACTTTGCAAGCTATCTATCGCGCAATGATGCTGGCTGGGCTTGCCCCAGATGCCCGCCAGTTGGAGTGCAAAGTCGTCGATTCGCTGGATTTAAAGATAGTGCAACTGCTCAACCAGCGCGTGCAATATGCGGGTGAGATTGGTAAGATCAAACACGCCAACGGAGCCGACTATTACGACCCGACCCGCGAGGCTCAGGTCATGGCCAAAGTCGCGAGGCTCAACCCAGGGCCGATCAACAATTGCACCTTGCAATCCGTTTACCGCGAAGTGATTTCTGGCTCTATCGCATTGGAGAAGAAGCTCGTCATTGGCTACCTCGGGCCCGAAGCCACTTACACCCATCAAGCCGCTATTCGTAACTTCGGTGTCAGCCTCGACTATCGCGCGATCAAGACGATCCCCGATGTATTTTCTGAAGTCGAAAGTGGTAGCGCTGATTATGGCGTGGTGCCGATTGAAAACTCCACTGAGGGGGCAGTCTTTCATTCGATGGATATGCTGGTCGAGTCCGACCTGCATATTTGCTCGCAAGTTTATTTGCCGATAGAGCATTGCCTGATCTCGCAGTCGCCGCTCGATCAAATCACAGAGGTGCGTTCCAAAGATCAAGCACTTGGCCAATGCCGTGACTGGTTGCGTAAGGAAGTGCCCAACGCGCAGCTCGTTGATGTCGTAAGCACCGCCGAGGCCGTCCGCACTGCAAAAGAGGCAGCAGGCGTCGCCGCCGTCGCGAGTGCATTGTCTGCGCAACGTTACGAAGTGCCAATTCAAGCCCGCGGGATTCAAGACCGCGACGACAACGTCACCCGTTTCTTAGTAATTGGTAAAACCCGCGCCAAGCCACTCGGCGATGGCCGAGACAAAACCAGCTTAGTGATTTCGCTCAAAGACGAGCCAGGCGCGTTAGAGAAAACCCTTCGGCCATTCGCTTCGCGCGGAATCAATTTAAGCAAAATCGAGTCACGCCCCAGCCGTAAAAAAGCCTGGGATTATCTGTTTTTCATCGACTTCATCGGCCACTACGAAGACGAGCTCGTGCAAGCCGCACTTGCCGAGCTCAAAGAGCACTGCTCGTTCGTCAAATGGCTAGGCAGTTATCCGAATGATAAACGTGGATAAGGTCTCCGTATCCACCGAATTAAACGTCCGTGTTTTCAAAATGGGTAGCGGGATGCTATCGAGGGTTGGCATTAGCCACGCTGAAGATTGAAATTGCGGTGGGCTGAATTCTGGCAACTCGAACAAGGCGATTTACGTGTTGCTAGGGTAAGACCTTGGCTTGCCGAAGCGTCTGGTCTCGGTGCTTAACTGGCAGATGAGCCGAATGAAGGGCTGACAGAGACAGAGCTACTTGAGTGTTTGAGGTGCTAATGTGGCGTCATTGCTGAGAGGCTGTCTCCAAACTGAGGGCCTCGAACGTAGCGACATTTTTCGAGCCAATACTCCGTCATTTTTATGGCTCAATTGTAAGCTCTGTGCCATCGGTAGCAACGACGGAGCGTTGCCCTTTAGCGATTACAACCCGCGCGCTAGAATTCAACTTTTTTACAAAGTTCCTACAGGCTTGCGGTCTGTATCAAAGTAGAGCCAATTAGACAGAACTTATGTCGAACGCATCACACCCCCACAATTGGCCGGAAGCGGCGCGCAATTTGTATGCTGAATTGAGTGTACGCTCGTTACACAGCAATGTCCGTCAGTTGCTCGCTGATGCGACGTGTCAGCGTGTGTTGGTGGCTTGTTCGGGCGGCGCGGATTCGATCTTTATGCTCTGCCAACTCTGGGCGCAGACTGACGAATTGGGGATCGAATTAGTGGTTGCCCATTATAATCACCGCTGGCGTGGTGAGGATTCGCAGTCGGATGCGGTGTTTGTGCAGGAGTTGGCGCAGCACTTGAGTTGTCCATTTGTAACCGCGGCTCGGCCTGAAAATGAGGCTGCGTTTACAGAAACGACTGCGCGTGCGTTACGAATGGACTTTTTACGCGGAGCAGCGCAGGAGCACAGTTGCGAGTGTATTGCTTTGGGTCATCAACAGGATGATGTTTTAGAGACACAGCTGCAGCGTTTGGCGCGCGGCAGCGGCTCGGATGGTTTGGCGGCGCCGCGACCCATACATTTTTTTCAAGCCTACCCGACACATGTTCGACCGCTGTTGGATTTGGGTGCGGGGGCCATTCGAATGGCGTTGAATGCCTGCGAGATTCCTTGGCGCGAAGACATTTCCAACCAAGATCTGGGGATTTCGCGTAATGCGCTGCGGCACGATGTGATTCCTAGTTTGAGCGATGCCTTGGGCCGGAAAGCTACGGCGGGCGCGGCTCGTTCCCGGTTTTTACTAGAAGAAGAAGCGGATGCGTTGGATGGTTTGGCGCGACTGACTTTGCCTGAAGCTTTCATTGCGAGTGCGTCGTTGGATCGCGTTGCACTGCGCTCTGCTCCACGGGCACTGACGCGACGGGCCTTGTCGGCATGGTTGAGTGCGCATCATCTAATACAATCGATGAGCGCACCGGCGATGGATTTATTGATGGCGGCGGTTTATGCGCTGAAGCGGCAGAATCGTCTTAGTGCGGGCGCTTTTTATATTGAGCTCGATGAAGCGAGGGTTCGCTTGGTGTCAGCACAAGTTTCGGGGCAATTTTTGGTATCCGGATCGATCGAAGCGGGCGAGTCGTTGATGCTGTCGACAGGTGCTTTGCTGGAAACTGAGTTTGTGGAATTGAACGATGCGTTACGCAGCGCGATTATGAAGGGCGCAGTGAATGCCGACCTACAGGCTTACGTTGCAGTAGCAGCAGAGGAGGCACTCGAAGTGCGGGGTTGGCAGCCTGGGGACCGTTTTCGCCCCCTCGGTGCGCCGGGCATGAAGAAACTCAAAGACTGGTTTATTGACCGGCACATTTCGGTAAAGGAACGAAAGCTGCTCCCGCTTGTCATATCGCAGTCAGGAGAAATTATTTGGGTGCCAGGCTTCCCGCCAGCGGAGAGTTTAAAAATCGGAACTGCAACGAAGCGGGCTCTTAGATTGACTTACGAACGAAGAAACCCAAGTTGACCCGCACAAATGTCTTCACAGCAAAATCCACAACAGAAAGAGCCCGCGAACAACGGCCAACCAGAGCGCTTTAACCCTAAGGTGCTTCTGATTTTTTTGGTCATTATCTCGGCTATCATTGGACTCTGGTTCGCGCAACCGGGTGTCGGTTCAAATCATGAACGCCTGACTATCAGCGAATTGGTGCAAGCCGTGAAAGATGGACAGATCGAGCCGGGCGATGGTGTCATGAAGCCCGACCCTTCGCTTGGCGAAGCTGGCTATATCGTTGCGGGTAAAATGCTCAACCCTAGGTATGATGCGAATCTATCGGATGCGAGTGTACCGCAAAAAGTGCAGTTTTCTGCTGAGGGCCGCTTGCTAGAGAAAGATTTCGATCTCGTGCGTGCCGTGCTCAAGGAGAGCCGCCGCAGCACCGCGTTTCAGGATATCTTGATTAGTTTCCTACCGTTTCTACTGATTATTGGCCTGCTTTATTTCCTCTTCGTACGCCAATTGAAGAGTGCAGGTAAGGGCGCCATGAGCTTTGGTAAGAGTAAGGCGAAGATGCTTACGCGCGATAAAGACGCGCTGACTTTTAAGGATGTTGCGGGTTGCGACGAAGCTAAAGAAGAGGTCAGCGAGGTCGTTGACTTCCTCAAAGATCCGAAAAAATTTCAACGTATTGGTGGTCGTATTCCTAAGGGAGTGCTGATGATGGGCCCTCCGGGCACTGGTAAGACATTACTGGCAAAGGCAGTAGCCGGTGAGGCTGAAGTGCCGTTTTTCTCAATCAGTGGTTCGGATTTCGTCGAAATGTTTGTCGGTGTCGGTGCGGCACGTGTACGTGACATGTTTGAGCAAGGCCGTAAGAATGCCCCTTGTATCGTATTTATTGATGAGATCGATGCCGTGGGTCGCCAGCGTGGAGCAGGTGTCGGTGGTGGTAATGACGAGCGCGAGCAGACCTTGAACTCCCTCCTCGTTGAGATGGATGGTTTTGATGGCCACGAAGGCGTGATCATCATTGCCGCGACCAATCGTCCGGATGTGCTCGACTCAGCCTTGCTACGTCCAGGTCGTTTTGATCGTCAAGTCACGATTGATTTGCCCGACCTGAATGGCCGTAGCGAAATTCTCATGGTGCATGCCAAAAAGTTCGCGCTGTCTGAAGAGGTGAACCTCGAGCACGTTGCGCGTAACACGCCAGGTTTCTCTGGTGCGGACCTAGCCAACCTTCTGAATGAAGGCGCTTTGATCGCCGCACGCTATAATAAGGATGCTGTGGAGATGAACGATCTCGACGAAGCGCGTGATAAGATATCCTTCGGCCGTGAGCGCCGCAAGTTGATGGATGACGAAGATCGCAAGATCACTGCTTACCATGAAGCCGGGCATGCTTTGATCCAAGCGGTGGTGGATGATGGGCATTTGCCCGTGCATAAGGTGACGATTATACCGCGTGGCCAGAGCCTTGGCTCGACTATGTTTATGCCGAAGAAGGATTTACTGAACCACTCCAAGCGGCGTCTGTTGAATCAAATCTGCACTGGCATGGGCGGCCGTTCGGCGGAGGAAATTGTGATGGGCGACATCACCAGTGGCGCGTCCGGCGATATTCGCATGGTCACTTCGACTGCGCGCCACATGGTGTGCGATTGGGGAATGACTGACCTCGGGCCGATCGCTTACGGTGAAAGCCAAAATCATGCTTACATGGGTACGATGGGTGCTGGCTCGAATAACTTTAGCGAAGAGACCGCACAAAAGATTGATAAGACAATCTACGACATTGTGCAGAAGCAATATTTGCGTTCGCTCGACATTTTGAATGAACACCGTGCCGCGCTTGACACCATGGCAGAGGCCTTGCTGGAGCACGAAACGATCGATGGCATTCACGTTAAAGAGATCCTTGAGCATGGTGAAATGCGCTCGCCGATCGTTAAGCGTGAAATTATCGAGGCTGAAGCAGGGGCTGAAGCAGACTCTGATGACGTGGTCGCGAAGCAGGCTGACGAAGATGACGACCAAGGCGATCTAGCTGGCGAAGAAGCCGCGGCACCATCTCCTGCGTAATTGGGCTGCAGATAATTCTTAAAACGGCTGCTTCTTGCTTTAGGAGGCAGCCGTTTTTGTAGTGTTGCAGCTCTATTTATTTGGAATTGTGAGTTGAAGTCGCAGAAGTGAGTAAAACGTGGACTGAGGGCCTTAAGGGCGGAACCGATAGTATGGCCGTATCACTTGCGCTTCTGTCGCGCTTTGCGTGAGGCCTTATCGACTAGGGCGAAAAGCTGGTCGATCTGATTCCGTTTCCGTGTGGCCTGATGCCCCTTCACTTTGACTAGTTTGAAGTCTAAGCGATCGGTGCTGCGGAAGTAGGCTTGGTAGAGCTCAGTGTAGCGCAGCGGAAGGCCTCGCTTCGAATAGTAGTCGTGGGCTTCAAGGCGTGCTCGTCGCGCTGCTAAATTGATGATGTTTTGCGAGTCGGTGTAAATGGTGAGATGATCGCAGTCTTTGGGCAGTTCAGATAGTGCCCAGAGCAGGGTTTGCAGCTCTAGCTTAGTCGAAGACGTGTCGACGAATTGCTGAACCTTAATACGCGTGCGTAAAATCTCCAATGGGAATGCTAGCTCCTCTGTATAGATCAAGAGCGCCGCACCAGTGCCCGTTTTGGATTGGGTGTGCGCGCTACCATCGGTGAGTAAAATGTAGTCTCTCATTGGAGGTTACCGGTCAGTGCTCGTCAAATATAAGTTAATTCTGTGCACTAAGAAATTGAAGCAGATGGCAACTGTTAGTGACGAGAATGCGGGTAAATTTGTTCGCCCTTGCGCAGTTGGCAAATAGTGACTGTTTTTTTGAATTTGGCTTTCGATCGTGGGATATGAGATACTCATGCCAGATGTGGTTAGAGATTGGCTCCGCTTGGACTGACAGCGACTGCGTTATGGTCCTTGGTTGCCTGGTTGGTCGGTTGGTTGGCTATTTTACCGTCGAAATCGCAGTAGATAACTGTTGGTGCGCCGTGGTGACTCTGAAATACGGTTGTGCAATTGCGCTTGATTGAGAGATTTCTAAAACAGCAATAACGTTTGGTTTAACTTCATTTTTGGGCCGTGTCGCTAGTGCTTGTGGTGCTTCGAGGGATGCGCCAAGTGGAGTATTTTGCTTGCCGATATCATTGGGTGATTTTGAGTTCTGAGCAAAATAGAGCCCGTCACTGCGGCAGTTAGTGGAGCAATTTTGTATACTTTAACTTTTAACGTCACATGCATTTAGCGAACTAAAATTCGAATACCTTTGTTTTGCAAGTTGACATACATCCATCCATACTTTGATTATTCAAAATATGAAATTTGATAGATCACGATTTATATTTGCAACCCTTGCGATGGTTGTGGCGTTTTTAACCGGCTGTGACCGCTCAGAGAAAGCGTCGGATGCTGATTCTGCTAGCCATAAGAAAGAGCCCTATCAAGTGCTATGTACGGTCGGCATGATTACCGATATCGTGCGTAATATCGTGGGCGACTATGCACAGGTTGAGGGGATTATAGGCGAAGGTGTCGACCCGCACCTTTATCAGCCGACTCGTAGTGATGTAGTAAAGCTCAGCACTGCGGATGTAGTTTTTTATAATGGTCTGTTGCTCGAGGGGAAAATGACGAACGTGCTGATGCGCGTCGCGAAATCTGGTAAGCCGGTCAAGGCGGTAACTGAGGCAATCTTAGAGAATTCGGATTACTTACTGCAGAAAGAGGAGGACTCCAAGCACATTGATCCGCATGTATGGATGGATGTGCGCGGCTGGATGCAAGCCGTGCCGCTGGTTGCAGAGACGCTTTCGATTTTTGATCCATTGCGTGCAGATATTTATACTGCCAATGCAACTGCTTACACAAAAAAGCTGGAAGCGTTGGATGCGTATGCGCAGCAATCGATTGGCTCGATTCCCGAATCGCAGCGTGTGTTAGTGACTGCACATGATGCGTTTAACTATCTCGGCCGTGCGACGGGATTGACTGTTCGTGGCATACAAGGTGTGAGCACCGAGTCCGAGGCTGGAGTACGGGATCTAGAGGACCTGGTTAACTACATCGTAGAGAAAAAAATTCCTGCCGTCTTTGTCGAGACTTCGGTTGCCGATAAAAATGTCCGCGCCTTAGTAGAAGGTGCAAATGCCCGCGGGCATGGCGTGCGCATCGGTGGCGCCTTGTTCTCAGATGCGATGGGGCAGGCTGGCACTTACGAAGGGACTTACATTGGTATGATTGATAGCAATATTACAACGATCACCCGCGCGTTGGGTGGTGAGGCTCCTGAGCTGGGAATGCAGGGCAAATTAACTGGAGTGGTACACTAATTATTCGGCTACATGCAGAACGCAGCGATGCTCAACCGCAGTGCGAAGCCAAAGGCAGCAAGAATCACAAAGTAAAATCGATACAATCACTTCGAGCGTTTGAAAGAGTTCATGATGCACTCTACTTACTCCATATTATTTAAGATTATTGATGTCTATTCGTGGCAATAAAAAATTAATTCTTATGAACGCAGTGTCGAAACAAACCGCACCGTCATTACCGAAGGTCGCAGAGCAAAAGTTACTGCCGTTGGTCGTCCGAGACTTGACGGTGGCATATCATCGTAAGCCTGTCGTTTGGGACATTGATTTAGAGATTCCTGCTGGAAAGCTGGTGAGTGTCGTCGGGCCGAACGGTGCAGGTAAAAGTACTTTGATTAAAGCGTGTCTCGATTTGATTCCACGCAGTTCGGGTGAGGTGTCAATCTTTGGCGAGTCGTATGGCAAGGCGCGCAAGCGGGTCGGCTATGTGCCGCAGCGTGAGAGTGTCGACTGGGATTTTCCGGTCAGTGCACTCGATGTCGTGGCGATGGGGACTTACGGCAAGCTCGGTTGGTTTAGGCGGGTGAATCAGCGCTCAAAGGCATTGGCATTGCAAGCATTAGATCGTGTTGGGTTAGCGGACTATGCGCACCGGCAGATCAGTCAGCTTTCAGGCGGTCAGCAACAGCGTGCTTTCCTAGCGCGTGCTTTAGTGCAGGATGCGGATATTTATTTTATGGATGAGCCGTTTGCCGCTGTCGATGCGGCGACCGAGCGAGCCATTGTTGAGCTGCTGAAGGAGCTCCAGCAACGGGGAAAAACCTGTCTCGTGGTACACCACGATTTGGCGACGGTGCCTCAATATTTTGATTGGACGGTGTTGTTAAATATGCGCGTCGTCGCATCGGGGCCAACCAAGGATGTTTTTACTCAAGAGAATCTTCGTAAAACCTATGGTGGTAAACTTTCACTTTTGAGTGAAGCAGCCGAGGAACTGGCGAAGTCATTGTAGGGCTATGATGGACTATTTGATCTGTCCTATGGAGGAAATCGCTCCGTCGTTTCCACAGATGCTCATTGCAACTGCGCTGAAAAACACGGCAATGACGAAGTGTTGCCCTCCACCCATCACTACCTCTCTTCACTAATCGCATGTTCGAACTTTCAGAGATCCTTGAAGTCTTGTTGCTGCGTAATTATAATACGCGCTTGGTCGTGGTTTGCACGATGCTTTTGGGATGTGCGTGCGGATTAATGGGTGGATTCTTGTTGCTTCGTAAGCGTTCCTTGATGGGAGACACTCTCTCGCATGCGACATTACCTGGTGTGTGCCTTGCTTTCTTCGGCGGTGTGATGATGGGCGGGCAGGGTAAGTCGCTGCCACTTTTGCTGCTGGGTGCGACGGTTACGGGTGTGTTGGGTTGTGCAACCGTGTTGTTTATTCGCAATCGTTCACGGATTAAAGATGATGCGGCGATGGGTATTGTGCTCAGTGTGTTCTTCGGTGCAGGTGTTGCGCTGTTGACGATGGTTACAAAGATGCCAGACGGCGCAGCCGCGGGTTTGGAATCATTTATTTATGGTAAGACTGCGTCGATGGTATTGAGTGATTATAGGCTGTTAATTGTCGTGACTGTGGGTGTGTTGTTGCTCTCAGTTTTATTGTTTAAGGAATTTCGCCTGTTGTGTTTCGACGAAGTTTATGCCGCGGCGCAGGGCTGGCCGGTTAAATGGCTCGATGTATTACTTCTTGCATTGGTCACTGCGGTGACTGTCGCGGGTTTGCAAGCAGTGGGCTTGATTCTGATTATTGCTTTTTTGATCACGCCAGCAGCGGCAGCGCGGTTTTGGACGGAGCGACTCGACCAAATGCTTCTGCTTTCTGCTGTGATCGGTGGTGTCAGCGGCTGGCTAGGCGCGAGTGTGAGTGCTTTAATCCCAAATTTGCCTGCGGGCGCGTTGATCGTACTAGTGGCAGCGACTCTGTTTCTATTTAGTATGCTGTTTGGTAACGAGCGAGGCGTGCTGGTGCGCTTTATGCGTCAGTTGAATTTGAAGCGAAGTGTGGACCGCCAACATTTACTCCGTGCGTTGTATGAAATTTTGGAAGCCGATGGTCCGCGCATGGATGGTGTGAGTATTCGCGCGGTGCCTTTTCGCCAGCTGCGCGGCCGGCGCACGTGGAGTGATGGGCAATTACGGCGCTGTTTGCGGCGAGCTTATAACAACGGATTGATCGATGCGGTGAGCGATGATGATGCGGTTTGGTTGACAGAGGCGGGGCTGGAGGCAGCTGCTCTGGTCACGCGTAATCACCGGCTATGGGAATTGTATTTGATCGAATATGCTGATGTGGCAACCAGCCGAGTCGATCGCGATGCGGATGCCGTGGAGCATGTACTGGGCGAGAAGTTGGTGGCACTCTTGGAAGCCAAGTTAATTAAACTGCGCACGGCGAGCGGACTCGAAGTCCCTGCAAGTCCACACCCCATCACGCCTGGAGACTGATGTTTAATTAGGAATTACGAATCACGACCGAGCTCTGTCCGAGATGGCGGAGCAATTAGCAATGAAGTTTTTTATCACTACCACTTTCAACCTCACCGCGACGCTATGACTTGGTATTCAATTGATACATGGATCGTGGTGGTCGGCATTATGGCGGCGGTGTCGTGCGCACTGTTGGGCAACTTTTTGGTACTGCGCAAAATGAGTATGATGGGCGATGCCATCAGTCATGCGGTGCTGCCAGGTCTTGCGATTGCGTTCTTAATCACTGGTGCGCGTGCGAGTTTGACGATGTTTATCGGTGCGGCAGTCGTGGGTGTATTGACGGCTATCTTCACGCAGTGGGTCAGTCGTTTTGGCAAGGTCGATGAAGGTGCATCGATGGGGATAGTTTTTACCACATTGTTTGCACTTGGGCTGTTGCTGATCGTGCAGGCTGCGGATCATGTCGATCTCGATGCGAGCTGTGTGCTGTATGGTGCGATTGAGCTGACACCGCTCGATGTCGTTTGGCGACCGCAGTTGTTTGGATCCGTTTGGGAAGTGCCGCGCGCGGTGCTGGTTTTGGGGCCAGTGTGTTTGGTTAACTTGTTGTTTGTGGTGTTTTTTTTTAAAGAATTGCGCATCTCATCTTTTGATTCGGAACTCGCCACAACGATGGGCATCAATGCGAATTTGATTCACTATCTGCTGATGACTCTAGTCGCTATCACGACGGTCGCAGCATTTGAAGCAGTTGGCAGTATCATCGTTATCGCAATGTTGATCGTGCCAGCCGCCGCGGCGCATCTACTAACCGACCGCTTAAATATAATGGTGATTCTTAGCGTCGTGCTGGCCGTGATTGCCGCAGTGCTCGGGCATATCTCTGCAATCCTGTTGCCAGGTTGGATGGGCTTCGATCCATTGGTCGTCGATGCAACGTCAACCTCAGGGATGATGGCTGTTATGGCCGGCGTCATTTTTACTGTCGTGCTGTTCTGCGCACCACGCCACGGGATCCTAGTAAAGAAGTTTCGCCGTTTGGAGGTTGTTGATGATTCTGAAAATACGATTGCCTAACTCCCTTTCTGCGGTGCATTGAGCTACTTTCTTTTGCGACTTGATGGGATGGGATTCCTCGAACGCGAAAATGTGTTGATTTTAACTACTGAAGAAACGCTTGTGTTGGGTTGTTTTATGGAGAAGACCGTGATCTCGATGAGATGTGTATTCGCTAAGCTTCAATCGGCTGGTGGCGGCTTTTAATAAAAAACCAATCTGGATCTGTTGGATTGTGATGACGAAGAGATTGTTGATTTGATTAAAATGGCATCTACAGTGTAGATGAATATTATAGGAAATGTTCGGTTATTTCCATCAGTAGTCATCAGGATTTGTCTGCAATATTAGTGGAAGCGACAGAGCTTTTCCCTAAAGATCCAAGTCTGATTCGGCTATGTGTGTATTGTTACCTTGTAAGCGATAGATAATCATGGGTTCTCGCTTGCAGAGTTACTTATTTAGAATAATTCTAAATAACGTATGGGTTCAGAAAAAAAGCATATTAAACCGGCGAGTTGGGCTGCCGGGCTTGCCCGATTCTTGCACGAAAATGCCTCGGTGGAAGCGCTGCGCGTGGATTCGGAGCATCGAAGCGTTTCGATCGCGACGTTGGGTCCTGTGGATCTGGAGGTGTTGCAGGCGAGCCTCGCTGAGACTATCCGATTGATAGATTCACAAGCCGAGACCAGCAAGGCAGTGGGTGTTACGATTGAGGCCGGAGAGGGCGGTGCAATTCACTTGCAGAAGCCGACTTGTTTAACGGCGCCGATACTGTGGCATTGGCGGGATTTAAATTGGCCCGATGCGGTGGAAGCGGAAGAAGAGACGGGCGAGGAATGGCGGTTGCTTGGATTGTTGGCTGGCGGTTGCGCGGTACTCGGTTTGTCGGGATTTATGGTTTCGACTGTGGCGGCAGCACCGACTTGGGTGTCGGTGCTGTTTTACATCGGCGCGATGATTGCGGGGGGGTGGGATGCATTTGAAGATGCAAAAGTCGGTTTGCCGAGAGGGGAGTTGGATATTCATTTCTTAATGTTAGCCGTTGCGGTCGGAGCGGCGCTGATCGGTGCGTGGGCAGAAGGCGCGTTGTTGCTATTTTTATTTTCGTTCTCAGGGGCGTTGGAGCATTATGCACTTTATCGGACGCGGCGTGAAATCAATAGTCTGTTCGATGCGGCTCCGAAGTCTGCCACGATTCGAAACGCTGCGGGCGGCGAACGTGAGGTGACTGTGTCTGCGGTTAACGTCGGCGATGTTGTGGTGGTGAAGCCGGGTGCGCAATTCCCCGTCGATGCGGAGGTGATCAAAGGCAAGAGTGCGGCGGATGAGTCGAATCTGACGGGTGAGGCGAACCCTGTTCCGAAATTCATCGGCGACTCGGTGTTTAGCGGTACGATCAATTTGTGGGGGTCGGTGGATGCGCGGACCTTACGGCCAGTTGCTGAAAGTGCCCTGCAGAAGGTGATTCGCTTGATTCGTGAGGCGCAGCATTTGAAAGCGCCGAGTCAGCGATTTACGGATAAGTTTGGCACGCGTTATACTGTCGGGATTTTGGCTCTGACTGCTGTGATGTTTTTTGTGTGGTGGCTGGGCTTTGGCATCGCCCCATTTGCGAATACAGAGGCGGGCTTTTCGGCATTTTATCGGGCAATGACTTTGTTGGTTGTCGCGAGTCCGTGTGCGCTGGTGCTATCGATCCCGTCAGCGATTCTCGCCGCGATTGCATGGGGTGCACGGCATGGCATCTTATTTAGAGGTGGCGCGGCTATTGAGAAAATGGCGGAGGTGAATTTGGTGGCGCTGGACAAGACCGGCACACTGACGACCGGTGAGATGGAGGTCGATTCGGTTGAGAGTTTCCCTCCCGGGCGTGAGCGAGATGCGGCCGAACTAGCGTATTCTCTGGAGTCGCATGGTTCGCACCCGATTGGGCGTGCGATTAAAAAATATGCGAAAGCGCAAGGATTGAAACCACGCGTCATTGACGACTTTCAAGCCATGAGCGGCAAGGGAGTGCAGGGGCGCGAAGGGGAAACGCTGTGTGTGCTAGGTCGGCGTGAGTTACTTGCAGAGGGACCTCTGGCGGAGTGGATCAAAGGTGTGCCAGAGCCGGCGCCTGAATTTTCGGAGAACTGGATTTTAAAAGATGATCTGATTGCGCGCATCTTATTAAAAGATCAGATTCGCACGGAGTCGCGACCTATTCTAGAAAAGCTCAAGGCAATGAGCGTGCGCACTGTGATGTTGACTGGTGATCGCCGCGGCGCTGCGGAATCGGTTGGCCGCGAGCTCGGAATTGAGGAAGTGCGATCTGGGTTAACGCCTGATGGTAAGGTTGAAGCAATTATTGAGTATTCGAACGACGGATACAAAGTGGCAATGGTGGGCGATGGCGTAAATGATGCGCCGAGTTTAGCCGCTGCTTATGTCTCTGTGGCGATGGGGGCGCGTGGAAGTGATGCGGCTTTGGAGCAGAGTGAGGTGGTGCTGATGCAGGATCGGATCGAAAACTATCTCGCGGCAACTGATTTGAGTTATCGTGCCCGATCGATCATACGGCAGAATCTAACAATTGCGCTGGGTACAGTGTTGCTAATGGTGGCAGCCGCGATTTTTGGTTGGATCCCTTTGAGTGTTGGTGTGTTTGCGCACGAGGGGAGCACCGTTGTGGTGTGTTTGAATAGTTTACGTCTCTTGTTTGCGAAACCTTGGACTGATTCGTAAACGCATCTATAGCGCTAGAAAGAAGATAGTAACCACGCAGACGCTCAGTCCGAATTTTAAGGCAAAGGCCACGATGCCGCCGACGACAGTACCGATGCCTGCTTGACTGCCCGCTTTGAAAGTGCGCCCGGCGAATAGCTCGCCAATGATGGCGCCGATGACGGGGCCGGCAATCAACCAGAAAAGTGGGGGTGGTAGAAAGAATCCGATAAACGCGCCGAGCAGTGCACCGACTGCTCCTTTCCATGACGCGCCGAATTTGCGTGCGCCCCAGACGCCCAGTACAAAATCGGCAAGTTGACCGATCAGGGTAATGACGCCAGTAATGATGATGATTTTCCAAGCCACTGAGTCGTTGCCCATGCATAGTTTATGTGTCACCACGCCCGACCATACGATTAGGTTACCTGGTATAATGGGAAGAAGTGAAGTAGCGAGTCCGATTAGAAAAATCAGACTGGTGATGCTGAGCGCGACGTATTCGATCAAAGTCATTTGAAGGAAGGGTGATGAAATGCCGAAAGACTGAAAGCGGAAAAAATGATAATACGGTCAACTCTGTGTTTTAGCCCATTAACCGTGGATCGAAAGTAAAGGGCTTAGAGGCTCCGATTGTAATGTGATCAAATTTTGGATGTTTTGGGTTGAGCACGTAGTTCGGCTCTTCAATGATGATTGAGCTGGTGACTTGTAGCACGGGCGCACCAGCTTCGCCCAGCCACGCATCGCCTACGTGCTGAGTTGCTGGGCGGACGCAGGGTGATGCGAGGGCAGTAGCGAGTAGCTCACTATCGACTGTTTGCACGAGCGACTTTGGAAAGGAGACTTCAATCATCTGATAGCGAAGCGAGGTCATCGACGGATTTAGATGCACGAGCACTTCAAGTGCCGCAAGTGCTCGACTGTCAGCGAGGTAGACGGCCGCTCGGCCCGGGCTATTCCAACGTCCGCCATAGAGCCGTGCGCCTTCGCCATCAAAAGCGGAGTCTGCCCAATCCAGTGGAACAATGCGCCATGCAGTAATCATGGCTTAGCTGAAGACCCCATGCTCGATTCGCCCGAGGAGAGCCTCTACTTCACGGGCTCCTGCCTCAGTCTCGGCAAAGGTCAAAGGCGAGATGAAATCTAGCGCACGGGCAGGTTGCCTCAGCCAATCTCTGGCGGCGTCATCATCTTGGAGTACTGCTGTGGCGCGAGCATACAGCCGAGCGTAGCGTAGTAGCCGATCGGACTCCTGCATGTCGAGGCGACCGCTCTTACGGCGACGCACGAGGGTGCTGCGAGAGATTGTGAGGTGTTGCGCTAGCGATTCAGCGCGGAGCCCGAGCAGTGCTTGGAGCGCGACGAACTCGACCATGGGTAAGCCTTCTCGGATTCGTTCGACCGTCTCTACCGCTGAGCTGCTTGTGGTTCCATATACGACGGTGGGCTCTTCGACGATTTTATCGACATTCTTTTTTTGACTCATATGAGTTATAATTTATGCTCAAATGATTATTCATGCAAATTCATTTTTGATTTTTCACAAACTGAGACTTCTGCGGGAGGGGTAATTTACAATTGCCATTTCGGGGCGCTGACGCATTTTCGCCTGCTTTCGTTATGATCGACAAGACAGCCAACCAGGACAATTCGCATGATCTCTATGCAGTCCGCCTCCAAAAGCTCGAGAATCTTTGCCAGGAAGGGCGTAATCCCTTTCAGGCAAATTGCGCGCAAACGCATACATCTGGCGAGGCTGTCAAACTCTATAAAGAAGGCGCTGCCGATGAGGCGCAGGCAGAGGTGTCTGTCGCTGGTCGCATCACCGTCTTTCGTGTGATGGGCAAGGCGAGCTTCATTAAGATTCAAGACAGCGAAGGCCCGATTCAGTGCTATGTGACTCGGGACGAACTACCCGAAGGCGAATACAACACATACTTCAAGAAGATGCTGGACCTCGGCGACATCATCGGTGTCACAGGTAAGCTGTTCAAAACGAAGACGGGTGAAATCACTGTCCGTGCGGCGAGTTACACTTTGGTGTCTAAGGCACTGCGTCCGCTTCCTGAAAAATGGGCTGGTTTGACGGACGATGATAAGATCTATCGTCAGCGCTATCTCGACTTGATTGTGAATCAAGAGTCACGCCAGCGCTTCCGCCATCGTGCGAAGATTATCCAAGAGATGCGTAAGTATCTATGGGATCGCAATTTCACCGAAGTCGAAACACCGATGCTGCAAAGCGTGGCAGGTGGTGCCGCGGCTCGTCCATTTATCACGCATTCCAATGCATTGGATTGCCAGTTCTACATGCGGATTGCGCTGGAGCTTTACCTCAAGCGTATGCTCGTTGCAGGGGAGGATCGTGTGTTCGAGATCGGCCGTGTCTTCCGTAATGAAGGGCTGTCTCGTCGCCACAATCCAGAGTTTACCATGTTGGAGCTCTATCAGGCTTACACCGACTTCCGTGGCATGATGGAACTCACTCAAGGATTGATCCAGCACGTCGCCAAAACGGTAATTGGTTCCCTCGAAATCGCTCGTCCTGACGGCACGACTATCAATCTCGATGGTGAATGGCGTGAAGCGAAGTATAAAGATCTCATCATTGAAGCAACTGGCGATACCGAATGGTTCAGCCATAGCCGCGACGAGAAGCTTACGAAGGCCCGCGCAATGAACATCGAGGTCGATGGAGAACTTGAAGATTACGAGATCACCAACAATGTCTTCGAGAAACTGATCGAGCCGACTTTGATTCAGCCGACCTTCGTGACGCATATTCCGAAGGAGCTGTGCCCATTAGCGAAGATAACTGTCGACGACGATAGTACGATCGATGTATTTGAGTTGTGCATTAACGGTCAAGAGATCGCGCCTGCATATTCTGAGCAGAATGACCCGATCATTCAGCGCAAGATGTTTGTTGAGCAGGTTGGCGAAGAAGTGCAAGATATGGACACTGACTTCCTCAATGCACTTGAGCACGGCATGCCGCCAGCAGGTGGCATGGGCCTCGGGATCGATCGCTTGATCATTCTGCTCACTGGAGCCGAAAGTATCCGCGATACGATCCTCTTCCCGAGCTTGAAGCCGTTGAAGAGCGCTGAGTAGTTCGCCCTGAGTTCAGTTTACAAAAAAGCTTGATCGCGAGTCTGGGGGCAGGCTTTTTGTGGGCAGCGCTTGGCTGGCCTAAGCAGGTCGTTAGAAGTCGCCGGCGAAGAGATTGAAGACTTCTTTTTACCGTGACGGAGACGACGTTCGTATTTCGTCATCGTATTAATTAGATAGTGACCAAATATTATCTTAGTTTGTTTTTATCAGCGATTAAGTTGTAGACTAGATTGATGCCAGAATTACCTGAAGTTGAGACCACGCGTCGTGGTATTGCACCGCATGTCGAGGGCCGTCGAATTTCTGCGATTATCGTCCGCCACCCGCAGTTACGCTGGCCGATTCCTGATACGGTTCAGCTTGCTATTGGTGAGCCTGTGATCGCAGTGCGGCGTCGGGCGAAGTATCTGCTGCTTGATACGGCGCGCGGCACGATTGTATTGCATTTGGGCATGTCAGGGAGTCTGACGGTGCAACCAGTTGCTAAACCAGTCTTGAAGCATGATCATCTGGATATCATTTTGGAGAGTGGGTATTGCCTACGGCTGAATGACCCGCGTCGTTTCGGTGCCTGTCTTTGGCAGGGAGCTGATGAAGAGCCGCTGAAGTTACTGCAAGGTCTGGGCCCTGAGCCATTGTCGGATGCGTTTGATGGCGAGCGCTTGTTTAAACTGTCGCGTGGCCGCACAGTCGCGGTGAAAAATTTCATTATGACCAATGCTGTGGTGGTCGGTGTGGGTAATATTTACGCCAATGAGGCGCTGTTCATGGCGGGTATCGATCCGCGTCGAGCCGCCGGTAAAGTCAGTCGTGCACGCTATTTGGCGTTGGGCGACCACATTAAAACCGTACTGGCTCACGCGATCGAACAAGGCGGCACGACGCTGCGTGATTTCCTCGGTGCCGATGGTAAGCCTGGCTATTTCAAGATGCAGCTGAAGGTCTATGGCAAGGCGGGTGAACCTTGCCAGACCTGTGGCACGCCAATCCGCTCTGTAACGATTGGGCAGCGAAATAGTTTTTACTGCCCGAGCTGCCAGCGTTAGCCTTTAGCTCTTGTCGGGGGGTGTCACCAACACGCGAGTTTGGAGGCCCATCAGTCGATCGGAGAAGGCTTCACCTTTTGGTGTGTTACGCAGCACGCGTTGCACCATGCCCATCTTGGCGTCGAGATTATCGATCATTGAGACGAAGACTGCTTCGGGTGTCGCAGCCATCGCTGCAGCACCCCATTCTTTCTCACCCTGATGGCTGAGAATGATGTGTTCGAGGCGCTCGGTGAGGTCAGCATTGAGCTTGGACTGAATGGCCGCTTTGCGGGCGATCCGAAACCCAATCACAACATGGCCTTGCAGAATTCCGATGCGGCTCACTTTGGCAGCAAACTCACCTTCGTATTCTTCAAGTTTGCCCATGTCGTGCAGAATGATTCCTGCAATTGCGAGGTCGGCATCGACTTCAGGGTAGAGGGGCAGTAGAGCACGGCAGGCGCGCAGCATGTGGGTGGTGTGCTCTAGTAGGCCGTTGAAATAAGCATGGTGCATACTGACGGCGGCGGGGCATTTGCGGAAGCGTTCGCCCAACTCGTCGAGCACACGTTGCACGGTCTCTTTGAGTTTGGAGTGTTCGATCGCTTCGACACCCTCCAGAATGTGTGACCATAGCTCCTCTTCGGATTCTGGGGGCGTTTCCACCAGGTTCGCCATCATGCCTTCAGCTTCGGCCTCTTCGGCCTCGATGACTTCGGCTGCTTGTAGTTTGGGCGAGAAACGTTCCCTGTAATATTCAGTTTTACCGGCGAGGCGCACGATTGAGCCTTCCGCGACTGGATCGAGTGCCTTGAATACATCGGAATCGCCAAAGCAATTGGCATTAAAGCTGCCGCTGCCATCGCCCAGTTCAACGCTGAGGAAGGGGTTGCCGTTCTTTGCGGTCTTGGTCGTCTTGCGGCGGAGAATCAGAATACAGCGGAAAAGCGCGGCTATGTTGACGTCGATCTCCTTGAGCTCCTGGACGGTTTTATAATCAGACATTCAAATATGTTGGATCACGGCAGTGGCTACCGCAAGTGAAAGTAGCTGTTAAAAAAAAGTGAAACGACCTGATTAACTATTTTTAGATTCGTATAAGACTAAATCTTTAATGGATGATCCAATATCACTTATTAAATTATGTTATATATTAGTCTTCCTTGGTATGTAGAATTGCCAGCAGTAGCGTCTGCATTGTTGATCGCCTCAGTGGTCTTGCAGTGGGCTTATCGATTGGTTTGCCACAGGAATCTGCGCTATAGGAAAGCTTACTCGCTCCTGTTTGTTTTATTCTTTCTTCACATTGCCGTGAACTTTTTATGTGAAAATGTATTGGGTTCACAATTTTTAAGCGCTGAGGTATACGGTCGCCTCTTGGAGTGGGGCATGCTTTTTGTAGTGGGTATATTACTTTTTGGTCGCTGGATGAACACCAAGCGTAAAAAGCCGATAGGTTCTGCAATGGGATTCTTAGTACAGGTAACTTTCTGTGCGATAATAGCAGCGATTAGCCTAGTAATTTCGATCCCTTTTATCTTATTTTTGGGGTAATCTAGTGTATCACTAAATACCATCTACTTCGTCGGTGTCACGGTTGTCAGCTGTATCGAGCCATTGTGGCGCTTACGTACCACTTGCTATCGTGACATAAAAAGCCGGTAGGCCTTTCGGCATGCCGTCATCGGGAAAGAGCAAGCCCCAAGCTGATTCGGTTAAACTACTGACTGATCTCTTCGGCCATTTCACGGAAGAAGATGCTGGTCTTACCAACGCCACCGATGTGCTCACAACTTCGTGTCTTGGCAATGTCTTCGCAGTATTCTTTGATCTGAGTACGATCTGCTTCAAAACGGATTTTGATCAGGCCATTCTTCGCCAACGCGGTCTCGATCTCATTCGAAACAGTCAAGCTGAGGCCTTGCTTGCCAATGTGGAGATGCGGCTTGAGCCGTTGGCCGATGCCGCGTAGTTCTTTCTTTTCTGCGCTAGAGAGTGGTGTGCTGTCTTCCATGATGATAGCATCGAGCATCGAAGGCCGAACGTCGAACTTTGAATTTCGCCGGGTCGATATTATTACAACATCATTGCGAGGTGAATTTGATGCGCTTGCAGCTCGTTTAAATTTTGCGAGCTTGCAGCCGCTTATACCCAAATGCGCCAGCCACGAATAAAATTGAGCCGAGCATTAAGAGATGATCGGGGGATGTGAATATATGTTGGACTGTCTGCGCGCTTTCAGTCGCGTGGCCTGTGGTATGGGCACTGGCAGTTGTAATGACAGAGAAAACAGCGAGCAAAGTAGCTAAATAATGTTTCATGCGACCCTGTTGAGCTGATTTCGTGCCGATTGCAATTTGTAAGCCAATTGAGCCTATAAAAATACAACAGCGTGTTCGGAGCTTATGCTCTGATCACGCTGTTGGTAAAAGATTCACTGCCTAAGCCAGGGCGCTCGTCGGCTCGACGTTTATGCTTTGGGCGTTTCTTCTTTCGGGTCTGGCAAGGTCTTGTTGGCGATGTTCTGCAATAGTTCGCTCATGAATTCGGCTGGCGTCTTCAGGCCTTCGAGGGCCTTGTTGGCACGCGAGTTGACTTTGACCAAGCCTTGTTCGGCTTCTTGCTTACCGAGCACCAGGAAGTTTGGCACCTTGTCCATGTGCACCTTGCGGATCTTGGCGCCTAGCTTGTCGGCGATGGCGTCGACGGTGACGCGGATCTTGGCGGCTTTGAGCAGCTTTTCAATTTCGCGTGCCTGCGGCACCAGATCGTCGTTCATTGGCAAAATACGGACTTGCTCGGGCGCAAGCCAGGTCGGGAAGCTGCCGGCGAAGTGCTCGATCAATACACCACAGAAACGTTCCATCGAGCCAAACGGTGCGCGGTGAATCATCACGGGGCGGTGCTTTTCATTGTCGGCGCCGATGTAGTTCAGGTCAAAGCGCTCGGGGAGATTGTAGTCGACCTGTACGGTGCCGAGTTGCCATTCGCGGCCGATCACATCCTTCACCACGAAGTCAATCTTTGGACCGTAGAATGCGGCTTCTCCGGGTTCTTCGACAAAATCCACGCCGAGTGTCTGGGCTGCTTCACGCAGCGCCTCTTCGGCCTTATCCCACTTTGCGGCATCGCCGACGTATTTAGTGGCATCGGGATCACGCAGGCCGATGCGCACGCGATAGTCGCTCATGCCGAGGGTGTTGAACACCAGCTTGACCAGATCGAGGCAGCCTTTGATTTCTTGGCCGATTTGATCTTCGGTGCAGAATAGGTGCGCATCGTCTTGAGTGAAGCCACGCACACGAGTCAGGCCGTTGAGCTCGCCGGACTGCTCCCAGCGATACACGGTGCCAAATTCAGCGAGGCGCACCGGCAGGTCGCGGTAGGAGTGCGGCTGGCTGTCGAAGATTTTGATGTGCATCGGGCAGTTCATCGGCTTGAGCAAGTAGCCGTCGACTTCGCCCGAATCGAGCTGATTAGACAGGTCGCTGCACGAGCAACCTTCGGTTGCGAGGCGCTCGACTGTGCCTGGGTCGACGATCGGTGGAAACTGCGAGTCCTTGTAATACGGGAAGTGCCCGGATGTGCGGTACAGGCCGAGCTTGCCGATGTGTGGGGTAAAGACCTGATCGTAGTCCGCCATGCGCAGTTCTTCGGAAATGAAGTTCTGCAGCTCCTGGCGGATGACTGCGCCATTCGGCGTCCACAGCGTCAGGCCCGCACCGACGGCTTCGTCGATGTGGAACAGCTTGAGTTCCTTACCCAGTTTGCGGTGGTCGCGGGCTTTAGCTTGCTCGAGGCGCTCGAGGTATTCAGTCAGCTCGAGCTTGCTGGGAAAGGCCGTGCCGTAGATGCGTTGCAGCTGCCGATTGTTTTCGTCGCCACGGTGGTAGGCGCCAGCGATGGAGAGTAGCTTAAAAGCTTTGATCTTCTTGGTGTAGCCAACG